>JAICUI010000002.1 GCA_025935925.1 Chloroflexota bacterium
CAGCAACCCCGCGGAGCCCCCGAACCCGCCGCCCCCGCCCGGGCCACCGCCGAACCCGCCCGCGCCGCCGCGCTCGCCGAAGATCCGGCCGAGGCCGTCGTACCCCAGCAGCAGGTCCAGCGCGGTGCCGTTCCTCGAGCCGCCGATGAACGGGCGCTGCGACGCCGGGACGAGGTCCACGATCACGACCCACCAGAACGACGCCGCGACGACGGTCACGGCGGACGCGAGCAGGACGCCGATCCGACGGCCGAGCGACCCCGGCGCGGCGAGGAGCCACGTGAGGGCGAACGCCGGCAGCACGAGGTACGCCTGCAGGTACTTCGTCAGGAACGCCAGCCCGACCATCCCGGCGGCGAGCAGCGCCCACCGGACCCGTCCTCGGTCGAGTCCGCGCACGACCGCCCACGCGGCGCCGACGAGCAGCAGGGTGAGGAGGGCGTCCGGATTGTCGTAGCGGAACATCAGGACCGCGGCCGGCGTGAGGGCGAACGCGACGCCCGCAAGCAGCGCCGCTTCCCGGCCCAGCTGCCGCTTGACGGCGTCCCACAGCAGCAGCACGGCGGCGACGCCGCACAGCGCCTCGGGCAGCAGCACCGCGAACGGGCTCAGCCCCAACAGGCGGACCGACGCTCCCATGAGCCACAGCGACGCCGGCGGCTTGTCGACGGTGATGAACCCGGCGGCATCGAGCGCCCCGAAGAACATCGCCGACCAGCTCTGGGACGCCGCCTGCGCCGCCGCCGCGTAGTAGGTGTTCGCCCAGCCGCTGACGGACAGGTCCCACAGGTACAGCCCGCCCGCGAGGACGGCCAGCGCGACCGGGGCCAGGCGCCACAGCACCGCCATGCCCCGCTCGGCCGCCGCGGGCCGGACATGGGACCGCGGCCCTCCCGGTGTGGAGGAGAGGCCACCGGGAGAACCGCGGGTCGAGGACCAGTCAAGCGTCATCGCGTGAGAACCGCCTGAGAACGACTGGATCCGGCCCGTCAGCCGCGGGTGAGCTGGAGCTGGAGCTCCAGGGTGCCGTTGTCCTCGACGGACAGCACCATCATCGACTGCGGCGGGTTGATCCCGAAGTCGGCGAACTGGATCGGCAGCGAGCCGACGATCGTCACGACGCCGTCGGCGACCCGGGCCTGGAGCGGGACCTGTACCGACTTCGTGACCCCGTGGAGCGTGAGGTCGCCCGTCGCCGTCGCCGAGACGGTCTCGCCGCTCGCGGGCGCCTTGCCGAGGTCGATCGGCTGGGTCAGCTTGAAGGTCGCCGTCGGGAACTGGTCCGTCTCGAGGGCCTGCTGGTGGAGCTGGCCGTCGCGTCTCGGGTCGTCGCTCTGGAGCGACGTGAGATCGGCGCTGAAGTCCGCGGCGGTGATCGTGGTCCCGTTGACGGTGACCGTGCCCGTCACGTCGGGCGTGCGGCCGACGGCGGTTGCCGCGCCGATGCTCGCGAGCTGCTCCTTGACCCGGTACCCGACGAACGACCCTGAGAAGTCGCTGAACGAGCCGACCGACGGATCGACCTTCCAGGTCCCGCTGATTCCCTCGCCCGACGCCGTGCCCGTGCCCGACGCGGGCACTCCGGACGCGGCGTCGCTCCCGGCCGCGGTCGCGCTGGGCCGGGCGGTCGCCGTTGGGTCGACGGCGGCCGCGGCCGACGACGCCGGGGTTCCGTCGAGCGACACCGGCGCGGGACCGGCGGGCCGGAAGAAGAGGTACCACAGGCCGGCGCCCGCGACCGCGAGGACGACCATGCCGATCAGCATCAGGATCGGACCGCGGTCGGGGGCGGAGCGTTGGGCCGTCATGTCCCCTCCTGGAGGGTGAGGCGCGAGCGGGCCGTCCTGGCGACCCGTCGGCCGTCATCCAATCGTTCGTGGCTGAGACCACGCTGAGACGCGACCCGCGGGCCGGTCAAGCGCCCGCCTTGTACGGATACGCGACCCAGCCCTCGGCGATCGCGGCGTAGTGATCGGGGCGTCCCGCGACCCGCGACCGCGAGGGCTTGTAGTGAAGCACCGCGGTCGTCGGCGACCCGCCGGCAGCGCGCACCCGACCGACGATATCGGTCATCGTCTCGCCGGTCTCCCACACCTCGTCGACCACGAGGACACGCCGGCCGCGAAGCAGCGCGGGGTCCGGGAACTGGCCGATGACCGGCGCATCGTGCGTGCCGCCTTCGGCGCGGTAGAACACGGCGCCGGCGACGAGGATCTCGTGGAGGTCGAGCCGGTACGCCAGCATGCCCGCCGGCACGAGCCCGCCGCGCGTGATCGCGAGGACGAGGTCGTACTCGCGGCCGGCGAGCTCCGCGAGGCGCGCCACGAGGGCGTCGAGGTCGTCCCAGGTGACGGCGAGCCGCGTCTCCACCGGCCCATGATCGCGGACGCGGGGCGATCCGTCGCCCGGCGGACGGGGCGCGGTGCTTCGGTCAGTCGGTCAGTCGCCGCTCGGCCGGGCCCGGTCGCGGATCCCCGCGAGCAGGAGCGGCAGCCCGATCATCGCGCCGACGAGCAGCCCGGCGAGCACCTCCGGCGGGCGGTGACCCAGCGCCCCCGCGCCGATGAACAGCAGCGAGATCGGCATCGACGTCAGGAACACGACGCCGCCGGCGGCCCTCACGGCCCCGGCATCTCCCGCGTCCCCCGCGTCCCCGGCGTGGCCGGTGTCCCCACCGCAGCCGCGACCTCGCCGGCGTTCGGCCCGTCGGGGACGTCGCCGCCATCCGCCGGCCGGAGCTTCGAGGCCTTGACCATGTCCTTCGGCTCCTCGCCGCGGTCCCGCCGGTACGGCACGTCCACGACGACCGTGTGCGGCCGGCCGAGCAGGATCGACCGCAGGCGGCGGGCCGACTGGTTGTAGAGCAGGCGCTCCCACCAGTGCCGGGCGACGTATTCCGGGATCACGACGAACGTGATCGGCTGGGGCTTGTCGGGCGGCCAGGCCCGGTCCAGCACGTCGAGGTACGCGATCAGCGGACCGGCCAGCGCCCGGTACGGGCTCTCCACGATGACCAGCGGGACGCCGGGGACGCGGAGCTCCCACTCGCGGCGCATCTCCGTCGACTGCTCCGGGTCCTCGCTGATGAACACCGCGCTGACCTCGGAGGTCACCGATCGGGCGACGTTGATCGCGCGGACGGTGGCCCGGTTGAGCGACGGGATGGGCACGATCGCCCGCTCCTCGCGCACCGGCGGCTTGACGACGTACCCCGGCCGGAGCGCGAGGTGCCGGGCCGACGCCGCGTACTGGCGGTTGATGAACAGCATCGCCCCGACGAGGGTCGGGATCAGGATCACGACGAGCCACGCGCCGTGCGCGAACTTCTCGTACACGACGATCGCGAGCACGACCGCCGTGAGCACCGCGCCGAGCGCGTTGATCGCCGCGCGCCGCCACCAGCCGCGCTCCCGGTTGCGGCGCCAGTGGAGCACCATGCCGCCCTGGCTCAGGGTGAAGCACACGAACACGCCGACCGAGTAGAGCGGGATGAGGAGGGTCGTCACGCCGCCGAACGCGACGATCAGCGCGGCGGCCACGGCCGACAGGAGGATGATCCCCCAGCTGAACGCGAGCCGGTCGCCGCGGAACGAGAACTGGCGCGGGATGTAGCCGTCCTCGGCAAGCAGCGCGGCGAGCCTCGGGAACGCGTTGTAGCTGGTGTTCGCGGCGAGGAACAGGATGAGCGCCGTGCTCAGCTGGAAGATGTAGTACAGCGGGCTGCTCGCGCCGAACGCGGTCTGCGCGACGAGCGCGATCACCGTCGGGCCGCCGCTGCCGTCCACCGACGGGACCACATGGTACGCGGCCGCGATGACGCTGATCCCGATGAACAGGATCGCGAGCAGGACCGCCATGATCACGAGGGTGTTCGCCGCGTTCTTCGATTCGGGTGGCCGGAAGGCGGGCACGCCGTTCGCGATCGCCTCCGTGCCGGTCAGCGCGACGGAGCCCGAGGCGAACGCCTTGAGCAGCAGCAGGATCCCGATCGTCTCGGTGCCCAGGTGCACGGCCTCGGCGTGGGGCGGCAGCGGTGCGGCCTGCCCGCTGAGGATCCGGTAGCCGCCGATCGCGACGATCAGCAGGGCGAGGCTCACGAACAGGTAGGTCGGGATCGCGAAGATGTTCCCGGACTCCCGGAGCCCGCGGAGGTTGCCGACCGTGATCAGGGTGATCGACAGCAGCCCGATCCCCACGCGGATCGCGTTGAGCTCGGGCGCGATCGAGATCAGCTGCTCCACGGCCGACGACGTCGACACGGCGACCGTCATCACGTAGTCGATCAGCAGCGCCGCCGCGGCGACGAGCCCGAGCAGCGGCGTGAGCTCCTGCCGGGCGACCGCATACGCGCCGCCACCGTTGGGGAACGCCCGGCAGACCTGGCGATACGAGATGGCGACGACGGCGAGCAGGAACGCGATCGCGGCCGCGACCTGCACCGTGGCGACGAACGCGAGCGCGCCGCCCACGACGAGGACCCGCAGGATCTCCTCGGTGGCATACGCCGAGGACGAGATCGCGTCGGAGCTGAAGATCGGCAGCGCGAGGCGCTTGCTCAGCCGCTCGCCGATCTCCTCCTCGGACGCCAGCGGCCGGCCGATGAGCCACGCCTTCGCGCGCCGGAGAGAGCGGCCGAACCCGGTCCGCGGCGCGGACGCCTCGGGCTTGGCGACGAGCTGGTTGGGTCCCGTGTATCGGAAGTACGCGGCGTGCGGGCGGTCGACGCGGACGCGCCGGTCGCCGGGCTTGCGCCCCGCCAGCGATCGACGGCCGCCGATCATGGCGCCAACCCGGGCCGCTGCCTTGGACGCACGCGCATCAGTGCACGGCCTCGACGACGAGGTCGAGGCGGTCCTCGCTCGCCGTCGGCCGCGTGCGCACCCGCACGCCGGCCTCGAGGGCGGACCGCCGGCAGTCGTCGAGGATCTGCTCGCCGAACGTGAGCCCGGCGACGAGCACGCGGGGCGCCCCGTGCGACGCGACCATCAGGATCGCCTCGCGGACGAGGCGCTCCTCGCCCATCCAACGGGGCGGCGGGGCGATGGCGCGGGCATGGGTGGGTGCGGACCGCATGCCCCGATCGTCGGGCGGGGCGCCAAGAGAGAACCGGCTTGGGCGCCGGTCGCGGGCCTAAGGAATGCCTAAAGGATCGGCGTCCATCGCCGGGTCGGCAGCGGTCGCCGCGGCCGGCGCGGTCGGCGGCTCGAGCGCGGGCGCGCCCGGGGCGGCGCCTTCTGCGGTTCGGCGCCGGTAGGCCGGGAGGACCAGGTCGACCGCGAGCCCGCCCAGCTCGCTGCGCCGGGCCGCGACCGAGCCGCCCGTCGCCTCGACGAGCCCCCGCGCGACCGACAGGCCGATGCCGGTCCCCTCGCGCCGGAGCCCGGACCGGCGGGCGTCCTCCGGCCGCGGCGCCCGGTAGAACTTCTCGAACAGCCGCTCGCGCAGCGCATCGGGCACGCCGGCCCCATCGTCCTCCACGGTCAGCAGTACCGCGTCGGGCGGCTGGTCGCGGGCGGTGACGCGGAGCCGCGCGCCGTCGGGCGTGTGCCGGACGGCGTTGTCGAGCAGGTTCGACACGGCCTCGTCGACAAAGACCGGATCCGCCTCGACCGGCGATGCCCGCAGCTCCACCTCGAGGGTGCGCGAACCGAGCCGGGCCCGGGCGCTGTGGACCGCGCGCGCGAGCAGGTCGTCGAGGTCGAACACGTCGCGGCTCGCCCGGAGCGCGCCCGCCTCGATCCGCGACAGGTCGAGCAGGTTCCGCACGAGCCGGTCGAGGTACTCGACCTCGCGTTCGATCGCGTCGGCGCCGGCGCGGCGGTCCTCGTCGCCGAACGGTCCGCCGGGCCGGAGGCTGCCCGCGGCCGCGCGGATCGTCGCGAGCGGTGTCCGGAGGTCGTGGGACACCGACTGCAGCAGCGCCGTCTTGAGCGCGTCGCTCTGCCGCGCGATCTCCGCCTCGCGACGCTGCGCCGCCGCACGGTCGTTGCTCAGCGCCTGGCCGACCTGGTCCGCCGCACCCGCGAGCAGCCGCGTCTGCACGCGGTCGGGCTCGCCCAGGTCCCGTGCGCGGACCGCCCAGATGGAACCCAGCGGCTCGCCGCTGGCCTCGATCCGGACCCGGTACGTGTCGCCCCTCGTCGTCGAGCGTGTCCCGCCCGGCCGCTGCACCAGGACCCAGCGCGCCGGCTGGTCGCCGGGCGCGCGCTGCAGCACGCGGATCCTCCCGGGCGGCGACGGCGGCGCCCCGTTCCCCGTGTCGGCCGCGACCGCCTCCGTCGCGGGTTCGGCACCGAACCCGACCCACGCGCGATCGAGGCCCGCCTCCGCGGCGATCACGGCGAGGATCGCCGCGAGCGCCTCGCCCATCGACTCGCGGGTCGCGAGCGAGCGGCTGATCCCGAAGAGGGCGCGCGCCTCGCGCTCGCGGGCCGTCGCCGCGTCGGCCCGCTGGCGCTGGAGCGCCGCCAGCTCGCCCACCACGATGCCGACGAACAGCAGCAGCACGACGGACAGCAGCACGCCCGCGTCGTGCACGGCAAACGTGAAGCGGGGCTCGGTGAACAGGTAGTTGTAGACCGCCGCGGAGCCGACCGCCGTGACCACCGCGCCGCCCGTCCCGGCCACCAGCGCCGCCAGGACGACGGCGACGAGGTACGCCGACGAGGCGTTCTGGACACCGAGCGTCTGCTCGAGGAACGCGACGGCCGCGGTGGCGGCGGCGAGGACCACGACCGGGACGATGACGAGCCGCAGCAGCCGACGCGCGACGTGGCCGGGCATGCGCCGATCGTACGCCGTCGGTTGCCGCTTCCCATCGCGGGCCCGGCGGCGCATCCTCGTCGCGTGGACCCGTTTCCGTTCGCCGGCATCGGTGGCGTCGCCGCCGTGGCGCTGCTCGTCGCGGCGTACGCGGTCTTCGCGACGCTCGTCCGACTCGCGGGCGCCGCCGTATCCGGCGTGCGCTTCACCGTCGTGCCCGGGATCGTGGACGGGATCCGCGACTGGCTGCCAGGCGACGACCCGGGCGATGGCGGCACGTCGTCATCGGCGCCGGCCGCGGTGCCCTGGGAGGAGCTCGCGCCGGGTCAGCTGGACGTCGAGTAGTCGCTCCGCGACCGTCGATCGTCGGGTGCGCGGCGCGTGCGCGGCGCGTGCGCGGCGACGAACGCCGACCGAATCGGGGCGGCCGGCGGACGGCCCGGCCGCCATCGGCGAGCCCCCGTCAGCAGTTCGCGCTGAGCCAGGCGCCGAGCTTGGCCGTCGCGTCCGTGAGCCGCGGGTCGTTCTCGTTCACCGAGCCGCTGTTCGCCGCGAGCTCGGTCCAGAACGCGAGCAGCGCGGCCGCCTGCGGCTGGATCTCCGCCGGCGCCTCCTGCACGAACGCCTGCAGGTCGGTGATCGTCTGCGCCTTCGACGAATCCGCGAGCGCCGCGATGTTCGTGAAGCTCTGGCCGAACGCGTAGTCCATCGACTTCAGGTTCGTGAGGTGCCGGCAGACCGAGGCGAGCGTCGCGCCCCCGCCCCCCGCGGGCGAAGCCCCGGCATCGGTCGGTGCGGCGTCGGTTGCGGCGGTCGTCGGTGCGCTGGTGGCCGCGCCGCTCGTCGCGGCGGGCGTCCCGCTGCACGCGGCTGCGAGGACGGCTGCGAGGCCGGCGGCGATCAGGGCGCCGGGGCGGCGCGGCATCCGGACGCGTGACGGGCGCGGATCGGTCAGGAACAACTCGTCTCCTCCATCCCCCGGTCCATCCGCTCGACCGACCCCCTCTGGATCCCGCCGCGGATGCGAAATGGAGGATGCCGGACGCGCGGCGCGGGCGCCACACGGCCCCTCGAGGCCGTGGCGCCCCCGCCACGAAGTGGTTCCGCGTGCTGGCGGCCCGGGATCAGGACCTCGAGCCGGCCGTGGCGAGCGGCGTTCCGACGGTTTCTCCCCGGTGCCCCATCTTCCAGGGCGTCCCGAGGAACGGGAGGAGCCAGCGGTCGACGCCGTAGTAGCCGGCGACCTTCCACGCGAGGATCACGCCGATCGCGAGCGCGAACATGATCGGGTTGGTGGATGCCGACCCGGCGAGCATGAACGACATGTTCATCGTCGAGCCGAAGAACGCCGCGAACCCGGTCAGGACCCCGAAAATGAGCCCGAGGCCCACCGCCATCTCGCCGAAGGTGATGAGCGGCGCGAACCAGCTCTGTGCGTCGTTGTTCAGCAGCGTCTGGAGGAAGGTCCGGTACCAGTCGTAGGTGATCGCGGCATGGCCCTGGTCCGGGATCGCGACCGCGTTCTTCCAGAAGCCGGCGAGCGCGGCGCCGCCGTCGAGCCAGCCGCCGCCCGTGGCCTTGTGCCAGCCGGCCTCGAGCCAGGCGAAGCCGAGGAACAGGCGGATGGGCAGCCACACGAGGCCGGCGCGCGAGTTCGACGTGAGGAACCGGGTGAAGGCCGGGCCCTCGATCTCGACCCTGCCGGACTCCGGGTCCTGGCGCGCGTCGAGGTACAGCACGATGACGAGCGCGATGGCGAGGACCCAGAACGCGGCCGACACGATGCCGCCCAGCGCATCGGGCACGGCCACCCAGGGATTGACCATCCAGAACAGGAGCAGGGTCGCCACCGCGCCGACAACCGCGGCGACGGATCGCAACGTGGACATCACCAAGAACCTCCGTGGTACGGGCCCTGTGCCCGCTACCGAGAACCTAGGCGTCGATGAATCCCGGAACCACGGTCGTTCGGACCCCCGGCCCGTGCCATTCGGCCTGCCGGCCACGGGACATGGGACGCCGGCGGCGACGCAGGTTGACGAGGGAGCCGACAGGACTCGGAAAGGACCCAGCTGACCGGTGTCGACGACACCCGCACTCGATCCGATCCGGCTCGCGCAAGGCCGGCGACACGGGCGCGGCGGCTGGCGGCGTTCGTCCGATGTATTCGGGGATGGATGCTGTCGCGCATGAGTGGTGCCAGCGATCCCGAACTCGACGAGCAATCGCGCAGAATCATCGGTGCCGTCGATGAGCTGAAGGCGCTCGAGCAGGCGAAACGACGCACAGCCCGCAGCTCGGACGAGTTTCATCAGCTGGCGGAAGCGGTCGAGGACAAGGCCGATGAGGTATGGCGGTTCGCCGAGAACGAGCTGCGCATGGGCGACAAGGACTCGTCGCGACCGGTCGACCACGAGGCCACGGGCCCAGGCGATTGGACGCGCCCCGACGATTTCGGCGCTCGCGATGCGCGCGACGGAAGCGAGCACGTGCAGCGCGAGTAACGCTCTGGGCACCACCTCCAGCTCCCGGGACGCGAGTGCGGTCCGCTATTCGGTGCCTTGGAGATCGTGCGCATGAGGATCGCGGGCGTCGTCTACGTCGCCTATTTCGTGCTGTCCGTGACAGCGGTCGCCGTCCGGAGCGTTCCACTGCAGGTCATCGCGACAGGCGTCTACTTCGTTCTGGCAGTCCTGCTCTATCGCCTATTCGCCCCTGCGAACCCGCGAGTGGCGATTGCGCTGCTTCCGCTCGCGCTTCTCGGGTGCGTCACGCAAGGCCTCGGCCAGGCGCAGGCCAACGCAGACTTGCTGCGGGCCGCGCTCGTGCCGTTCGGAATCTTCCTCGTGATCCTGGGGTATCTCGTGGCCCGCTCGCGCTCGGCGCCGGCGGCGCTCGGCGTGCTGCTGGTGATCGCCGGGATCGCGTGGCCCGTGGCCGTGATCCCGATCACGCCGACGTGGTTCGCCGCCGTCGCCGTGGTGCTCGGCCTCGTCGCGGAAGGTGCCCTCGCGCTCTGGCTGCTTGCGCGTCGTCCGGGCCCGGCCGAGGCGTGACGCTCGAGCGCGCGGCCGGAGTTCCGGTCGCCGCGGTCACGAGGACGTCACCACGGGGTATGCGCGTGTGGGACCGAGGCCCTTGACGTCGATGTCGCGGGCTTCGAGCCGTAGGTGTCGTCGAGCAGGGCGGCCGTCGATATCGACACCTGGATCCGACCCGGGACGCCGGACGACTCCATGCGCGCCGCAAGGTTCACCGTGTCGCCCCACAGGTCGAACGACAGGCGCCGGTCGCCGATCACTGGACATCCCTCCGCTAGTCCTTGGCTCGCGCCTCGGCTCGGTCGGCGGCCTCGCGGTAGTTGCGGTGCGCCACCGCCTCCGCGACGTCCGCCATCGCGCTTTCAGCGCCAGCATCCACGGAGTCCGCCTCGGTCGCCAGCGCGGCTGCTCTCGCGGCCTCCGACGTCCTGGCCGCCGAGTGCTCGGCACGGGTCGCTGCTTCGAGCGCCGCCCTGGCGGCCTCCGCCGTCGCCTGGGCGGCCTCGGCCGCAGTCGCCGCTGCCGCGGCGGCCGCCTTCGCCGCGACCGTGCCGCGACGGGCGACGGCGGCCGCCTGTTCGGCCGCGCGCCACTCCTGCAGGGCGGCCGCTGTTGTCGGTTGCCTGCGGTTCGTATCGTCGGTCTTGTTCACCTCGGAAAACGGCCTCCGCTGCCTCACCGTGTCCCCCGGAGCGCTCGGGGTAGCGGCTTCCGGAATGGATGCATCGACGAGACGCTGACGCAACCTCCACGAAACGCGCTGCCCGAGTCGGGTAGACACACGGGAAGCGCCCAAGAACAGAAGGCCCTTCGGGAACGTCCCGGAGGGCCTTTTCGTCCGTGCGAGGCTGGTGAGCCCGGAAGGATTCGAACCTTCAACCTAGGGATTAAGAGTCCCCCGCTCTACCGTTGAGCTACGGGCCCGGACGGCGAAGGATAGCGCAGACGCCGTCGCCCGCGGCGCGGTCGGCTGATCGCCCTACTGGCCGCCGAAGGTGTCGCAGGCTGCCGGATCCCCCGAGCTCATGCCCTTCTTGAACCACGACGATCGCTGCTCCGCCGAGCCGTGCGTCCAGGTCTCGGGGTTGACCCGCTGGCCCGCCGACGCCTGGATCCGGTCGTCGCCGACGGCCGACGCCGCCTTGAGCGCCTCGTCGACGTCGCCGGGGTCGAGGTCCCCGCGCTGGTACACGGAGTACGCCCACACGCCGGCCAGGCAGTCCGCCTGCAGCTCGAGCTTCACCGACAGGGCGTTCTGCTGCGACGGGTCCTGCTGCTGTTGCTGCGTGACCTGCTGCTCGATGCCCGTCTCCTGCTGGACGTGGTGCCCCACCTCGTGCGCGATGACGTACGCCTGCGCGAAGTCGCCCGGGGCGCCGAACCGCTTGCTCAGCTCCTGGAAGAACCCGAGGTCGAGGTACACCTTCTGGTCGACCGGGCAGTAGAACGGGCCGGTCTGCGCGTTCGCCGGGCCGCAGCCGCTCTGCGTCGCCGAGGTGAACAGCACCATGCGCGTCGGCGTGTAGCTCTGGCCGGCGCGCTGGAACGTGTCGGCCCAGAGCGTGTTCGTGTCGTCGAGGACGAAGCCCGCGAACTGGACGAGGTCGCCGTTGTTCGTCAGGTCGACCGTGGCCTGCGGGTCGACGGCCGGCTGGCCGCCGTAGGGATCGAGTGCGCTGCCGAGGCTGCCGGAGCTGCCGGACCCGCCCAGGAGGTTGAGCACGACGACGATGATCACGAGGATCAGGCCGCCGGTGCCGCCGACACCGACCGGGATCGGGATGCCGCCTCCGCCGCCGCCCATGGGGATGCCGAAGCCACCGCCCATGCCGCCTTCGGCACGACGGTCCTCGATGCCGCCCGTGTGTCCCCTCGACCAGCGCATGGCGGCATGATGCCCGACCGGACCTTGCACCGGCGCCCCACCGGCAGGGCGGTGATCTCGCGGGTATGAACCCGGGAAAACCCCGGTTCGCTAGGCCGAAGCGCCTGCGTAGCGGCGGAGACCGACGCGCCAGAACCAGCGCGTGACGAGCAGCAGCGCGAGGGCGAAGGCCGCCGCCCCGGCGAGCAGCTCGGGCGTCAGGCGGCCCGTCAGCGCCTCGGCCGGGATGGTGACCGCGAAGGCGACCGGCACGAGGAACGTGAGCCCGAATCGCAGCCAGTCCGGGTAGATCGTGACCGGCCATCGCCCCGATGCGTAGAGCCCCATGAACAGCTCCACGATCTCGTCCATGCGCACGATCCAGAACGCCGCGGTCGTCAGCAGCAGCCAGAAGCAGTAGACCATCGCCGATCCGAGCAGCAGCGCGACGACGAACGCGACCGCGTCGAGCGGCCCGAGCGTCCCCTGGAGCTGGACGAGCGCGACGCCGATGATCACGAAGCCGAGGATGACGTCGACGACGCGCCAGATCCTGATCTCGCGGACGCTGACGAGGACCTGGCTGTCGTCCGGCTTGGTCAGGATGTAGTCGAGCGTCCCCTGTCGGACATCCGTGATCAGCCGCTCCATGTTGGGCTGGATCAGCATCCCGATGACACCGCCGACGAGCGTGTACACGCCGAGCACCGCGAGCAGCTCGGGCTGCGACCAACCGTTGAGCGCGGGCACCTGCGAGAACACGAGCGCGAGGACGACGAGGCCCGTGAACACGGAGATGCCCGACTCGAGCAGCTGGATCGCGAGGTTCGCCCGGTACTGCAACTCGTTGAGCGCGCCCACCCGCAGGAACGTGAGGAACAGCGAGATCGCGCGCATCAGCCGCCCACCGCCGAGTAGCGCCTGACGGCGATCGAGAACATGCGGCGGAGCACGACGGCGCCGATCGCGATCCACAGCGCCTGCATCGCGAGCCCGCCCAGCAGCTGCTCCGGCGAGAGCCCTCCGACGAGCGCCTCGATCGGGAACCCGAACGTCCACTGGAACGGCAGCAGCCAGGCGATCTGCTGGACCCAGTCGGGCATCAGGCTCATCGGCACGAGCCGGCCCGAGAGCAGCAGCTCGGCGGTGAAGTAGATGTCGAACACCGGGCCGACGCGCGTCGTCCAGAAGGTCACCATGCCGAGGCTCGACTGGTTGAGCGACCGGATCAGGTACGCACCCCAGATCGCGATCGCGAACGTGACGACGCCGAGCGGCGTGATCGTCGCGGTCGGATGGAACAGCAGC
This sequence comes from Chloroflexota bacterium, assembly GCA_025935925.1. Lineage (GTDB taxonomy): Bacteria > Chloroflexota > Limnocylindria > Limnocylindrales > CSP1-4 > CAIXZV01. The sequence continues at coordinate 12,976 of JAICUI010000002.1, forward strand.
GACAGCACGGCGGCGAGCGGCAGCCACAGGAGGATCACGACGACCTTCCAGCCGGCGAAGTAGCCGAGGTCGTAGTGGATCGGGTGCATCGGCCGCAGCAGCTCGCCCGAGAACGTGCCCTCGCGAATCCGGTTCTCCCAGCCGAACGGCGTGAACACGATGTTCATGTTCCGGACGAGCGTCCACACGATGTAGTACGCGGCGAGCTCGCCCGAATCGAGGCCGCCGACGGCACCGCCCTGCTGCTCCGCGACCGTCGTCCACACGACGAGGTAGATCACGGGCTCCGCGATCATCCCGATCATGTAGAAGTAGTTCGCGACCCGGTACTGCAGCTGCTGCTGGATCGCGATCCGCATCTCCGTGAGGTAGATGTCGACCCAGCTGCGGGCGCTCGCGATCACCCCGCCGGGGCCCTCGAGCGCGCGTCGGCTGGCTCCTCGGACGACGGGTCGGACGGCGCCTCGGACGTGAAGACCTGCTCGATCACGTCCTCGATCGGCGGATCCTCGATCGTGAGGTCCGCGATCGGCAGGTCCTGGAGGAGCCGCGTCGTGACCCGTGGCGCATCGGCGCGGGGGACGCGCAGGCGCGTCCTCCCCTCGTCCGGGTCATAGCCGATGACCTCGCCGTAGCCCGACAGGTCCGGGCGCCCGCCGCCGGCCTGCCCGTCGCCCAGGGTCACCTCGATCGTCTTCGTCGCCGCGAACCGCTCCCCGAGCGCCGCGAGGGCGCCGTCGTAGAGGATCCGGCCGTGGTGGATGACGATCACGCGCTTGCACAGCGCCTGGACGTCGGCCATGTAGTGGCTCGTCAGCAGGACCGTCGCGCCCGTCCGGGCGTTGTACTCGGCGACGAACGAGCGGATCCGCTTCTGGGCGGTGACGTCGAGGCCGATCGTCGGCTCGTCGAGAAACAGGACTGCCGGCCGATGGAGCAGCGCGCCGCACGTCTCGGCCTTCATCCGCTCGCCGAGCGACAGCTGGCGGACCGGCTTCGTGACCAGCGGGCCGAGGTCGAGCAGCTCGATCAGCTCGTCGCGTGTCCGGCGGAACTCGTCGCGCGGCAGCCGGTAGATGGCGCGGATGAGCTCGTACGAGTCGAGCGCCGGGAGGTCCCACTGCAGCTGGTTGCGGTTGCCCATGACCATCGTGATCCGGCGCAGGAACGCCGACTCGCGCTTCGACGGCACGTGCCCCAGGACGAGCGCCTCCCCGGACGTCGGGTACAGCAGCCCCGACAGCATCTTGAGCGTCGTCGTCTTGCCGGCGCCGTTGGGCCCCAGGAAGCCGACGACCTCGCCGGCCGGGACGTCGAACGAGACGCCGTCGACCGCCGCGACCTCGCGGGTCTCGCGCCGGACCACGCTCTTCGCGGCCGCCCGGAGTCCAGCGTCGCGGACCGGGACCTCGAACGTCTTGCGGAGCCCCGCGACGTGGACGGCCGGCGCGACGCCGCTACTGGTTGTCAATCTGCGCCCGTTGAAGCTTGCCGCTGTAGTCGACGTAGATCGACTTCCACTCGGTGAACGTGTCGAGCGCCGCGTGGCCCGCCTCGCGGTGCCCGTTGCCCGTCTCCTTCCAGCCGCCGAACGGCAGGTGCGTCTCCGCGCCCGTCGTGCCGGCGTTCACGTACACGATCCCGGCGTCGAGGTCGCGCATCGCCCGGAAGGCCGTGTTCACGTCCCGGCTGAAGATCGACGCCGACAGCCCGTACCGGACGCCGTTCGCCGCGCTGATCGCCTCGTCGTAGCCGTCGACCGGGATGACCGACAGCACCGGCCCGAAGATCTCCTCCTGCGCGATCCGGCGCATCGGCTCGACGCCGGTGAAGATCGTCGGCGCGAAGAAGTGGCCGTGTGCGAGGTCGCCGTCGCGGACGGTCGCGCCGCCGGTCACGAGCTCGCCCTCGCCCCGTCCGATCTCGACGTAGCGCTCGACCTTCTCGACCGCGGCGGCGTTGACGAGCGGACCGACCTCGACCGTCTCGTCGAGGCCGGAGCCGAGCCGGAGCCTGCTCGCTCGCGTCTCGAGCCTCGCGACGAGCTCCTCGGCGATGGCGCGGTCGGCCACGACCCGCGAGCACGCCGTGCAGCGCTGGCCGGTGGTGCCGAAGGCGGACCACAGGATGCCGTCGACGGCGAGGTCGAGGTCCGCGTCGCGGAGGACGACCACCGCGTTCTTGCCGCCGAGCTCGAGGCTCAGGCGCTTGAGCCGGCGGCCCGCACGCTCGGCGATGGCCTTGCCCGTGGCGGACGAGCCCGTGAACGAGATGACCGGGATGTCGGGGCTGTCGACGATGGCGTCGCCGACGTCGGCGCCGGTGCCCGTGACCAGGTTGACGACGCCCGGCGGGAATCCGGCCTGCTCGAGGAGCTCGACGACGAGCGTCGCGCACAGCGGCGCGTCGGACGCCGGTTTGAACACGACGGTGTTGCCGGCCACGAGCGCCGGCATCAGCTTCCAGCACGGGATCGCGACCGGGAAGTTCCACGGCGTGACGATCCCCGCGACGCCGATCGGCTGGCGGATGCTCATCGCCCACTTGTCGGGCAGCTCCGACGGCACCGTGTCCCCGAACATCCGGCGGCCCTCGCCCGCCATCAGGAACGCGATGTCGATGCCCTCCTGGACGTCGCCGCGCGCCTCGGCGAGCACCTTGCCCATCTCGCGGGTCATCGCCCGCGCGACACGCTCCTTGTTGTCGGCCAGCAGCGCGCCGAACCGGTACAGCAGCTCCCCGCGCTTCGGCGCCGGGGTCGCACGCCACGCGGCGGATGCGGTGTCCGCCGCGCGCGTCGCCATCGCCACGTCCGCCGGTCCGCCCGCCTGGAACCGCCCGACCACGTCGCGCGTGTCGGCGGGGTTCACGGAGTCGAACGTGCGGCCGTCGACCGCGTCGACCCAGCGGCCGGCGATGTACAGCTGGTACGTGGTGGGCGGGGCGGCGACGTCGGTCATCGGGACTCCCTCGCGGATGGACCGGACGACGATACCCTCATGCCGATGGACCACGAAACCCTCCCCGCGGCGGCGCGCGCGGTGCTCGCGGGCGACGGCCGGTCGTGGGTGCTGCAGCCGTGGCAGGTCGCCTACCTCGTCGACGTCTCCGAGGGCCGCGAGGGGTTCGTGCCGCGGGCGTGCGGCGTGGGCAGGGGCTGGCTCGACGCCCGGCTCCGCGAAGCGCTCGCCGGCGAGCCTGCCGGCCCGAGCGAGCGGGACGCGGGCGGCTAGACCCGCTCGACCGCCATCGCGACCGAGCCGCCGCCGCCGAGGCACAGCGTCGCGAGGCCGTAGCGTCCGCCGCGGCGCCGCAGCTCGTGGACGAGCGTCGCGACGATCCGCGCGCCCGACGCCCCGATCGGGTGCCCGAGCGCGATCGCCCCGCCGTTCACGTTGACCCTGTCCCAGTCGAACCCGAGCTCGCGGCCGTCGGCGAGCGTCTGCGCCGCGAACGCCTCGTTGATCTCGATCAGGTCGTAGTCCGTCGGCGCGAGCTCGGTCCGGCGCTCGAGGGCGCGGACACCCTGGATCGGGGCGAGGAACAGCCACTTGGGCGCCACCTCGGCCTGCGCGTAGCCGACGACCCGGGCGAGCGGCGTGAGCCCGTGCCGCTCGACGGCCCGCTCCGACGCGACGACGACCGCCGCGGCGCCGTCGGTGATCCCGGGTGCGTTGCCGGCGGTGACGGTGCCGGTGGTCGCATCGCCCCGGTCGTCGCCCGCCGGCAGATCGAAGACCGGCGGCAGCTTGGCCAGCGCCTCGAGCGAGGTGTCGCGCCGCGGCCCCTCGTCAGCGGCCACGAGCGTCTCGCGACCCTTGGCGTCCCGGACCGGCACCGGCACGAGCTCGTCGTCGAACCGGCCTGCGTCCTGCGCCGCGATCGCACGCTCGTGGCTCCGGAGCGCGAAGGCGTCCTGGTCCTCGCGGCTCACGTGGTCGCGGATCGCGACGCGCTCGGCATGGGTGCCCATGTGGCAGTCCTCGATGCCGCACCACAGGCCATCGGCCACCGCCGAGTCGTCGAGCGTCCCCTGCCCCAGGCGATAGCCGAACCGGGCCTTGCGCAGGAGGAAGGGCGCGCCGTTCATCGACTCCATGCCGCCCGCGACGAACAGGTCGCCGTCGCCCGCGCGGATCGCAGCCGCCGCGAGCATGATCGACTTCAGGCCGGAACCGCAGACCCGGTTGATCGTCGTCGCGGGCGTCGTGTCGGCGAGGCCGGCTCGGAGGAGCGCCTGGCGCGCCGGCGCCTGGCCCGCGCCCGCCTGCAGCACCTGGCCCATGAACACCTCGTCGACCGGCGCGTCGAACGGGAGCCCGGCACGCTCGACTGCCGCGCGGATCGCGACGGCGCCGAGCTCCACGGCCGGTACGGATGCCAGCGCGCCGCCGAACTTCCCGATCGGCGTCCTCGCGGCGCTCACGAGGTAGACCTTGCCGTTCGGGCCGTGCTCCGCGTCCATGGCCCGAGGGTACACCGCGCTCACGAGGGCCCCGGGACGGCCGTTGGGTACGATGCGGGCCAACCGTCACCACGGGGGACCGGCTCCTTGCCCATGCCACGTTCCCACGACGCGCTCGCCGGCGAGGCGCTCGCCGGAGCGGCGCTCGTCGCCGCCATCGCGGATCCCGCGGTGGTGGTCGATGCCGAGGGCCGCCCGATCGCGTGGAACCGGGCCGCCCAGGACGCGGGCCTCGGCGGCGAGGGCACGACCCCCGGCGCGGTGCCCGGATCGCTGCGCGTCGACCTCGCGGACGGCGGGGTCCTGCACGCGTGGCCGACCGCGGCGACCGTCGGCGACGACGAGATCGCCCGCCAGAAGGCCCGCATCCTCGAGCACCTCGCGCCCGGCGTCGCCCACGACCTCGTCAACCAGGTCGGTGGCATCCAGAGCTTCCTCCAGGTCGCGCACGGGTTCGAGGGGCGGGACCGGCAGCTGCTCGACGAGTCGGCCGCGAACGCCCTGGGCACCGTCCGCGCGTTCCAGGACCTCGTGCGCACGCGCCGCACGGGTCCGGCCGAGGTGGACCTGGGCGATCTCGTGGCGCGAGCCCTCGCGATGGCGACCCATGCGCTGCACGAGGTGACCGTGTCCGTCGACGTGGCTCGCGACCTGCCGCCGGTCCGCGCCGAGCCCGGCGAGGTGCGCCAGGCGCTGCTCGCGGTCATCGTCAATGCCCTCGACGCGCTGGGCTGGCCCGTCGCCCGCGGCGAGCTCGGGATCGTCGCGCGGCGGACCGCGACCGGCGTCGCGGTGTCGATCGAGGACGACGCGACGCCAGTGCCGCCTCCGGCGGTGCCGCACCTGTTCGATCCGCGGCCGCCTGCCGCGGCGCGCCGCGCGCCTCTCGACCTCGCCGTGGCGCGCCACCTCGCGCGCGCCGCCGGCGGCGACCTGCGCGCGGAGGCTGCCGTCGGCCGCGGCAACCGGTTCGTGCTCGAGCTGCCCGCGGCGACCAGTCCCGACCCCGTCGAGCGCCGCGTTGCCACCGAGCCCGCCGTGGGCGCGTCGGAGGCGGCTGTCCTCGTGTGCGACGACGACGAGGCGATCCGCGCGCTCATCGTCCGCGTCCTGCGACGGGAGGGCGTCGAGGCGATCGGCGTCCCGACGGCCGATGCGGCCCTCGCCGCGATCGACGAGCGCCCGGTCGGCCTCGTGATCGCCGGCCACGACCTCGGCGCGACGTCCGGGCCGGACCTCTACCTCCGGATCGTCGGCCGGCGGCCGGACCTGCGCGGACGGTTCGTGCTGATCTCGGGCGACGGCGGCCACGAGGCGCTGGCCGGCTTCGCCCGCGAGCACGGGCTCCCGGTGATCGAGAAGCCGTTCGACGTCAACGAGCTCGCGACGCTCGTCCGGCAGGTCGCCGCCGCCCGCTGACGCGGGCCCGCGCGGTCAGCGCGGATACGTGTGGAACCCGCGCCCCGTCTTCTGGCCGAGGTGGCCCTCTCCGACCAGCCGCTCGAGGATCGCCGGCGGCGCGAACTGCGGCTGGTCGAACCCGTCGTGGAGCACGCGCATGATCCCGAGCACGACGTCGAGCCCGATGAAGTCGGCGAGCTCGAGCGGCCCCATCGGGTGGTTGAGCCCGATCCTCGCCCCCGCGTCGATGTCCTCGGCGGTCCCGGTTCCCTCTTCGTACGCCCGCATCGCCTCGCCGAGGAGTGGCATCAGGATGCGGTTGACGAGGAACCCCGGACGGTCCGCCGAGACGATGACCTGCTTGCCGAGCTCGGCCGCGAGCTCCCGCATGGCGGCCTCGGTTGCGTCGTCGGTGGCCGAGCCCCGGATGAGCTCGACGAGCGGCATCACCGGCACGGGGCTGAAGAAGTGGACGCCCACGAACGCCGGGCGTCGGGCCTCGCCGACGGCGCCGGCGAGGCGATCGATCGAGATCGACGAGGTGTTCGTGCCGAAGACGGCGGCCGGCGGCGCGACCCGGTCGAGCTCGGCCCACAGCGACGTCTTGACGGCGACGTCCTCGAACACCGCTTCGACGACGAGGTCGGCCTCGGCCGCCGCGGCCAGGTCGTCGGTGGCCGCGATCCGGGCGAGGATCGCGTCGCGCTCCGAGGCTTCCAGCCGGCCCTTGCCCACCTGGCGCTCGAGGTTGCCGCCGATCCGATCCCGTCCGGCCGTCGCGCGCGAGAGATCCGGCTCGTACAGCGTCACGTGCTTCCCGGCCGCGGCATGGACCTGCGCGATGCCGTGGCCCATCAGGCCGGCACCCGCGACGAAGACGCGCTCGATCGCCATGGCCGGAGCCTACTCCGCCACCCTGCCGGCCGCCGTCGCGATCACGCCTCGCGCACGCCGCCGTCCCCGAGCAGCGCGAGCAGCCGGTCGGCAGCCTCGTACGGGTCGAGCTCGTGGCGCGCGACCGCCTCGTACACTGCCCCGGTCGCGCCGCCGCCGGTTCCCTCCGCCAAGCGGTCCCGGATCCGCTGCGCGACGATCCCGTCGACCTGGGCCGTGGCGCGCGCGACCCGCGCCGCCTCCGCCGATGAGCCGTCCGCCCGGCGCCGGTCCAGCAGCGCGATGAGCTCCGGGATCCCCTCCCCGGAGATCGCCGTCGTGACGATGACCTCCGGTCGCTTCGGCGCGCGACGCGACGGGTCCGCGTCGCCGCGCCCGACCGACGGGACCAGCATCGCTCGGAGCTGCGCCGCGGTTCGCTGCGCGCCGGGCCGGTCGCCCTTGTTGACGACGACGATGTCGGCGACCTCGAGGAGCCCCGCCTTGATCGCCTGCACCTCGTCACCCATCTCCGGCGCCTCGAGCACGACGGTCGTGTCGGCCGCGGCCGCGACTTCGACCTCGCTCTGGCCGGTTCCGACCGTCTCGAGCAGGACGACATCGAAGCCGGCGGCATCGAGCACGGCCGCCGCCGCGGCGGACGTCGACGACAGCCCGCCGGCGTGGCCCCGCGAGGCCATCGACCGGATGAACACCCCGTCGTCGGAGGCGTACGCCTGCATCCGGACGCGGTCGCCGAGCAGCGCCCCGCCGGTGATCGGCGACGAGGGGTCCACGGCGACGACCGCCACCGAGCGCCCGTCCTCGCGCAGCCGCGCGATGAGCGCGGCCACCAGCGTCGACTTGCCGGCGCCGGGCGGCCCGGTGATGCCGACCAGGTGCGCGGAGCCCGCCTCGGGATACAGGCGGCGCAGCGCGGCCTCCGCGAGCGGCGTGTGGTTCTCGACGGCGGTCAGGAGCCGCGCGAGGGAGCGCCGGTCGCCCGCGCGGGCGGCGTCCGCGAGGGCCGTCGCGCGATCGGCCGCGTCGGCGGTCACGCCCCGCGTGGGGTCGCGTTCGCGCGCAGGAAGTCGGCCACCTCGCGGATCGTCGTGCCGGGCCCGAACACCCCGGCGACGCCCTGCGCCCGCAGCTCCGCGACGTCGTCGTCGGGGATGATCCCGCCGACCGTGACGAGGACGTCGTGCAGGCCCCGCTCACGCATCAGCGCGGTGATCCGCGGCACGAGCGTCATGTGCGCGCCCGACAGGATCGACAGCCCGACGACGTCGACGTCCTCCTGGAGGGCCGCGGTCACGACCATCTCGGGCGTCTGGCGGAGCCCCGTGTACACGACCTCGAAGCCCTCGTCGCGCAGCCCGCGCGCGAGCACCTTGGCGCCGCGGTCGTGCCCGTCGAGGCCGGGCTTCGCGATCAGGACCTTGAGCGGGCGGTCGGCCATGGCCGCGATTGTACGGGCGCCGTCAGGCGCTCGGCGCCGGGCGACCGAGGTGCGCGAAGAACTCCGCGCGCGTCCGGTCGTCGCGACGGAACAGGCCCAGCACGGACGCGGTCGTCATCACCGTCCCCGGCTTGCGCACGCCGCGCATGACCGCGCACAGGTGCGTCGCCTCCACGACGACGCCGACGCCCTCGGGCGCGAGGCGCTCCATCAGGAACTCGGCGATCTGCTTCGTCAGGCGCTCCTGGACCTGCAGCCGCCGGGCGTACATCTCGACGATCCGCGGGATCTTCGACAGCCCGATCACCTTGTCGTGCGGGATGTACGCCACGTGCGCGGACCCGAAGAACGGCAGCAGGTGGTGCTCGCACAGCGAGTAGAACGGGATGTCCTTGACGACGACCATCTCGCTGTAGTCGACGTCGAACACGGCCCGGTTGATGAGCCGCGCGGGGTCGACGTGGTAGCCCGCGGTCAGCTCGTGGTACATCCGGTGCACCCGGTCGGGCGTCGCCAGGAGGCCCTCGCGCGCCGGGTCCTCGCCGATCTCGACGAGGATGTCCCGCACGGCGTCCTCGATCCTGCCGTTCGACCCCGCCAGCGGCGGCACGGCGGCCTCGAGCAGCTGCTCCGCGTCGTCCTCCCCGATCTCGCTCTCGATCTCGGTCACGATCCGGCGGATCGACTCCGGGAGCTCGCGACGATCGGGCTCGGTGCCGTCACTCATGGTCCGCGATGGTAGCGCGGGCCGCCGGGGCCGCCGCGTCCCGCGGGGTCCGCGGGATGGGCGGCGTCCGCCGGGCCGCGGGGTGAGCGGCGCCTGCCGCGTCCGCGCCGCCGGCGGCGGGTTCCGGGGCGTACGGCCGGCCTTCGGCGCCGCGGAGCCAGGCTCGGGCGTTGTCGCCGAGCGACGGCACGTGGTATCCGCCCTCCTGGAGGATCACCAGCCGCCGTCCGAGCGCCGCGACCCGCCGCCCGATGTCGTGGTACGCCGCCGTCGTGAGCGCGAGGTCGCCGATCGGGTCGAGCGCGTAGGTATCGAACCCGAGCGAGACGACGACGACGGAACCGGGCTCGTCCGCGATCCGCTCCAGGCCGCGATCGAGGGCCGCGACGTACCCTGCGTCGTCGAGCCCGGGTGGGAGCGGGATGTTGACGTTCGCCCCGCGCCCCTCGCCCTCGCCGGTCTCGTCCTCCCAGCCGAGGAAGTACGGGTACTGCCGGTCGGGATGGGCGTGGAGCGAGACGTACAGCACGTCGCTGCGGCGCCAGAAGATCTGCTCGGTGCCGTTGCCGTGGTGGTAGTCGACGTCGAGGATCGCGACCCGCTCCCCCGTCCGCTCCGTGATCGCCTGCGCGGCGATCGCCGCGGTGTTGAGGTAGCAGAACCCGCCGTACATCGACCGCGCGGCATGGTGCCCGGGCGGGCGGCACAGCCCGTACGCCGCGAGCTCGCCGCCGTCGAGCACGAGGTCGACCGCCGTCAGCGCGACGTCCACCGCGGCACGTGCCGCGCCGTACGTGCCCGCGACGATGTACGTCGACGTGTCGAGCGCCCGGTGCCCGCTGCGACCGTACGGATGCGGCGGCTCGCGCAGCACGGCGTCGGACATGCCCTCGGTCGCCCAGATCGAGCGGATCGTCTCCGGCGCGAGGAAGGGGTACGGGATCCCGGCGCCGCGGGCATCCGACCAGGCGTCGCGCAGGAACGCGAGCAGCCCTGGGTCGTGGACGGCCGTGATCGGTGCGTCGCCGTGCTCCGCCGGTTCGTCGAGCTCGAAGCCACCGTCGGCGACGAGCGTGGCGCGGATCCGCTCCGCGCGCGCCGCAACCTCGTTCGCCGGCACCTGGACGCCGAGGACCGTCTGGGTCGTGATCTCGTGCTCTTGGTGGCGGGGCGAGTAGACGACGCGCATCGATCGGGATCCTAGCCGCGCGGCGCCGTCACCAAGGCGAGGATCGCGGCGCCCACGATCTCCGGCGCGTAGCGCATCAGGTTGTGCCCGACGCGCGGCACGACCACGATGTCGATCCCCGAGCCACCGACCGCGACGCGCGTCTCGGCGCACCGGGTGGCCTCGGCCGTCCGCGACGCCGGCTCGGGCGCACCGCCCGCCAGCAGGATCGTGATCGGCGCGTCCACCGCGGCGAGCACGAGCGCCGGATCCTCGTCGAACATCGAGCGGACCATCGCCTCGACCACGTGCGGCCGCACGGCCTTCACGACGTGCCCGGCGGCGGTCTCGACGACCGCGTCGCGCGCCGTCCGCTCCTGGTCCGCATCCCACGTCGACGGATCGAAGGCGCGCCGGTCCGCGAGCCAGGCGTCGAGCGACGCCATGACCTCCGGCGGTTCGTCGAGGCCGCGCAGGAACTCGTCGACGCCCAGCCCCGTCGTCTCCTCCAGCCGCTCGAAGCCACCGTCGACGAGCACGAGTCCCGCGCACCGGTCGCCGAGCGCGACGGCCGCGCGCGCGGCCACCTGGCCGCCGAAGCCGTGGCCCGCGAGGACGACACGGCCACCGACGCCGGCCCCGTCCGCGACCGTGACGGCATCGTCGCCCAGCGTCGCGAGGTCGTAGCCCTCCATCGGGGCGTCGCTCAGCCCCTGACCGCGCAGATCCGCGACGATCGTCCGGGCGAGGCCCGCGAGCCGCCGGGCCACCGGCGCCCACGACGAGGCCGGCTGGAGCAGCCCGGGCAGCAGGAGCACGCCGGTGCCCGGCGTCCCGTCCGCGCGCGCCTCCGGCCCGCCCCAGTCGTGGAAGTGGAGCCGGGTGCCGTCGTCGGCGGTGACCAGGAACCCCTCGGGCGCCGCGCGCGGATCGGGATCCATCGCGCCGTAGGATACGGGCGCCATGCCGAAGCGCCGCCGCGGATCACGCTCGTTCCCGATGCGCCCGGCCGCGCGCCACCAGCGCTTCGACCGCCTCGTCGACCGCGCCGTCGCGCGCATCCCGCCGCCGTTCCGGGCGGCGCTCGACGAGATCGCGCTGGTCATCGCGGACGAGCCGACGCCCGAGCAGCTGCGCGAGAACGGGCTCCGGCCGGACGACACGCTGTACGGCCTGTACGAGGGCGTGCCGCTCGACGCGTGGGGCGGCGACTGGGTCCCGGTGCCGACGCGGATCGTGCTGTTCCGCCTGCCCCTCGAGGAGGACTTCGCCGACCCCGACGAGCTCGCCGACGAGGTCCGGGTGACGATCCTCCACGAGCTCGCCCACCACCTGGGCATCGAGGACGAGGAGCGCCTGGCCGAGCTCGGGATCGACTGAGCGCTGTCAGCCCGCGGTGATCGAGGCGACGCCGGCGAGCATGACCAGGAGCCCGAGGACCGCGACGACCGCCAGGCCGGGCGTGAGCCACGGGCTCCAGACGCTCCGACCGCGGACGGGCTCGCGGCGGCCGAGCTCGAGCCCGTGCGTGTACCGCGTCAACGCGGCGAACGCATGCACCGCGGGCGCGGCGGCGATCGCCTCGACGAGGAACGTCAGCGTGCCGAGCGCGAACACGAGTGCTGCGGCGATCGGGACGACGACGACGACCGGGACGTGCTCGACGACCCCGGCGCCGGCGAGAACGCGGCCGATCGCGTCGATCCCCGCCGACAGCCCGAACGTGACGATGAACTGGCTGAACACCCCGAACAGCGTCACGACGATCGCGAGCCGCTTGCGAAGCATCACCAGGCGGAACGAGCGCGAGATCGCCTCCCCGGCACCCACCTCTCCGAGCACCACGCCCGCCGGGACGTACACGAACGGCGCGGACACGACGAGCGAGATGACGAGGCCCAGTCCGGTCCCGATGAGGTCCCCAGCGGCGAAGCCGACGACGAAGAACAGCGCGATCGACAACACCAGGCTGACGAAGCCGCTGACGATGCTCACGAGGAGCCGCGGCCCGAGGATCGACCAGAACCGCCGTCGCGCGATCGCGATCGACTCGCGGAGCGCGAGCGGCCGGCCCTCCACCCGCCCGCCGATGACCGCCGTCGCGAGGCCGGCCGCCTCGGCGCCGGCGGCGACCAGCCCGGCGATGGCCGGCAGCAACGCGAGCAGCAGCCACCCGACCCACGCGGGCGGGCCGGCGTACGGACCGGATGCGCGGACGCCCACGCCCGGGAGGTCGTCGCCGGTCGCCAGCACGATGCCGACGATCACCGCGAGCGGCCCGAGCGTGACGAGCACGAGGAACCCGATGTAGAACGATGGGCCGCGCAGCCCGGTGTCCGACCGGGTCAGGAGGTCGAGCGCCTGGCGGACGAGATCGCGCGCACCGAGTGGCAGCCTCGCGACGGCCTCGCTCATCGGGGGCGCGGCGGCGACCGGCACGTACCCGGGATCGGGGTACGGCGAAGGTGCGGGCGGCGGCGGAAGCGCGGCGCCGGCGAGCGCGAACGGCCGGGCTGCCGGAGGCGGCGGCGGCTGCATCGGCCCGAACGCGTCGCCGCCGGGCGCGTCCATCAGTCGCCGGGAGCGAGCGGAGCGGCGGCGGCGAGGAGCTCGCCCAGGCGATCGGTCGCGACGTTGCCGCCGGACAGCAGGACCGCGACCCGGTCGCCGTCCCGGAGCGGGATGGCGCCGGTCAGGACGGCGGCGAGCGCTGCGGCGCCGGCCGGCTCGAGGACCTGCTTCGTCCGCTCGACCGCGAACCGCATGCCGGCGAGGATCGCGGCGTCGTCGATGACGGCGAGCCCGGCGAGATAGCGCTTGGCGATCTCGAGCGCGAGGTGGCCGGCGGATGGCGCGTTGAGGCCGTCCGCGACGCTGTGCGGGGTGACGCGGACGGGCTCGTCCGCGGCGAGCGCCTGGCGCAAGGCGTCGGACCCGTCGGGCTCCACGCCGTAGACGCGGATCCCGGGCCGCGACTCGCACAACGCCACGGTGACGCCGCCGATGAGGCCGCCCCCGCCCACCGCGATGACGACGACGTCGACGTCCGGAAGCTCCTCCACGATCTCGAGGCCGCAGGACCCGTTGCCGAGGAGCACCTCGGGCTGGTCATAGGGATGGACGAGGACGAGCCCGCGCTCGTCCCGGAGCCGCTCCAGGTGCTCGAGGCTCTCGCCGACGTGCGTGCCGTGGAGGACGACCTCGGCGCCGTACTCGCGGCAGGCCGCGACCTTCGCGGCGACGGCGCCCTCGGGCATCACCACGGTCATCGGGACGCCGGCCTCGCGTGCCGCCCAGGCGTACGCCGCGCCCGCGTTGCCGGCCGAGATGGTGATCGCACCGCGCGCCTTCTCGTCGTCGGTCAGCGACGAGATCCTGGCGAGCGCCGCGCGCGCCTTGAACGAGCCGGTCTTCTGGAGGTGCTCGGCCTTGAGGTAGAGCCGACCGTCGGCGACCTGGACGCCGCACGTGGCGCGGACGACGCGTGCCGCCGTCGTCGACGTGAGGATCGGCGTGTGGTGGACGCGGCCACCGAGCGACGCCCGCGTCGACTGGATCGCGGCGAGGGTGATGGGTGTGTCGCTCACCGCGCGAGTATGACCGGGCGATCAGCCCGCGGGTCGTGCCCGTGGCAGCCCGATGCCGATCGCGATCGCGACGAGCAGCGCGCTCGATCCCATCGCGAGGACGACGAGGAGCAGCCCCGCGACCGTCGCCGGGCCCGACGCCGTCGGCAGCCCGAGGGCGAGCAGCGCGACACCCGCGTTCGCGCCGACGAGCCGGGCCACCGAGACGCGCCCGAGCACGCCGCGCTGCCGGGCATGCGCCGCCTGGTCGCCCGGACCGATGGCGGGCAGCAGGTGCGAGCCGGACGCGATCACCGCGAGCCCGACCCAGCCGACGACGAGCGGCGCCACCACGGTGTCGAGCGACCAGGCGGAGGGATCGGCGCCAAGGACGAGGATCCTGCCGCCCGCGACGACGGTGCCGACGACGAACCAGGCGATCGACGACGCGAGGCCGCCGATCACGAACAGGTGCCAGGTCCGGTCGGTCGTCCATCGCCCGCGCCGCCGCGCGACCTCCGACGCGTACGTCGCGAGCGCGAGCGCGCCGACGATCGTCGCGACCCCGCCGATCCGCGCGACGAGGCCCGACCCTGCGGCGAACCCGAGCGGCACCCCGTACCCGCCGAGCGCGATGCCCAGGATCGCGACCCGCCCCGTCGGGCGGTCGAGGATCCGCGTGCCGGTCACGGTCGGGAAGAAGTGCACCAGCGTGCCGGCGATCACCAGCGAGACGAACCCGACGAGGTTGAGCCACCCGTGCGCCGGCTTCAGCCGCAGCCACGCTTCCGCGACCGGCCCGAAGCCGCCGACGAGGAGCGTCGCCAGCGTGGCGCCGATGGTCACGGCGAGCAGCGCCGCGAGGTAGGCGCGGCTGACGATGCCGCCGCTGGGCCCGAGCGCGTGCCGGATCGGTCCGACCGTGGACACGCCGGCGAGCAGGATCCCGGCGATGAACGACACGCCGCCGGCGACCGCGAGCCACGAGACCGCCATGACGACCCCTGACGCGACGCCCAGCGCGCCGACCGCGACGGCGGCCAGGCTGGCGAAGCGCACCTTGACGTCGATCGGCGCGGCCGCCGCAAACGCCGCGACGAAGAACGGCATCACGCCGACGATCGCGAGCGTCGCGCTGCCGGCGAGCGCGAGGTGGAGTGGCAGCCAGGCGCCGTGGCGGTCGGCGGGCGGGAGCGCGAGCGACAGCAGCGCAGCGACGAGGAATGCCACCGAACCTGCGATCGCCACGAGCGCCACGAGCCGATCGCCCGACCGGTCGACGGGCTTGATCCGTTGTCGCGGCAGGCTCCCGGCGATCACGACAGGAAACTGTAGCGCGAGAGTACGAATTCTGAATTTGCGTTGTTGCGCAAGCAGTGAGAGACTGGCGGTCGTGATCGAGACACCGGTCAGCACGGAGGACGAGCGCAACCGCTTCGCGGCGGTCGCCCGCGCCCTCGGCGACCCCAAGCGGCTGTGCGTCCTCGAGTCCCTCGCCGGTGGCGAGGCCTCGGTCGGCGAGCTCGCGAGCCGGGTCGCGTGCCAGGTGCCGAACATGAGCCAGCATCTCTCGGTGCTGCGCTCCGCCGGACTCGTCACGACCCGCCGCGACGGGAGCACGGTCTACTACCGGCTCGCGGATCCCCGGGTCCTCGAGGCCTACAAGGTTCTCCAGTCCATCGCCCGCTGATCGGGCCGAGCACAGCCTCCGCCGGCCTGGCGGGAGAAAGGAGCCGCCTCCATGGCGGAGATCAAGCACGCGACCGACGACACGTTCGAGGCGCTGGTGCTCAACAACGACAAGCCGGTGGTCGTCGACTTCTGGGCCACCTGGTGTGGGCCCTGCAAGATGGTGGCCCCCGAGATGGAGAAGCTCGCGGCCAAGTACGAGGGCGTGGTCGACGTGGTCAAGGTCGACGTCGACGCCAACCCGCGCCTGTCGCAGGCGTTCGGGATCATGAGCATCCCCACGATCGCGTGCTTCAAGCCGGGCCAGCAGCCCCAGGGCGTCGTCGGCTTCCGGCCGCTCGAGCAGCTCGAGCAGGCGTTCGGCCTGCAGGGGCTCGCCTCGGCCGCCCCGTCGCAGGCCCAGCAGGCCAGCTGACCTCCTCGTCCCTTCGCAACCTCACGACCCCGGCCCCCGCCGGGGTCGTTCCGTGTCCGGCGCGCACGATCGCGCGGCGGCATCGTCGGCCGCGACACGGCGCCTCGTGATCGCGCAGCGGCATCGTCGGCCGCGACACGGCGCCTCGTGATCGCGCGGCGGCATCGTCCACGGGCGGAAGGCCGCGAAGCGCCCCGCGTGCCGCGGGAACGATCGCGGCCAGCGATCGATCGGTGTCCTGGCGTGCCCGGTCCATGCGTTGGAGGTTCGGACGATGCCGCCAGGCGATCACGCGCCGCCTGGCGCGATCCTCACTCCCCGGCCACTCGCCGATAGGCCGAGCGCACCCACGCCTCCGCGCGGTCGAGCGCGAACCGGTCGACGGCCTCCGGGGTGAAGGCGACCCAGCCGGCGCCCCGCAGCGAGGCGATCGTGTCGCCGGTCCGGAGCGCGGCGCGGGCGACGGCGGGGTCAAGCGCGACCTCGAGCACGTCCGGCATCAGGACCGCGAACGGAGTCCCGCCCACGAGGTACATGACCGACTCGCCGTCCCGTGTGCGCTCGACGTCGCCCAGCGTCTCCACGACCGCCTCGACCCGCTCGTCGAGCGACTCGTCCGTCGCCTCGAGCGCCTCGAGCGCCCCCGCCGCCTCCTCGGCCGGCGTCATCGGGGCGTCGTCATCGACCTCGTCGGCCTCGTCGGGATCGTCGCCATCGACCGCATGGAACTGGCCGTTCCCGGCGCCGGTCATTCCCGCGCCTGCCCCTCCGCCGCCGCGAGGATCGCCCGCAGGTCGCCCTCGTGCTGCTCGTAGTGCTCGAGCGTCTCGCTGAAGAAGTAGTTCTGGTGGTCGGCGTGCTTGATCCAGCGTGCCTCGGGGACGACCGTCAGGTACCCGCGCAGCTCGCCTGCGACCTCCCGGAACCGGGCGCGGAGCTCGTCGATCGGCATGGCGCGATAGCGCTCCAGCGCCTCGGCGTTCATGCGATCGCCCGCGCCGGGCTCGTCCCATTCCCGGTCGAGCCGTTCCTTCGTCGCGCTCGTCTCCCCCACCGCGAGCTCCTTCGCGGTCGCGAGCGCCGCCTCCAGCCACACCAGGATGTGACCCATGAGGTCGCGGCCGGACCACCCGTGGGCCGCGTCGACCGGGACGTCGAGCTGGGCGTCCGAGAGGCCATCGAGCGCCTCGTAGGCGCGGAACTGGTCACGCTCGTCCTCGAGGAACGAGAGGGCATCGAGATACATGGCCGCATCCTAGCGACTGCTAGAGTCGGCCGGGTGAGCGACGACCTGCCGATCCGCCTGCCCCACGTCGATCCCGCGACCGTCCGCGTGCCGCCCGGGTCGCTGACGCCCGAGCTGCTCGCGGGGCTGCTCGCCGACGGCGACGACCAGCTCGCGGTGTGGGCGCTCCGCCACGCGCTCGACGAGCAGCCGCGCGCGGCCGTGTACGACGGGCTCGTCGCCGGCGCGATGCGCCTCGTCGGCGAGCACTGGGGCTCGGGCCGCTGGTCGGTCGCCGAGGAGCACCTCGCCTCGCGCACGTTGCTCCGGGCGCTCGAGCAGGTGCGGCCGGACACCGGCACGCAGGCGCGGATCGGCCCGCTGGCCGTGCTCGCCGGGGTGCGCGACGAGCACCACGTGATCGGCCTCGTCTGCCTCGAGCACGTGCTCGCCGACGCCGGCTGGGCGGTCGCCAACATGGGCGCGAACCTGCCCGCGGCGGACCTCGGCACCTTCGTCGGTCGCAACGACGTGGCGCTGGTCGCCCTCAGCGCGATGGACGAGCACCGGATCGATGCCATCCGCGAGGCGGTCGACGCGGTCCACGCGGCTGCGGGCGATCGCCGGATCCCCGTGCTCGTCGGCGGGCAGGTCACGCGGTCGCCGAGGCTCGCCGAGGTCGGCGCGGACGCCGTGGCGCACAGCCTGCGTGAGGCGGTCGAGCTTGCCGCCGCCGCGCGCGAGGACGAGGACCGCTAGGCCGCCCGCTAGACCGCCACGGGCTCCCGGTACTCGCCGAACACCTCCCGCAGCACCCGGCACTGCTCGCCGAGCGTCGCGTACCGCTCCGCGCACCGGATGAAGTGCGGCATCAGGTTCGTCTCGGACGATCCCGGCCGGGACGCGGCGTCCCGGAGCCCCGCGAGGGCCGCCGCGACGGCTTCGTGGTCGCGCTCCTCGCGCGTCCTCGCGAGCCGGGCCAGGTGGCGCTCCAGGGACCCATCGGGGACGTCGAGCACCGGCACGGTCACGGGCTCGGCCGTCACGTACCCGTTGACACCGACGATCACCCGCTCCCCCGCGTCGAACTCGCGCTGGAAGCGGTACGCGCTGTCGGCGATCTCGCGCTGCGGATACCCCTCGGCGATCGCCTTGAGCATCCCGCCTCGCCGGTCGATCTCGTCGAGGTACCGCCAGACGTCGCGCTCGACGCGGTTCGTCAGCGCCTCCACGAACCACGAGCCGCCGAGCGGGTCGACCGTCGACGCGACCCCGGTCTCCTCGAAGATCACCTGCTGCTGGCGCAGCGCGAGCATCGCGGCCTCCGCGGTCGGCACGGCGAGCGCCTCGTCATAGGCGTCCGTGTGCAGCGACTGGGTCCCGCCCAGGATCGCGGCGAGCGCCTGGGTCGCGACGCGGCTGAGGTTGTTGAGCGGCTGCTGCGGGGTCAGCGACACGCCCGCGGTCTGGGCGTGGAAGCGCATCCACGTCGAGCGCTCGTTCTCGGCCCGGTAGCGCTCGTTCATGAGCTTCCACCAGATCCGGCGCGACGCCCGGAACTTCGCGATCTCCTCGAAGAAGTCGCTGTGGCTGTTGAAGAAGAACGAGAGCCGCGGCGCGAAGTCGTCGACGCGCATCCCGCGCTCGAGGCACGCCTCCACGTACGCCATGCCGTCGGCGATCGTGAACGCGAGCTCCTGGACCGCCGTCGAGCCCGCTTCGCGGATGTGGTAGCCGCTGATCGACACGGTGTTCCAGCGCGGCAGCTCCCGCGTGCCGAACTCGATCGTGTCGACGACGAGCCGCATCGACGGCTCCGGCGGGAACAGGAACTCCTTCTGCGCGATGTACTCCTTGAGGATGTCGTTCTGCGTCGTGCCCTCGAGCCGGTCGCGCGGGACGCCGGCCTTCTCGGCCGCGGCGATGTACATCGCCCAGATCGGGGCCGCCGGGGAGTTGATCGTCATCGAGGTGCTGACGCGGTCGAGCGGCAGGCCCGCGAGCAGCAGCTCCATGTCGGCGAGGGACGAGACCGCGACGCCGCACGTCCCGAACTCCCCGTCGGCTTCCGGGTCGTCGGTGTCGTAGCCGTAGAGCGTGGGCATGTCGTACGCGATCGAGAGGCCGGTCTGGCCGGCCGCAAGGAGCTGCCGGAAGCGGGCGTTGGTGTCCTCCGCCGCGCCGAAGCCCGCGAACATGCGCATGGTCCACGGACGCGAGCGGTACCCGGTGGGGTGGATGCCGCGGGTGAAGGGCGGCTCACCCGGGAACCCGAGGTCGCGCTCGAGGTCGGCGTCCGCGTAGCGCCCGCGGCCGTCGCGGAGCGGATCGCCGTGGTGGTCGACGAGGGTCGGGCCGCCGGGACCGGTCGGCTCGGCGTCGCCGGTGCCGCCACCGGGTTCACCCACAAGGCTCCACGGCCCGTACAGCCCGTCCACCGGCACGTCGCCGAGCGTCACAAACGACGGCCGGCGCTCCGGGAGCCGGGCGAGCGCGGGGTCGAGCCGCTCGACGCGCCACCGCCGCCGGCCGGCGGCCCACCCGTCGTCAGGGTCGCTCATGGCCGGGACTCTAGCACCGCCCCCTTGCCGGTCACGCCCCGCCGAACGCCTGCAGCGCCTCCAGCACCTTGGCGTCGCCGAGGTCCGAGGCGAGCAGCGCCATCGCCCGGCCCGGTGCGCCGCCGGGCCACGTGACGATCGTCGAGCCGCTGCCGTCGCTGCGCAGCACGTCGAGCCGTCGCGCGGGCTGGCCGCCGACGGTCGTGTCGCTCGTCGCGAGCTTGTCGGTGCGGTTGGCGTCGGCGGCGCCGCGCGCGTAGAAGTCGAGGAGCTTGCCCGCATCCAGGCCGTCGCCCTGGAACACGGCCACGGTCAGGGCGGTCGCCCCGCCGAGCGGCCACGTCGCGCCGGCGAACTCGACGCCGTCGACCCCGTCCGCGGCCAGCGTCCCGAGCGCCGCGGGGGTGCAGTTGCGCCCGGAGTCGACCGTCGTGGGCGCCTGGCCCTCGTAGGACCGGGGCAGCAGCGCCTCGAGCTCGGGGTAGGCCCCCGGCATGCGGCCATCGGTGGTGCACGCCGACGCCGGGTCGAAGCTCGTCATCGGCGTTGCCGTCGCGCACGCGGCCACCGCGAGGGCAAGGACCATCGGCAGGACGCGCGACATGCGCGTGTAACGAGGGGACATCGACGCCGAGGGTACCGTCGGCCCCGAATCCGGGCCGAATCGTGCGCGATGCCGCCACGATCGGCCGGAATGGGGACGATTCCCGAGGGGGCTCGATGGTCGCGGCCGCGCCGTGTCCGATGGTCCCGGCGGTGCGGGGGCGCGCCTGACCTTCGCTCGCGCCGGTTCGGGACGCGCGGGCCATTCCCGCCGGGCGCACCCGCTCGTACGGTCAGGGTGCGTTCGATACGCGCCGACCCGCGACGAACCGGGACCAACCTGGGGCGTCGGCCACGGGCAGGAAGACCGGACGACCCGACCGCCGGGGACGCTCGACGGCACGGGGGTACCGCGTCTCCCGTCACGAGCCGAATAACTGGGCAACGGCCTCGGGCCCGGAAGCCGACGGGCGGCTGCACTCATAGATCGCGCCCCGGCGCACCCCCGGACCGTATCGCCGGGGGTGCTTCCATTTGCCGGCGAGTCGCCGGACGCCGTCAGCGGAACGGGTTCGAGTGCCAGCCCGGCCGCGCCGGCCGATGGACGCGGCGGATCCCCCGCCGGTCGAGCTCCCCGACGATGACGCGGGCCGCCAGCGCGATCTCCGGGTCGCGCGTCTGCGTCCCCGCCAGCCAGTCGATGTACGACGGCTCGAACGCCGCAATCTGGCCCAGCGTGTGCCCGTGGAACTTGCCGAAGTCCACCTCGACCTCGAGCGCATCGTCCAGGTCCGGCGCGTCGCGCGGGACGTGCCCGTTGAGCCGGTCGAGCTCGAGGGGCCCGGACGGCTGCGAGGCCCGGAGCTCAGGCGTGACCCGGTCGTGGCGGAGCGGCGGGTGACCGCGCAACGGCTGCGCCGTCCCCGGCGGCGTCGTCGTCTGGTTGCGGCCCTTGACGGTCGCGCTCGTGTCGACGCGGCCCGTGACCGGCCGCGACGGGCGGTCCGGGGGCGGCCCGTCCGGGCGCTTCGTGCGCGGCCGGGCCGGTCCGGCGGGGTTGCGCGCGCGACGGGCCTTGGGGTCGCGGGTCAGCACCGCATACGCCGCGTTGATCTCGGCCATGCGCCGCGTCGCGCGCTGCGCGATCTCCGGGTCGTCGCCGGTCAGGTCCGGGTGATGCCGGCGCGCGAGCGCCCGCCAGGCGGCCTTGATCTCGTCGGGCGTGGCATCGGGGTCGACGCCCAGCACGACATGCGGGTCCTTGGACGGCACCGCGGGAGTGTATCGCCGGGGCCCCGCTTGACAGCCCCCTGCCGTTCGTCCTGTGATGGGTCCGATGACGAGCACCCGACCCCTCCGCCGCGCCGCGATCGCGACCGCCGTGGCCGCCGCGCCGGTGGCCCTCGCGTATCGCTTCGCCGTCGTGTACCGGGAGCGTGCCGGCTATCCGCACCGCCATCCACCCGCGTCGACGCCCGACGCCGTCGGCCTCGCCTACGAGGACGTCGAGGTGCCGACGGCCGACGGCCTCCGGCTCCCCGGCTGGTTCATGCCGGCGGGCGACGGGCCCGCGCCCGGGGTGGTCCTCGTGCACGGCTGGGAGTCGGCGCGCGACCGCACGCTGCCCACGGCGCAGGTCCTCCACGCCATCGGTTACCACGTGCTGACGCTCGACGTCCGGGGACACGGCGCGAATGCCCCCGAGGCGCTCCCGATGTCGGTCGGCGAGTACGCGGCGGACGCCCGAGCGGGCGTCACGTGGCTGCGCTCGCGTCCGGAGGTGACGGCCGTCGCGATCGTCGGGCACTCGATGGGCGCCGCGGGCAGCCTCGTCGCCGCGGCCGGGAATCCGGATGTCGACGCCGTCGTCGCGATGTCGACGCCCGCCAACCCGCTGCGCCTGACCCGCCTGACGTTCCAGCTCGCGCACCTGCCGATCCCCGCCCCGATCGCATGGCCGCTCGCGTGGCTGACGACCCGCGTGTACCTGCGGCCGCGCGGCCACACCGTCGACGCGGTGAGCGCGACCCGGGGCGCACAGGCCACGGCCGCGCCCGTGCTGCTCGTCCACGGCACGGACGACGCGGTCGTGCCGGTCGACCACCTCGAACGGCTCGCCCGGGCGCGCCGCGCGGTGCGACCCGAGTCGGTGACCGAGACGCTCGTCGTCGACGGCGGCGAGCACTCGTGGCTGTACGAGCTCCCGGCGTTCCGTTCCGCCGTCGCGCGATTCCTCGCGACCCACCTCGGTGGTCCGCTCGACGCCGACGAGGCCGCCCGGGTCGCGGCGGCCGTTCCCGCCGTCCGCCTGCCGGATCCCGAGCGCCTCACGACCCTCGACAACGAGCCGGGCGGCGTCCGCGCGCTTGCCCACCTCGTCCGATGAGCGGGCAACGAGCGATGAGCGCCTGGGACGCCGTGCGCTCGAAGCGGGCGGTGCGCGAGTTCACGGACCAGCCCATCGCCGATGCGGATCTCGACCGCATCGTCCGAGCCGGTACCCGGGCGCACAGCTCGAAGAACGAGCAGCGCTGGGCGTTCATCGTCGTGCGCGACCGCGACCGGCTGCGGGCGCTGTCCGAGACGGGCCGCTACGCGGGGCACCTCGCGGGCGCCGCCGCGGCCGTCGCGCTCGTGACGCCCGACCCGCGCGGCCCCGGCCAGCCGCTGAGCGTCGTCTGGGATTCGGGCAACGCGGCCGCGCAGATGATGCTCGTGGCCTGGGAGCTCGGCATCGGCAGCTGCCCCGCGACCGTGTACGAGCACGACCGCGCGCAGGCGATCCTCGGCTATCCGGACGGGATGCGCTGCGAGTACATCCTGTCCTTCGGCTACCCGAAGGACCCGGCGAAGCTCACGGCGCCGCTCAAGTCCGGCGGCCGCCGGCCGATCCACGAGGTCCGCTTCGACGAGCGCTGGGGCGAGCACGCGGGCGACTGACGCACCGCGCGGCGCCGTCAGCTGATCGGCCCCTCCAGCAGGCCCGGATCGTCCGCCTCGACGTCGAGGCCCTCGAACGCCGCGTCGCCCGCCGCCGTCCGCGGCTGCTCGGGTGCAGGCGCGCCCTCCGCGACGTACGACTGGATCGCGGCATCGAGGCCCACGTCGCGACCCGCTCGCTCGGACAGCAGCCACTTGTGCTCGAGCACGTCGCAGTACGCCTGGACGAGGTCGCGATCCGGCGCGACGAAGGCCGAGATCCGCGCCAGCGTCGGCCGGTAGACCTCGCGCAGCCAGCGGTCGGCCGCCTGCTCGGCGTCGACCGGGCGCCGCTCGTACCACTCGAGCCACGCGTGGTATTCCGCGAGGTCGTTCAGCAGGATCCGTGCCTGGCCCTCGAGCGTCCGGAGCCGGGTGCGGCGCTCGAGCTCGTTGGCGTGGTAGCGGCGCGTCGTGACCGACGTCCGCAGCCGGACGGTCCCCGCAGCGCCCATTGGGCCGACCTCCAGATCCACCGAGAACCCGAGGTCGTTGAGCCGCCGCAGCCGGGCCCGAATGGCGCGCCGGTCGCCGGGAACCACGTCGGGCTGATCGTTGAGCTCGCGCCACACCGCCTCGTAGCGCCCTCGGACCGACTCCGCGGCATCGATCGCGCCGTCGACGTCCTCCGGCCGGTCCTGGTAGGCCGCGAGGTCCGCGAGGCCGAAGGCCACGTTCTCGACCAGGATGTCGAGGTCGAACCGGCGCTGCCCATCGGACAGGCGGTCGTGCACCTCGCTCGTCTCGGCGTCCACGAGGTACGCCTGGATCCGGTCACCATCGCGCCGGAACAGCGTGTTCGCGAGCGAGCAGTCTCCCCAGTAGACGCCGCCCCGGTGGAGGTCGACGAGCAGCAGCGCCATCGCGTCCAGGAGCCGGTCGCGGTAGCCGGGCGTGACGACGCGGAGCCGCATCAGGAGTCGCCGGTACTGCATCGAGTGGCGCAGGTACTCGGTGAGCAGGATCGCGTCGCCGCGCTGGGGCCGTTGCGCGAGCCCCACCGCCCGGACCCCCGGGAGCGAAGCGTCCTCGAGGTGGCGCAGCACCTCGTACTCGCGAAGCGCCACCGGTGCCGGCAGCTCCTTGAGGGCGTACACGATCCCGTCGGCGGCCATGAACCGGACGAGGTGCCGTGACGGGCCGACGGGCAGCTCCCGGAACCGCGTCCCGTCGCCGCTCCACTCGGCGAGTGGCTGCTCCCAGGGCAGGTCGAGCAGCGACGCGACCTCGTCGCGCAGCCGGAGGCGCGGGAACGTCATCGGTCCGGCCCGCGCCGCGCGCCGGGCGCCGGCCTCAGGGCCGCTTGCGCAGGTACGCGGCGACGCCCGCGTCGTAGCCGAGCGACTCGAACAGCTGCCGGGCCTCGGGTCGGTGGTGACCGGCCGTGACCTCGAGGAAGGCGGCGCCTTCGTCGCGCGCCACGGCCTCCGCATCCGCCATCAGCCGCTTGCCGATCCCCCGCTCGCGGACCCCCGGGTCCACCACGAGGGCGACGATCCGCGCGAACCGGTCGTCGGTCTCGAACCTCGGGATGAGGTGGAACGCGATGAACCCGATGACCTCGCCCGACGCCTCGGCGACGCGGACGTGCGAGTCGGGCGTCGAGAACCGCTGGATCCGGGCGCCGAGGTCGGACTCCCCCGCCGGGTAGCCCTCGTCGGTCAGGAGCGCCGCGAGGCGGCCGGCATCGGCCGCCGTCGCGGCCCGGATCGTGACGGTGGCGGCGTCGCTCATGCCGGGATGGTACCGGGCGCCGCCGGCCCATCGGACGGGTCGCGGCCCTCGGTGATCACGAGGTGCGGGCCCGTCGTGGCGCCGGGCAGGAGGACCTGGCGTCCGAATGGCCCGTCCGCGATGCCGCTCCGATCGCCGGCCGCCCGCGCCATCCAGCCGTCGAGGCCATGCGCGCGCCGCAGGTACAGCGCAACCGGGCCCTCGCCATCGCGCGCCAGTGCCGCCGCCGTCCGGCCCTCGGTCGACGGTTCCAGCAGCGCCGTCCACGCGCCCGGGAGCCCGCCACCCGAGCGGAGCACGACGCGAGCCCCGAGCTGCGGGTCCGTTCGAACCCTCGGCCCGGGCGCCGGCGATCCCAGCCACGGCCCGAGCTCGTCCTCGGCGCGCTCGAGCTCCACGGTCGCCCAGCCGACCGCGTGCAGCACGAAGGGATCGCCGGGGAGCGGCTCGGGCGCCTCCTCGCCGTTGGGCACGGGCTCGAGCATCAGCCGGCCGTCGCGCCGCGGCGCGTCCGCGGGACCTTCACTGACCCACGGCCGCACCTCGAGGTCCGCGTTGCCGAGCCGGAGCAGGAACGCGCCGGCCGCGAGGCCTCCCTGGCGCGGCTCGATGCCCAGCCGGTCACCGAGCTCGCCCGCGAGCGCCCCGGCATCCGCGGCCTGCCAGGTGAGGCGCGCCCAGAGCGTCACTCGAGCAGGAGGTCCGGCGACTCGCCGACCGACGCGAACCCCAGCCGGTCATACAGCCGGAGCGCGGCCTCGTTGCCCGAGAACACGCCGAGGTACGCGGAGCCGGGCGTCAGCCGCCGCCCGCCGGCCGTGAGGACGTGGCGCGTCGCGAGGCCCGCGAGCGCCCGCCCGCGGAACGCCGTCCGGGTCCCGACCGACGAGACGTACGTGAGGCCGTCGAACGTCGTCGCCTTCGCCGCCGCCGCGGGCTCGCCGTCCACCCGCACGAGCGCGAGCGCGATGCGCGGGTCGTCGAGCGTCATCCGCAGGTCGGCCGCGAGGGACGACACGCGGCCCGGCAGCGCCCCGAACGACTCGGCGAGCACGAGGGCGATGTCGTCGGCGTCGGCGTGTCGCGCCTCGGCGCGTGACCGGATCGCCACGACCGATACGCCCGGCGACAGCTCCGCCGGGTCGAGGGCGGCGCACCGGGCCGGCTCCTCGAGCAGCATCAGGTGTCCCCCGCCGACGTCGTGGAACCCGTGCGCGACGAGCCGGTCGACGAGGTCGTGGGGCGACGCGTGCGCGGGCGACGGCCAGACGTGCGGCAGCCGGCCGACCGATGCGAAGAACGCCAGTGCCCGCGTGAGGGCGTGGTCGAACCCGGCGTCGTCCTCCGGCCAGCGCACCGCCTGGAGGCGGTTCCAGAACGGCTCGGCGTCGACCGGGTCGACGAGCGCGACGGCGTCGCCGAGCTCGCGAACGCGGCGGCTCGGGATCGCGTGCGCGTTCACCTCGTGCCGCTCGAGCGCGAGCATGGTCGCGTCGTCGACGTCGACATGGCGGGTCACGCGGCCACCATAGCCCGGCGCCGGCGGCGCGTCCGAACGGGACCTAGCCGCGTGCGACGATCGCCGTGGCGCCCGACGGCAGGTCGATCAGCTGCGGCGTCGCGACCCCGGCCCCCTCGAACCAGCCGAGCGCCTCGGACCGCGTGACCAGGGACGTCCCGCTGACGAGCTCGTCGAGCTCCATCCCCGCGAGGAGCTCCGAGTGGCGGGTCACGAGCTCGTCCGGATCGGTGGGCAGGTACCAGTCCAGCGCCACCAGCCAGCCGCCAGGGCGGAGGGTGGCGATGCCCGACCGGAGGGCCGCGACGGGGTCCGCGAGCTGGTGCAGCGCGTACTGGAAGTAGGCGAGCGTGAACTCGCCGGGGTGACCGAGCGAGGTGACGTCGCCGGGCTCGACGCGGATCCGGTCGCCGAGGCCCGCGGCGTCGACGGCGGACCGGGCACGCGCCACGGAGTCGGGCTCGAACTCGACGCCGTCCAGGATCGTTCCGGGAAACCGGCGCGCCAGCGCGATGAGCCAGCGGCCGCCGCCGCAGTGCACGTCGAGGATCCGCGACCCCGGCACGAGGTCCGCGACCAGCTGCGGGATCGCGGGCAGCACCTCCTGGAAGAAGACGGCGATGTCCTGGACCGTCAGGCGCTCGATCGCGACCCGGTAGCGGTCCGGCCGGGTTGCCGCGGGCGAGCCGTCGCGGAACACCGCCGGCAGCTCGCCGAAATCGAGGCTCCCCGTGGCCGCGAACTGGAACTGCCCGCCGAGGTGCTCGGGCCGGTCCGGGTCGAGCAGGATCGCGGCGACGTCCTCGGGCAGCGCGACTCGATCGTCGGCGAGAACGACGAGCTCGTGCGCCGCGGCGCCCCACGCCCAGCGAGCGACCATGCCGGGCGCGAGGTTCGTCCTGTTGGCGAGATCCCCGACGGACACGCCACCGGTCCCGGCCTCGCGCAGCGCCGCCAGCAGGCCGAGGTCGAGGCCCAGCGCGACGAACCACGTCCGGTAGAAGCCGGCGAGGCTGCCGACGAGGTCCTCGAAGCGGTCGTCAAGACGCATGGGACGGCATTGTGGCATGTGGCGCGATCGGGATTAACGTGCTATTCCTGAGTAACATGTAGAGGCTCGGACGTGCTAGCATCGGGCTCGCGACCGCGCCGTCGACACACCGGAGCCGCACCGCCATGCGCATGCTCGCGCGACCCATCGGACTCGGACTCGCCGCTCGCGGCGACGTGGATGAGGTGACGGGCTGGGCTCGCCGGGCGCGCGACCAGGGCCTGGATTCGATCTGGATCCACGACAGCTACTTCGAGCGCGACGGCGTCTCGTTCACGACGGCCATCGCCCAGGCGATCGCCGAGGACGACGACGGCGACGAGGCGGGCTTCCGGGTCGCGCTCGGCGCCGCGAACCCCTTCACCCGCCATCCCGTCGTCCTCGCGATGACGGGCTCGGCGCTCGACGAGATCCTGCCCGGGCGGATCGTGATGGGCATCGGGACGGGTCTCCCGCTGCGGCTCAAGCAGATGGGCATCCCGTACGAGCCGGACGCGGCCGTCGAGGGCGTCTCCAGGGCCATGGACGACATCCGCGCGCTGTGGGCGGGCGAGCGCCTCCCGTCGGCGACGCCGGGACTCCCCCCGATCCAGCCCATGTTCCCGCCACCGCATCGCATCCCGCTCGTGATCGCCGCGTACCGCCGGGCGTTCGTCGAGCTCGCGGGGCAGAAGGCCGACGGCTATCTCGCGCGGCCGGCCGAGTCGATCCCGTCGCTGCGCGGGATCCTGGAGCGCCTCCGCGCGTCCGCGACCGCCGCCGGCCGGGACCCGCTGGCGATCGAGACGGCGGGCTATCTCCTGTCCCTCGTCGACAAGTCGCGGCGCGAGGCGCTCAACCGCGCCAAGCGCGAGCCGTTCGTGATCTACATGATGTCCGTCCTGTCGGACGTGTCCCTCCGGCGCGCGGGGTTCGACCAGGAGCTGCGCGATCGGATCGCGGCGGCCTGGCGGGCCGAGGACTACACCACCGCCGGCAACCTGATCCCGGACGAGCTCCTCGACGCGTTCATGCTGTGCGGCACGCGCGACGAGGTGGCGGCCGGCGCGATGGCGTTCCACGCGGGCGCCGGGCTCGGGCTGCCGCTCCTCCAGCCGGTCCTCCAGGAGGACCGCCAGGTCGACGAGCTGGTCGCCGCCGCCGCGCTGTACGCGGACCTCCCCGAGCCCGTGGCGGCGGTCGCGGCCGACACGCGCGCGATCCCGGTCGCGCCGACGTCCGCGGACGTCGGCGGCGCGGCCATGGCCGAACCGGCGCCGACGGACGCCCCGAGCCTCGCCGGTGACCGGCGCCTCGGCACGCGCGAGCGAGCCCGCCGCCGCGCAGGCGCCGTGTGGGAGATCCTGCGCCCGTTCTCGTTCACCGCATCGGGCATCCCGGTCATCGCGGGTGGCGCGCTGGCCTGGGTCGACGGCGCCTTCGCCTGGATCCCGTTCCTCGCCGCCCTCGCCGCGGCGATCCTGCTCCACGCCGGGACGAACATCGTCAACGAGGTCTACGACGTCCGGAAGGGCATCGACTCGATCACCAGCCCGCGGGCCAGCCACGCGATCGTCAAGGGGCGCATGACCGAGCGCGCGGCCCTGCTGAGCGCCGGCACGGCGTTCGGGCTCGCGATCGCGTTCGGGCTCGGGCTCACGCTCCTGCGCGGGCCGGCGATCCTCGGGCTCGGGGCGATCGGCCTCGTGCTCGGCTGGGGCTATACGGCGCCGCCCCTCGAGTACAAGAACCGCGCGCTGGGCATCCCGATCGTGTTCCTGCTGATGGGCCCGCTGATGGTGGTCGGCGGCTACTTCGCGGCGAGCGGCGCGTGGTCCTCCACCGCCTTCTGGCTGTCGGTGCCGATCGGCCTGCTCACGGCGGCGATCCTCCACGGCAACGAGTGGCGCGACATCCGCGAGGACACGCGAGCGGGGATCTCGACGCTGTCAGCGCGCATCGGCCGGCGATGGGCCCACTACGGCTACGTGGCGCTCGTCCTCGGCGCGTACATGGTGCTGGCGCTCACGGTCATCGCCGACGTGCTGCCGCCGGCCGTCATGCTCGTCGTGTTCTCGCTCCCATGGCTCGCGCAGGTCATCCGCTCCGCGGAGCTCGGGGCGACCGGCCAGGCGCGCGCGATCGCGATGATCGACCTCCAGACCGCGCGGCTCCACCTGGCGTTCGGGACCCTCCTCGTCGTCGGGCTCGTCGCCTCGAAGGCGCTCGGTGCCTGAGCGCGAGGTCGCGCCCGGGGCGCTCGCCGTCGGGCTCGTCGCGGCCCAGTCGGCGTTCGCGGCGACGTTCCGCGGCCCGCGGGCACGGTTCTGGCAGCGGATGACGCTCACGGGCCTCGGCCTCGGGACCCTCGCGCTCGCGACGAGCCGGCCCGCGCGCCGCACGCGCATCGGGCCGCGGGAGCTCGCGCTGGGCCTCGCGTCGGCCGGGACGCTGTACGTCACCTTCCAGGTCGGCGACCGGTTCGCGCGTCGGTTCGTGCCCGGCGGCGACGCCCAGATCCGCGACATCTACACGCTCCGGACGATCCGGCCGCGCGAGGAGATCGCGCTCCGGCTGGGGACCGTCATCGGGCCGGCCGAGGAGCTGTTCTGGCGCGGCCTCGTCCAGGCCGCGCTCATGGAGCGCTACGGGCGCTGGCCGGGCGCGGCGATGGCGGCGATGGCCTACGGCGGCGTCCACATCGTGACCGGCAACTTCACGCTGTTCGGCGCCGCGGGGATCGCGGGCGCGCACTGGTGCGCGCTGTACGCGGCCGGCATGCCGCTCGGCGCGCTGATCGTCAGCCACGTCGCGTGGGACGTCTGGATCTTCCTGGTCCAGCCCACGGGTGAGATCACGCCGCTCGCGCGGGCCTGATGCAACCGGCGGGACCGGTGACGGGTTCCGGAGGGTGATGGACGACACCGAGCTGGTCCTGCGTCTCGCGCACGACCTCGACGGCAGCTTCGAGGCGCTCGTGCGCGCGCACGTCGACCGCTGCCACACGATCGCCCTCCGGGTCACCGGCAACCCCCACGACGCGGAGGAGATCGTGCAGGACGCCCTCGTTCGCGCCTATCGGGCGCTCGCGACGTACGAGCCGGACCGCATCCGCGAGCTGCGCCTCCGGCCCTGGCTCGCGACGATCGTCCTGAACCTGTGCCGCAACCGGGCACGCACCCGGACGGTGCCCTCGACACCGATGGCGCCGCTCGTGGACGCCGGCTGGGAACCGCCCGCCGACGGCACGACCGACCCGGCGAGCCTCGCGCTCGAGGGCGCCGAGCGCGACCGCCTCGCCGCGCACCTCGCCGCGCTCCCCGACCGCTACCGCATCCCCGTCGTCCTCCGCCATGTCGACGACCTGTCGTACGCCGAGCTGGCGCAGGTCCTCGGCCGGCCGGAGGGGACCCTCAAGGCCCAGGTCCATCGCGGGCTCGCCATGTTGCGCGCCTCGATGGCCGGCACCGAGCTCGAGGAGCTGACCGCATGAACCGCCACGCCACCCTGGGCACCGGCCACGAGGACGAGGCGCCCGGCGCGCTCGCTGTCCTCGCGGCTCCGGCGCCGTCGCACCTTGCGGACGACGTCCTCGTCGAGGTCGGCCTCGTCGACCGGATGGCGCCCGTCGCCTCGCCGCTGGGCACGCTGTGGGTCGCGTGGAACGGGCGCGGGATCTCGGAGGTCGAGCAGGCCACGGACGGCGCCGAGGCGGCCGCGCGCCACGAGGCGCGCTCGGGACGCCGGACGGTGCTCGCGGACGCCCTCCCGGATCGGCTCGCGGACGCGGTCGCCCGCCGCCTCGCCGGGGAGCGGCGGGTGCGGATCCCGCTCGACCTGCGCGGCCGCACGGAGTTCGAGGTGGCGGTCTGGACCAAGGCGCTGGAGATCCCGGCCGGCGAGGTCCGACCCTATGGCTGGATCGCCGCGGAGATCGGCCGGCCGAAGGCGGTCCGTGCCGTCGGCACCGCGCTCGGGCACAACCCCGTGCCGCTCATCGTCCCGTGCCACCGCGTCGTCCGCACCGACGGGACCATCGGCCAGTACAGCCTCGGCGGGCCGCACAACAAGCGGACGATCCTGTCCGCGGAGGGCCTCGATCCGGACGCCATGGAGACGGCGGCGCGCCGCGGCGAGCGGCTGTCCGGGAGCACGACGACCCGCATCGTCTGCTGGCCGACGTGCCGCCACGCGAAGCGGGTCCAGGACCGGTACAGGGTCTCGTTCCGCTCGCTCCGCGAGGCGCGGTCGCGGGGCTACCGGCCGTGCAAGATCTGCCGCCCCGTCGCGGTGGAGCCGGCCGCGTAGCCTCCCGCGCGACGATCCGCGACTTGGCCTAGTCCACTAGCACAACGGGCTCCCAACGCCTACACTGCGCCATCACGTCCGCGCGAGGAGCCCGTCACGGTCATGCGTTCCAAGGCCAGCCCGGTCGCCGTCTGGTCGGCGCTGCTCGTGCTGTACGTCGTGTGGGGCTCGACCTACCTCGGGATGAAGGTGGCCATCGAGTCGATGCCGCCGTTCGTGATGGGCGTGTTCCGGTTCATCCCGGCGGGCGCGATCCTGAGCCTGATGGTGATCGTGCGCGATCGGGGCGCCGTCCCCCGGCCGACGCTGCGCCAGGTCGTGGACGCGTCGATCGTCGGGTTGCTGCTCCTCGTCGGCGGCACCGGCCTGGTCGCCGTCGCGGAGGACACGATCCCGACCGGGATCGCGGCGGTCATGATCGCGCTCGTGCCGATGTGGCTCGCCGTGCTCGGCTTCGTGTTCTACCGCGAGGCGGTCCGGCCGTTGCTCGCGCTCGGGATCGTGATCGGCATCGCAGGCGTGGCCATCCTCGCCTGGCCCGCGGGCGGCGCCGGGGACCTCGACCCGTTCGGGCTCGCGATGATCCTCGTCGCGCCGGTCTCGTGGGCGCTCGGCACCCTGTACGCGGCGAAACGGGCGGTGCTGCCCGGACCGGCGCTCCTGGCGAGCGGCATCGAGATGCTCGCGGCGGGGCTCGCATTCATCGTGGTGGCCGCCGTCATGGGCGAGTGGGCGACGTTCGACGTGGCGCAGGTGACGCCATCGAGCTGGGCCGGGATCGTGTACCTGGTCTTCGTGGGGAGCCTCGTCGGCTACTCGACCTTCGCCTGGCTGATCACCGTCGCACCGCTGGCGCGCGTGTCCACGTACGCGTACGTGAACCCGGTCGTCGCCGTGCTCCTCGGGTTCCTCGTCCTCGGCGAGCCGCTGACGCCGCGCACGCTCGTCGCGTCGGCGGTGATCGTCGTCGCGGTCGCCATCATCGTGACGACGCGCACGCGCCCGACGCCCGCGCCGGCGGCGCTCGCATCGTCCACGACTGGCCGGTCCTCGAGCCCGACGCCGGGCTCAAGTGGCGCGCCGGAGCCCGCAACCGTTCGCTGACGGCTGCGCCGGCCGATCGGGCGCATGATGGGAGCGACGGCGCTCGCGCCGTCTGCAGCGCGCTCCCGGCAATCGAGGTACCGATCATGAAGTGGCCGATGCTCGCGCTCGCCGCAGCCGTCGTCGTGCTCCTGCTCGCGGACGCCCTGGCGTTCCACGACGTGTTCGAGCCCCACACCGGGCGCGACTGGCTGATGCTGGCCGGCTCGGCGCTCGCGGGCGTCGCCCTGCTCGGCGGCGCCTTCCGCCGCGCTGGCGAGACGATCCGCCGCGACTGACGCGAGCCCGTTCAGCCGGGCCGGCTGAACCCCTGCGCGGGCCACGGCTCGCAGCGGAGCGGACGGTCCTCGCGATAGCCGAGGGCGTAGTCGGCCTGGATGAGCGTGTGGAGCTGGCTCGTGCCCTCGTAGATGACCGCGGCCTTGGCGTTGCGCAGGTAGCGCTCGACCGGGAACTCGTTGCTGTACCCGTTGGCGCCGTGGATCTGGATCGCATCGAGCGCCGCCTGGACCGAATGGTCGGTGGCGTGCCACTTCGCGAGGCTGGTCTCGCGGGTGTTGCGCAGGCCTTGGTTCTTGCGCCAGCCCGCCTGGAACACGAGCAGCCGCCCGATCTCGGTGCCCTTCGCCATGTTGGCGATCATCTGCTTGACCAGCTGGTGCCGGCCGATCTCCTCGCCGAACGTCTCGCGCTCGTGCGCGTAGCGCAGGCTCGCGTCGAAGCACGCCTGTGCGAGGCCGACGGCGCCCGCCGCGACGGTGTACCGGCCCTGGTCGATCGCGCTCATCGCGATCAGGAACCCCTCGCCCTCCTCGCCGACGCGGTTCGCGACCGGTACCCGGACGTCCTCGAGGTCGATGAGCCCGGTGTTCCCGGCGCGGATGCCGAGCTTGCCGTGGAGGGTGCCGGTGGTCAGCCCCGGCATCCCGCGCTCGACCACGAACGCGGTGATTCCCTTGTGCCGCTTCGACCGGTCGACCGTCGCGAACACCAGGAAGTGGTCCGCGAGGTCGGCGAGGCTGATCCAGATCTTGTGGCCGTTCAGCACGTACTCGTCGCCATCGCGCCGGGCGGTCGTCTGGAGGTTGGCCGCGTCGGTGCCGACACCGGGCTCGGTCAGCGCGAACGTCGCGACCTTCTCGCCCTTCGCCTGCGGCACGAGGAACCGCCGGCGCTGGTCCTCGGTCCCCCACTGCAGGAGGGTCAGGCTGTTGAGGCCGACGTGGACCGACTGGACGACGCGGAACGCGGTGTCGGCCCGCTCGAGCTCCTCGCACAGCAGCGCGAACGAGATGTAGTCCATGCCCAGGCCGCCGTACGACTCGGGGATCGGCGCGCCGAGGAACCCGAGCTCCGCCATCCTGGCGAAGACCTCGGGATGCGCCTCGCCCCGTTCGTCCCACTCGCGGATGTGGGGCAGGATCTCGGCCTCGACGAAGGCCCGGGCGGACCGGCGGACGAGCCGGTTCTCGTCGGTCAGGGTGAAGTCGATCACGGTGCAAGC
Organism: Chloroflexota bacterium; assembly: GCA_025935925.1. Classification (GTDB taxonomy): domain Bacteria; phylum Chloroflexota; class Limnocylindria; order Limnocylindrales; family CSP1-4; genus CAIXZV01. Next base: position 47,249 of record JAICUI010000002.1, read on the forward strand.
CTCGGGCGGACCCGGCGCGGGCGGCCGGAACGCGGGTCACGGGACGATCGTGCGGCGCGGGCCATCCTACCCGCCCCATTGCGCGAAGGAACGGGCGACGCGCCCGCGACGACCCACCGGAGGACCGCGATGACGGACCTGCTTCCCGTACCCCAGGAGCCATGGCGCGGCGACGAAGCCGTGCCGCCCCGCGCGTCTCAGCGCTCGGCCCTGCGCCGGCCATCGCGCCGCGCCGTCGGGCTCGCGGCACTCGGGCTCGCCCCGCTGGTCGCGGGGTCGATCGTCGGCGTGGCCACGAACGCGAACGGCCGAGGCTGGTACCGGCGGCTCTCGAAGCCGTCGTGGACGCCGCCGGACGCCGTCTTCGGGCCCGTGTGGACGATCCTCTACCTCATGATGGGGGGCGCGCTCGTGCTGGTCGCCGGGGACCGCGGTCGAACGGCCTCCACGCGCCTGCGACGGGTCGGGCTCGGCGCATTCGGCGCGCAGCTCGTCCTCAACCTCGGGTGGTCCATCGTGTTCTTCGGCGCCCGACGGCTCCGGCTGGCGCTCGGCGAGCTCGTGGTCCTGTGGGCCGCGATCGCGGCCACGATCGTCGCCTTCGCGCGCGTCCGGCCGGTCGCGGGGCTGCTCCTCGTGCCGTACCTCGCGTGGACGACCTTCGCCGGCCTGCTCAACCTCGCGGTCGCGCGGCGCAACCCGGGTCGCTGAGGTTCGGCGCGGCCCGCCGCGTCCCTATACTCGGGTTCGTGGACACCGCCGATCGAACCCCCGCGTCCCTCGACCTCGCGGCCCTCGCCGCGCCCAACATGTCGCCCGTCCTCGGGCGGTACTTCGACCGCTCCTGGTCGCACGGCTCGGGGCACCGGCTGTTCGACACCGCCGGCCGCGGCTATCTCGACTTCGCGAACGGGATCGCGGTGACGGCGCTCGGTCATGCGCATCCGCGGGTGAGCGCGGCGATCCACGAGCAGGTGGACAAGCTGATCGGGCCGGTCCACACGATCGGATTCTCCGAGCCCACCGTCCGGCTGGCCGCGATGCTCGCCGACACGTTTCCCGATCCGCTGGACACGGTGCTGTTCCTCAACTCGGGGTCGGAGGCCATCGACGGGGCGCTCAAGCTTGCCCGCCGCGTCACGGGACGGCCGGGGATCATCGCCTTCCGGGGCGCGTTCCACGGCCGGACGATCGGCGCGGCGAGCGTGACGACCTCGAGCCTCAACTACCGGACCGGATACGAGCCGCTCCTGCCCAGCGTGTACTTCGCCCCGTTCCCGGCGGCCTACCCGGAGTTCGGCGGCGACGACGAGGCGGCCTCCGCGGCCTGCCTGCGGGTCCTCGAGTCGCTCCTCCAGACGGTCATCGCGCCGTCGGAGGTCGCGGCGATCATCATCGAGCCCGTCCAGGGGGAGGGCGGCTACTACCCGGCGCCGGCGTCGTTCCTGCGGGCGCTGCGCCGGCTGTGCACGGACAACGGCATCCTGCTGATCGCGGACGAGGTCCAGACGGGCTTCGGGCGGACGGGCGAGATGTGGGCGTTCGAGCACGCGGGGATCGTCCCGGACGTCGCGGTGCTCGCGAAGGCGATCGCGAACGGCCTGCCGCTGTCGGCGATCGTCACGAGCCGCGACCTCCAGCAGCGCTGGGGCCGCGGCGCCCACGGGACGACGTACGGCGGGAATCCGGTCGCGTGTGCCGCCGGGATCGCCGTGCTCGAGACGATCCGCGACGAGAACCTCGTGGCAAACGCGCGGCTGCGGGGCGCCGAGCTGTCCGGCGGCCTCCGCGAGCTCATGGCCGATCACCCGTCCATCGGCGACGTGCGCGGCCCGGGCCTGATGATCGGTGTCGAGCTGGTCGCCGACCGGTCGTCCGGCGCCCCCGACGGCGCGCTCGCCGACGCGGTCGCGACGCGAGCGGCCGAGGCGGGGCTGCTGGTGCTGACGTGCGGTCCGAGCCACCAGGTGGTGCGCTGGATCCCGCCGCTCGACGTGACGGTCCCCGAGATCGAGGAGGCCCTCCGGATCTTCGAGGGCGCGCTCGAGGGGTAGGTGCGGCGAGCGCCGTCCGCGGTCTAGCGGTTGCGCGCCAGGAAGGCCATCACGTCGTCGAGGCGGAACCGGCGGTCGCCGCGCTTGCAGACGCGATAGAAGGGCAGCTCACCCCGATCCCCGAGCCGCTTCACGGTGTTCACGTGGAGATGGAGCATCTCCGCCACCTCGGTGGCCGTGAGCATGGGCCCAAGATCGTTCATCACCATCGACGCCATTCGTGATCTTGCCTCAGTGTCGGAGCCGGGCTGCGGACTGGGGGCACTGCGGTGCGGTCCGGCTCGCTGCGAGGGGGAGTGTCGAGGTGAGGAGCGGAGACGTGAAGGGGTACTCTCGGTTCCCCGGTGGTACCCCCACGCTCGTGGCGTCACGGTCGTGAGCCTGTGGCGCCCCGGAAAGCGTCTGGCGCCCCCGGCAGGGATCGAACCTGCGACCTCGGGTTTAGAAGACCCTCGCTCTGTCCACTGAGCTACGGGGGCGTGGCCCGAGTCTAGCGCCCGCCCGAATCGCGCCCTGCTATGCTCGCCGCCCTCGCGGGCGCCGTGCCCGCGGACCGTCGAGCCCGGGAATGCCCGACCGAGCCCTCACGACGCGACCCGTCCCCGCCGGCCAGCTCGCGCTCGAGCTGCCGAGCGAGCTGCCCGCGCTCGGGATCGAGCCCGACTGGAAGGGGCAGCCGCGCCTGTGGGGCCACAGCCTCCACCCGATGTGCTCGTACCTGGCGAGCTTTCCGGCGGCGCTCGCCCACGCGTTCATCGCCCGCTACACCCGTCCCGGCGACGTCGTCCTCGACCCGTTCTCCGGCCGCGGCACCGCGCCGCTCCAGGCCGTCGCGGAAGGGCGGATCGGCGTCGGCAATGACCTCAACCCGCTCGCGCAGGTCCTGACCGCCGCGAAGCTCGAGCCCTCGTCGGCGGCCGAGGTTCGGACGCGACTCGCCGCCCTGCGCCTCGCGTGGAACGCGGACGCTGCCGCGTGGCTGGCGCTCGCCGACGCGGTGAAGGCGACGCCCGTACGGTCCGCGCCGCGCGTCCCGGCCGCGGGCTCGAGCGCCGGTCCCGACGCCGGCAGCGAACCCGTCCCTGCGGAGGTCGCCGGCTCGTTCCACGCCCGCACGCTTGCCCAGCTGCTCCTCGTTCGCTCGGCGCTCCAGCTCGACGACCCGACGGATCGGTTCCTCGCGGGCGCGCTCGCGGGGATCCTCCACGGCAAGACCCCGTCGTACCTGTCGACGATCATGCCCAACACGTTCAGCATGGCGCCCCGGTACGTGGCGGGCTTCGTCGAGCGGACGGGCTATGTCCCGCCCGAGCGCGACGTGTTCGACCGCCTGTCGGCGAAGCTCGACCGCCTCTATCGACAGCCGTTGCCCACATCCTCGGGAATCGCGCTCCGGGGCGATGCCCGGACCGCCGGGACGCGGACGCGCGCAGCCCTGCGTGCGCGTGGCCTGCCCGATCGCGCACGGCTCGTCGTGACGTCGCCGCCGTACCTGCGCGTCCTCCGCTACGGCTACTACAACTGGTTGCGGACGTGGCTGCTGGGATTCGATCCGGCGACGATCGACGAGGCGCTCGATGCCGCGCACCGTCGCGCGCCGTACCTGCAGTTCCTGCGCGTGGTCCTGGCCGACCTCCGGCCGGCACTCACCGATGACGGCATCGCGGTGGTCGTCATCGGCGACGTCGAGACCGACCGCGGCAAGCCATCCTCCGAGGGCATCGGGCTCGCGGAACGGGCGTGGGAGGAGGCGGCCCTGCCAGCGGGCTACCGGCTGGCGGGGCTCGTCCGCGACGAGGTCGCCGCGAACCGGAAGATGACGAGGCTGTGGGGCGATGAAGCCGGCCGAGCGACCAAGACCGACGGGATCCTCGTCCTCGGCGCCACCGAGGCGGGGCGCCGCCGGGCACTCGCGGCGGCCGATGTCCCCGTCGACTGGACGTGGCCGCCGACCCGGCTCCGTGCCATCTGACCCGTCGCCCCTCGCTGGCGCGCGACGCGGGTCGGCGACGGCGCGGAGCGCGTTCGCGGGGGTCGCTGGCAGGCGGCGTCTCGCACCGAAGCGCGACCCGCAGCGCACGGGTCTGCTGCGCGTCCGGCGACGCGACTCAGGGTCGCTGATCCCCGGCATGACGACGCAACGGGGTGCTCGCCGCGCCGGTTCGGCGACCCTCAGTCGCAACTGGCGCGCCGACGCCCGCCGGCGACCGAGCGCCGGGCGGCCTGCGCCGCCGATCAGCGACTGAGAGTCACATCCTGTTGCGGTGCCGCGCCGCCGCTGCGCGACAGGCGCCGTCCCGCGCTGTCGAGCCGCCGATCATTGACTCAGCGCCTGCCCGGGCGGAGGGGTCGCTGGGCGACGCCCGCGACCCGTCCACCGAGCGCCGTGCACCGGCGCCGCGCGACCCACGGCGCCTCGGCTAGGATCACCGTGCGATGAAGCAGATGTACCCGCCGTCCGACCTGGCCGCCATGGACCCGCTCGTCCTGATGAAGAACCTGGACCACGTGCGGATGACGAGCCGCCGGTTGTCGTACATCCTCCAGCAGCAGGTCCACCTGTACACGCCCGAGGCAAACCAGCTGCGCGACCAGATCGACCGGTACGTCGACGCTGAGCGCCAGATCGAGGGCGAGATGGCGAGGCGCCGCATTCGCGCCTGACGCGACCAGCCGACGAGCGAGCCGGGGCTCTGCCGAGCGGCGGATAACCGAACCGCCGACCCAACGAGCGGGGCGCCGACCAGGTCAGGGATCGGCGGTGCCGGCAATCACCGCTCCGGCATCGCCGGCGCCGTGGCACGTACCCGCGCGTCGACCGTGCGACGCCGCAACCTGCTACGCCGCTCCCGCGGCAAGCACCACGCCCTGGGGCACCTCGTCCGCCTGCCGCGACGCGGCGTCCATCGCCGCCGCCCGCGCCGCGCGCCGCGCGGCCTGCTCCTCCCCCACGACCCGTGCGACGAGCGCCGCCAGCCTCGGCGTCTCGAACAGGCTGAACCCGACGCCGACGTCGGCGAGCGCATCCCGTCCCATCCCGCGGAAGAGGCCGCGCGTCGCGACGAGGCACATCTCGTCGTACAGCTCGGGCCAGCCGACGCGCCGGCGCTGGTAGCAGAACCGGACGAAGGCCTCGGCCTCCACCGTCGAGGATTCAGGAGTCGCGGGGGTCGCGGGGATGGCGGAGTGCATCGATACGGGTCCTCCTCAACCCTTGGAGCGCGCGCCGAATGTACCCGGGTGCCGGGCGAGACGAGCCCGACCCCCTGGCGCCGAATGAGTGCTGACGTTCGCCGGTGCGGTTCCTGGGCATCCCGGGCTGCCGGCGATCGGTGAATCCTACGGCCGCGTGCCGGGGGCCGCGCTAGGGGCGTATCCACCAATGTGTCCACCGACTTGTCCACACCCCGATCGACCCCGTGGACAGCGCGGGCGCGGCACCGGGAAGTTGTGGATGCGCCCGGCCCGCGATCCGTCAGGGGCGCGCGTCGGCGCGCAGCTCCACCCCGAGACCGGGCGCCTCGGCGGCGCGCCACACCTTGTCGCTGCCAAGCTCGAGGCCGCTCGCCGGGTCATCGGCGAGGAGCAGCGACCCGTCGAGGTCCACCCACTCGGCGAGCGGGGCGACGGCCGCCGAGGCGGCCATCACGATCGACGTCTCCTCCATGCACCCGAGGAACGTCCGGAATCCGAGCTCGCGAGCCCGCTCCAGCATCCGTCGCGCCGGACCCAGCCCACCGCATTTGGCGAGCTTGACGTTCACACCCGCGACGACGCCGACGAGCGCGTCGAGGTGCTCGATCGTGACCGCGCTCTCATCGGCGACGATCGGCAGCGGCGAGGCCGCCTGGAGCGCACGGAGCAGGTCGAGCCGGCCGGCAGGAAACGGCTGCTCGACGAGCTCGACGCCGAGGCGCTCGAGGTCCGGGACGATGCCGATCGCCTCGTCCAGCGACCAGCCCGTGTTCGCGTCGACGCGGATCGGGCCGTCGTACACGGCGCGCACGGCCTCGAGCGTCGCGACGTCACTCGCGCCGCCCACCTTGAGCTTGAGCGCCGGGAACGAGGCGGCTCGTCGCGCACGCTCGGCGACGACCGACGGCTCGTCGAGCCCGAGCGTGAAGTCGGTCGGAGGGACGTCGCCCGGCAGGTCGATCAGCCGGCGGACCGGGAGCCCCAGGCGTTTCCCGGCGAGGTCGTGCAGCGCGACGTCGATCGCGCACTTGATCGCCCCGTGTCGGCCGATCGCGGCGGTCATCAGCCCCTCGGCGTCCTCGAGGGCCGCGCGCACGTCGTCGACGGACCCGCGCAGGTCGTCCTCGATCGGCTCCAGCGCGTCGAGCAGCAGCGGCGCGACGGCCGCCATCGTCGCCGGCGTCTCGCCGTAGTACGTGTCGGGGTATCCCTCCCCCAGCCCGAAGGGACCGTCCGGCCCGTCGGCGTCGTCGCGCAGCTCCGCGACCACCGTCGTCACGGACCTCCCCTCGCCGTGCGACGCCCGCGCGATCACGAACGGGTCGCGCAGGGGCAGCTCCAGCGTCCGAAGCCGGAGCGAGAGGCTCATCCGGCGACCGCGGCGGCTGCCTCGTCGGCGGACGCGACCCACGGCAGCGCCTCGACCGCGGCATCGATCCGTCGCCACAGCGCGTCGCCGCCGAAGCGCACCGGGTCGTCGGCCGGCAGCCCGGTCTCGGCCTCGGTCGCCTCGATGATCCGGCGGGCGTCGGCCTCGTCCGGGATGAGCGACGTGTTCAGCGCGATGGCGACCACCTTCGACGGTGCGACCGTCGACGCGAGCTGCTCGTGGAGCGCGATGAAGCCGGGCAGCGACGCGATCGGGAACCGCCGCTCGGGCAGGTGGTCGAAGTCGTGATCGGCCATCCCGGGCTTGTGGACCATGACCATGGCGTGCGGCGTGGCACCATGGATCAACCCGAGCGTCACGCTGCTGTACGCCGGATGGTCGAGCGACCCCTGGCCCTCGACGATCACCCAGTCGCCGCGCCGCTCGCCTTCCTCCACCAGCGATTCGGTCGCACCCTGGAGGAAGTCGGCGATCACGCGATCGACCGCGACGCCCCAGCCCTCGATCATCATTCCCGTCTGGCCGGTCGGGACGAAGGACGCCGAACGGCCCGCGGCCGTGGCCGCGCGCCGGAGCTCGAGCGCGACGGACATCTTCCCGATCGCGCAGTCGGTGCCGACGGTGAGCAGGACCCGCTTGCCGAGGCCGTGCAGCCGCCCGACCGCCGTCTCGTTGCGCTCCGGCGGCCGCCGGTAGTCGACGAGGCGCACGCCCGACCGCTGGGCGGCCTCCGCGAACTCGGGGTCGTCGCCAAGGAACGTGTGCAGGCCCGACAGGATGTCGAGGCCGGAGCGAATCGCGGCGAGGATCATCACCCGCCACTCGTCGGGCAGCCGGCCGCCGGTCGGCGCGATGCCGATCAGGAGCGCGTCGGCCCGCGGCAGGAACCCGAGCGCCGCGTTGAGCGAGTCGACGATCGGGATGTCGTAGCGGCCCGAATCGCCGAGCCACTCGCGGACGTTGCGGCCCGCCTGCGTGGAATCGATGACCGCGACGACCTTGTCGGTCCCGAAGCGGATCACGCCCATCGCCGTCTTGCCATGGTGGAAGCCGAAGTTGCCCTCGGCGAGGATCACGAGGCGGCGATCAGGGGCGGCAGGCATGCGCAGGAGTCTAGCCCCGCGCGACCATCTCCCGGACCGGGTCGACGCGCCGGCGGCGCGTCTAGACTTCGGCTCGTGCCTGGCCAGGCGACGGAGGACGAATGGCGCGCGATGCTCACGGGCGAGCATCCGGATGTCCTGCGACTGCGCCGGGCGTTCCGGCGGCTGCCTTCACCGCCTCGCTGCAAGCCCTGCCACGCTCCGTTCGGGGGCATCGGCGGTTTCCTGGTCAGGCCGGTCTTCGGGCCGTGGCCGAAGAACCCGCAGCTGTGCAAGAGCTGCATCGGCAACATGGCGACGATGGGCGTGGGCGGCGCGGAAGTCCCGGTTTCGCTGCTGTTCGCCGACATCCGCGGGTCGACGGGCCTCGGGGAGCGGCTGCGGCCCCCGCGTTCTCGGCGCTGCTGCACGAGTTCTACGCGATCGCCGCGGCCGCGATCTCCGAGGACGATGGCGTTGTCGACAAGTTCGTGGGTGACGAGGCGATCGGGTTGTTCATTCCCGGGTACGCGGGCCTCGACCACGCGTCGAAGGCGATCGCCGCGGGACGCCGCCTGCTGGCGGATGTCGGCACCGCCGGAGCGTCGACCGAAGGACCGATCCCGGTCGGCGCCGGCGTCCACACGGGCATCGCGTTCGTCGGGACCGTCGGCTCGAGCACCGAGATCTCCGACTTCACGGCCCTCGGCGATCCGGTCAACACGACGGCGCGGATCGCGCAGCTCGCAGTGCCGGCGAGCTGCTGGTCTCGGGCGAAGCGGCGGCGGAAGGCGGGCTCGATGCGACGGGCCTCGACCGCCGCACGGTCGAGGTGCGCGGTCGCGGAGCGCCGCTGGAGGTCGTCGTGGTGACCGTCGGGGATGCGCGCCGTCCGACGAGCTGAGCACGGCCACGGCGCAGAGATGACGACCGCCCGATCCGTGCGGATCGGGCGGAACGTGTTCAGGGATTGGTACCGCATACCGGATTCGAACCGGTGGTCTCCGCCTTGAGAGGGCGGTGTCCTAGGCCTCTAGACGAATGCGGCACGAGGCGTCGGCCGAGGCGCGACGGTCCGGGAGGATAGCATCGAGCGCCGCTTCCCGCCACGGCCGGCGGCCACGGACGATCAGAGCCGGTTCGTATCCAGGAACACGCGAAGCGTCTCGGCAACCTGCAGGTAGCTCTGCTCCCCGAGCACCAGCCCGTAGTGCGAGTGCGCGCCGAACGGTTCGTACGGCGCGTCGAGCCACTCGGCCAGCCGCTCGACGTCCGGCTCGGGGACGTAGGTGTCGAGGCCGCCGCCGATGACCAGGCGCGGGACGTCCGGCAGCGCCGAACGGTCGACGGGAACGCCGGCGAGGACCTGACGCCGCGCGCGGCCGGACTCGAATGCCTTCTGCCCCAGCAGGTGCTGGATCCGGAGGACGTCGGCGAGGGTCAGGTCGCGGTGCTCGCGGATCAACTTCTCGGGCAGCGTCTCCCAGCCGAGCTCCGATCGGCCGTACGCGTCGGGCACGTCCCGCACGACGTGTGGCCGTGCCGGCTCGCGGATCTCCTTCGGCGCCTCCGGCGCGATGAGCACGTACGCCGACACCGGCGCGCGCTCGATCGCCTTGAGCGCCAACAGCCCGCCCATGCCGTGCCCGACCGCGACGACGCTGGGCCCGAGGCGATCCATCGCGGCGATCACGTCCTCGGTGTAGCTTGCGACGTCGAGCGTGGCCGGGTCCGCGGTCTGCGACCAGAAGTGGTTCCGCAGGTTGAGGGCGTGCCCCTCCCAGCCGCGGCCCGCGAAGTGGTGCAGGTAACGCTCCCACACCCACGAGCCCGCGAGCTCGCCGTGGACGAACAGCAGCGGCTTCCGTCGCGACCGACGCTCGGGCAGCCACGACTCGACGTACAGGCCGCGCTCGGGAAGCTCGATCTCGTCCTTGCGAACCGGTCGCCCCCCGGGCGCGGTGCGCCCCAGCAGCCGATCGGAGGAGGTCAGGTCGGTCATCGTCGCGCCGCTCCGCTCCCCTACCACTCGAGGGGGTTCAGCACGAGCCCGGTGAGGGCCTTGGGATAGAAATAGGTCGACTTCTGGGGCATCACGTCCCCCGCGGCGGCGACCGCGAGGATCGAGGCGACCGGCGTCGGTTCGAGCAGGAAGGCCGCATCGGCGCCGTCGGCGCCGGCCTCGACCAGCGCGCGAGCCTCGGCCGCAGACTTCGTGTACCGGATGCGCTCGCCGCCCGCGACGGCCGCGGCGTCGATCCCCGCGAGGCGGTCGAGCGCCGCGCCCAGGCGGGTGACGTCGAGCTCGCGCACGGCCGTGCCGCCCGTCGGCGTCAGGTCCGCGAACGCCGCGCGTCGCGCATCGAGCATCCACGCGCGCTCGCGCGTGAGCAGGCCGAACCGGCCCTCGCCACCCGGCAGCTCGCCAGCGGCCTCGAACCGGGCGACGAGCGCGTCGTGCGTCGACGGGGTCACCGAGAACAGCTCGGGCAGCCGGTCCACGAGGGCCGCCGTGCCGGCTTCGCCGAGGCCCCGGATGACCCGATGCGTCGGCAGGACGGTCAGCGGCTCGTCGGCGGCCAGGAACAGCATCAGCAGGAAGTCGAACGCCGGGTCCTGCTCGGCGGATCCGCCGCGTCGCTCGTCGCGGTAGCGCACCGCGGTCTCGTAGCGGTGGTGGCCGTCGGCGATCCAGACCGGGCCGCCGCCCGCGACGCCGACGAGCGACGCCGCCGGTGAACCCGCCCCCTCGTCGGGGACGACCCACAGCCGGTGGCGGACGCCGTCGTCGTCCAGCACATCCGCGACCGGCGTGCCCGATACGACCGACGCGAGCGTCGCCCGCGCCTCGCCCTCCGGGTCGCGGAACAGTCCGACGACCGGCGACGTGTTGAGGCTCGTCGCGCGCAGCAGCCGGTAGCGGTCCTCCTTCGGGCCGGACAGCGTCCGCTCGTGGGGCAGGACCGGGCTCTCGGGACCGAAGGGCTCGATGCGGAGGCGGGCGAAGAATCCGCGCTGGACGCGCTCGTGGTCGGTACCCGGCACGCGATACGCCTGCTCGTACACGTAGACCGACGGCCGCGGGTCCTTGCGCAGCGTGCCGTCCGAGCGCCACGCGGTCAGCGTCCGTGCCGCGCGGCGGTATCGCTCGTCGGGATCCTCGCGCGGCTCGCCCTCGGGAAGGTCCAGCCGGACGGCGTTGCGCGGGTGCCGGGCGAGCAGCGCCCGCTGGAGGTCGGGGCCGATGACGTCGTACGGGGGGGCCACGACGGTGCCCAGGTCGCCCACCGCCTCGGGGTCGAACCGAAGGGCACGGAACGGTCGGATCTCGGGCACGGGCTCCTCTGGACGGTGACGGGCGGGACCGGCCGGGACGTCGGGCGCGAGGGCACGCGCGGACGGGCTCGGGGCGCAGCCATCGTACGATAGCCGCGGTCGAACGGCCACCGGGCCGGATGGGGATCGGCTGGCAGGGGGCGTGCGTGCAACTTTTCCGGGGCGACGCGCGTCATCGCACCGTCCTGTCGCCGGATCCAGCTCGAGGAGCCCGAGTGCCCCTGCCCCAGACCCCGGGAGTCGTCCGGGTCGCCGTCACGCTCGTCCTCGCGGGCCTGCTCGCGACGGGCCTGCTCGCGACGGGCCTGCTCGCCCCGTCGGCGGCCCTCGCGGACGGCGGTCTCACGATGACGGCCCGCGCGCTGCTCCAGGGTCACGTGCGGCAGGGCGGCTGGTTCGCGATCGCCATCGACGTCCAGAACGCCGGGCCGACCGTCACGGGCGAGCTGCGGGTGGGCGGCGGCGCCGATTCCAAGACCCGCTTCGGGACGCCGGTGGAGCTTGCGACGGGGTCGCGCAAGACGTATCTGCTCTACGCGCAGCCGCCGACGTTCGGCGGGACCCTCAAGGTCCAGCTGGTCGACGGCGAGCGGGTCGTCGCGGAGGCGCAGGTCGCGATCGCGCTCCACGACCAGGCGCAGCTGGTGGTCGGCGTCGTGTCCGAGAACCCGGCGAAGGTCGTGAGCGAGCTGAAGCTGTTGCCGAGCGTGACGGGCGCGCCGGCCGCGATCGCGACGCTCACGACCGACGACCTCCCCGACCGCCTCCAGGCGTGGGCGCCGCTCGACCGGCTCGTGTGGCAGGACGTCGACGCGTCAGCGCTCCGCCCGGAGCAGGTCGCCGCGCTGCGCGGCTGGATCGCCGGCGGCGGCCGGCTCGTGATCGTGGGCGGCACCGCCGGCGCCGACACCCTGTCCGCCTTCCCCGACGACCTCCTGCCCTACCGGCCGACGGCCGTCCTCGACACCGACCCGTCGGCGCTCCGGCCGATCCTCGGCGGCGTCCCCCACGGCGCGACGACGTTGACCGCGTACGCCGGCGACGCTGGCGAGGGACACGCGCTCGCGATGTCGGGCGACCGCGTCATCGCCGCGGATCGCAAGGTCGGCAACGGGTCCGTGACGCTGCTCGGGTTCGACCCCACCACGAAGTGGATCGCCGACGGCGACGACTGGGACACGCCGCTCTGGCGGCGGCTGCTGCCGGCACGCTCGGGCGGGACGGTGTCGCTCGCGGACGACCAGACGATCGTGTCCGCGGTCACGAACCTGCCGAGCCTCGCCCTGCCGCCGATCAGCGGCGTCCTCGTGCTGCTCTTCGGCTACATCCTGCTCGTCGGGCCGGTCAACTACCTCGTCCTGCGCCGCCTCGACAAGCGCGAATGGGCCTGGTTCACGGTTCCCGCGCTGATCGTCGTGTTCACGGCCGGGTCGTTCGGCATCGGCGGGCTGCTGCGCGGCTCCGAGGTCATCGTCCACGAGGTGGGCGTCGTGCGCGGGGCGCCGGGCACCGACGCCGCGATCGTGTCGTCGTACCTCGGCGTCTTCAGCCCGAACCGGGACACGTACCAGGCGCGCGTGACGGGCGACGCGCTGCTGTCGTCGCCGATGAACGGCGAGTTCTTCGGGAACGGCACGGGCGCGACACTGGACGTCCTCCAGGGCGATCCGTCGCGCGTGCGCGACCTCGCCGTGGGTGTCGGCTCGATCCGCACGATCCGCGCCGACGCGAGCACGACGGGGCCCGACATCACCGGCGATCTCAGGCTCGACAACGGGCACGTGAAGGGCACGCTCACGAACCACTCCGATCGGACCCTCGAGGCGGCCGCCCTCGTGCTCGGCCAGTCCGCGGTGCGGCTCAAGGACATCGCCGCCGGCGCCTCGGTCGACGTCGACCTCCCGGTCACGAGCAACGCGTTCAACGGCATCTCGCTCTCGGAGCGGATCTTCGGGCCGCAGAGCTGGGACGGCGGCCCGCTCGACGACGCGGCGCAGCGCGCGATGGTGCGGCGGAGCGTCATCGACCAGCTCACGGTCGACCCGACGACCGGCATCCCGAACGTCATGACCGCCGATGCCGCGACGCTCATGGCGTGGGGCAGCGACCCCGTCGTCCCGCTCGAGATCGACGGCCAGCGCGTGCGGCGCGTCGCGAACGTGTTGTACGAGGTGCCGCTGCCGTACACCGTGCACGGCGCGACCGTCTTCGCAGGTGACCTGCTCCGCTCGTCGATCCTCGAGGCGGGCGCGAACTTCTTCTCCAAGGATCCGTGGTCGCTGAACCTCGGCGCCGGCGACATGCGCATGTCGTATCGCCCGATCCCCTTCGACGGGACGTTCACGCCGACCCGGATCGTCCTGGGGCTGACGTTCGGCGGTGACGTGAGCCTCCCGGGCGGCAAGACCCGGACCCTCGAGGAGACCACCCGCTGCGAGCCGGGCACCGACGGCTGCGTCGTCCCGCAGGACGGCCTGCCAGACCTCGAGGTGCTCGACGTGCAGAGGGGCGCCTGGATCCAGTTCAAGCATCCGGTCCAGGGCGCGGCGTACGAGCTCCCCGACCCCGCCCGGTGGCTCGACCCCGCCACGGGCGAGCTCCAGGTCAAGTTCGTGAACGAACGCCAGGACCAGGTGAGCTTCCAGTTCCCCGTGCGGCTCGAGGGGACGGTCCAGTGACCAGCATCGTCAGGGCGACGGGGCTCGTGAAGCGCTACGACCGCACCCTCGCCGTCGCCGGGCTCGACCTCGACGTGGCCGAGGGCGAGATCTTCGGGCTCGTCGGACCCAACGGCGCCGGCAAGACGACCACGCTCCGAATCCTGTCGACGCTCCTCGTCCCCGACCGTGGCGATGCCGAGATCGCGGGCGCGTCCGTCCGCCGGAACCCCAACGACGTCCGCCGCGTCCTCGGGTTCATGCCGGACAGCTTCGGGGTCTACGACGACATGAAGGTCTGGGAGTACCTGGACTTCTTCGCCCGTTGCTATGGGATCCCGGCGGACCGCCGGCGGCGCATGATCGGCGATCTGCTCGAGCTCGTCGATCTCGGACCGAAGCGCGACGTCTACGTGCAGGGCCTGTCCCGCGGCATGCAGCAGCGCCTGTGCCTGGCGCACACGCTCGTCCACGACCCGCTCGTGCTGCTCCTCGACGAGCCGGCGTCCGGGCTCGACCCGCGAGCGCGCGTCGAGCTGCGCGAGCTCCTCCGCGAGCTCCGGTCGCTGGGCAAGACGATCCTCGTCTCGTCGCACATCCTCCCCGAGCTCGAGGAGCTGTGCACGTCCGTGGCGATCATCGACCGCGGGCAGGTGCTCGCCCAGGGGCGCGTCGCGGAGATCGAGAAGCGGCTGCGGGTCGGCGCCGTCCTCCGGACGCGCATCCTCGGGGAGCGCGAGGACGTCGAGGCGGCACGGGACTGGTTCGTCGGGCAGCCGGACGTCGTCACGTCCGAGATCCTCCCGGATGGCCTCATCGAGATCGGGTTCCACGGCGACGACGACGGGTCCGCGCTGCTGCTCGCGCACGCGGTCGGCGCGGGCCTCCGGGTCGCATCGTTCGCCCGCGTGGCGAGCGACCTCGAGGAGCTGTTCCTCCAGGTCACCTCGGCGGAGCCGCCGCCGTCGCCGGCACCGCCCGCGCCGGGTGGCTGGGTGCCGGCATGACGGCGACGATGGGCACGCGCCGCAGGTTCGGCGCCGTCCGCGACGTCGGCACCGGCATGGCGGCCGTCGGCGTGAAGGAGCTGCGCGGCCGGATGCGCGGCAAGCGCGCGTTCGTGATCCTGACGATCCACCTGCTGCTGGTCGCCGGGTTTGCGTGGATGATCGAGTCCATCGCCGAGCGCACGGCCGCCACCGGGTTCGGTTCGTCGTTCTCCGCGTCGGCGGAGATCGGGCGCGCGCTATTCCTCGCGATCACGTTCCTGCTGACGCTGATCACCCTGATCCTCGCGCCGGCGTCCACGGCGGGCGCGATCAGCCTCGAGCGCGAGAAGCAGACGCTCGACCTGCTGGCGACCACGCCGATCTCGTCGCTCGCGATCGTGCTCGGCAAGCTCGTCTCGGCACTGTCGTGGATCCTGCTGCTCCTGCTCGCCTCCATCCCGGTCGTGTCCCTCGTGTTCACGTTCGGCGGCATCGCGCCCGAGGACGTCCTGCGCGCGTACGTGATCCTGTTCGCGACGGCGTTCACGTTCGGAGCGATCGGGCTGTTCGTGTCGGCGCTGGTGAAGCGCACCCAGGCGGCGACCGTGATCAACCTCGTGGCGGTCATCTTCCTGACGGCCGGGACGGCGTTCATCTTCGTGTTCTGGACGGCGATGACCGGGAACAGCGGCTTCCTGCCGGACCAGCCGACCCGTGAGGACAACCCGGTCGCGACGCTGACCCGTCACCCGCCCGAAGCGCTGATGTGGTTCAACCCGTTCCTCGCCCAGGTCGACGTGATGTGCGGCACCGAGACGGGCTTCGGGGCGTCGTGCCAGGTGGTCGCCGGCGTCACCAACCGAGAGGTCGACGCGTTCGATGCCAGCGGCCAGGCCTTCGGGCCGCCGCGCGACAGCTACTGGCCACGAAGCCTCCTCGCGATGATCGTGACCGCTGCCATCCTGATCGTGCTGTCGGTCCAGCTCGTGTCGCCGACCCGCCGCTGGCGCCTGCGTCGACCCCGGCGCGCCGCGGTGCCGGAACCCGCCGCCGGGCCGGCGTGGGCCGACGCTGCGGCAGCGGTCGCGACCGAACCGGTGCACGGCGCGCACGTCGAGCATCCGGCGTCGACCGAGACCGCCTCGTCGGTCGACCCGGCTTCCCCGCCGCCACCGGCCGGAGGGCCGTCCTGATGCCGCGAGCCCGCGTCACGCGCCCCCATCGGCCGGTATCGTCCGCCCGGACGAACGCGACCTTCGTTCCGCCTGATCCCGCGTCGCTCGGCGTCCCGCTCGATCCCGCGCTCGTCGAGCTTCGCGCGGGCCTCGCCGGCCATCGGCGGCGGCTCTGGTTGCGGCGCTCCGTGCGCCGGGCGTGGTCGGTGCTCGCCGCGGTGCTCATCGCGGAGCTCGTGCTCGCCGTCGCGCAGCGCATCGTGCCGCTCGAGCAGGCGCCACTCGTCGCGGCGGCGCTGCCGGTCCTCGGGCTGCTGGCCCTGCTCGTGCTCGTCGTGCGGGCGCGTCCGACGCTCGGCGAGACCGCGCTGGCGGTCGACGCCGAGGGTGGCGCCGGCGATGCGCTCGCCTCGGCGCTCGCGTTTGCGGTTGCACACCCCGATGCCGCCGGCCCCGCCGCGGACGTGGACGACGGAACGATCGTCGTGGACGCGGGGTTCGAGGTCGGAGCGGCCGAGGCGCGCTTCGTCCGCCGCCAGCGGCGCGACGCCGTCGGGCGCCTCCGGACCGTCGAGGCCAACCTGTTCCGGCCGCGGATCGCGCGGCGGCCGGCCGCGACGTCGCTGCTCGCCGCGGCACTCGTGGTGCCGGCCGTCCTGCTCCCCAACCCGATGGACCTGGTGATCCAGCAGAGCCGCGAGGTTCGGGCGGAGGCGCAGCACCAGGCGGAGCGGATCGAGCAGATCGCGAAGGAGCTCGACGGCAAGGGCGCGAATGCCAACGACCCGCGCAAGCAGCTCTCCGACGAGCTGAAAGCGCTCGCGGAGCGCCTGCGTTCGAATGCGGGCAACCTCGACCGCAACCTCTCCGAGCTCGGCTCGATCGAGGATGACGTCCGCGCACAGCTCGATCCGGCGAATGAGCAGCGGGCGGCGTCGCTCGCGGCCCTCGCTCGATCGCTCTCCCGCGCCGCGACCCGGGACCCGCAGGCGAACGCGGCAGGCGACCCGAAGCGGGCGCGTGACGACCTCCACGCGCTCGGCGACGAGGTCGACGCGATGACCCAGCCGCAGCGGGACGATCTCGCCCGCCAGCTCGCCGGGCTCCAGGGCGCCGCGAGCCAGGCCGACGGCGCCGCGGGCCAGGCGCTCCGCGACGCCGTCGCGAGCCTCGCGCAGGGCGACAGCGCGGGCGCGAAAGCGGCGCTCGACCGGCTGGGTGAGGCGCTGGCCGCGGCCGGCGACAAGGTGCAGCTGAACCGCGACCTGGCACGGGCGGCGTCGGGCCTGCAGGACGCGCGGCGGGAGCTCGCGAATGCGGGGCAGCCGGGGAACGGCCAGCAGGGCCAGGCCGGCCAGCAGGGCAGCGGCCAGCCGGGCAACGGCCAGCAGGGCAGCCCGACTCCGGGCGGTCAGGGTCAGGGGTCACCGAACCCCAGCGGCCAGGGTCAAGGCCAAGGCCAGGGGTCGCCCGGTCCGAGCGGCCAGGGGCAAGGACAAGGGCAGGGCCAGGGGCAAGGGCAGGGCCAGGGCCAGGGCCAGGGTCAGGGCCAGGGGCAAGGGCAAGGCCAGGGGCAGGGTCAGGGCCAGGGGCAAGGGCAAGGCCAGGGGCAGGGCCAGGGTCAGGGCCAGGGCGCCATCGGCGGCGGCGGCTCGAGCGCCAACCACTTGGGCACCGGCATGTCGAACGGCCAGGCGGGCGGCCCGACGAACCCCAACCGCCCGTCGCAGCTAGGCGGCGATCTCGGCTCCGTCTTCGCGCCCTTCGACCGGCTCGGCCACCCGGGCGACCCGTCCTACGTCGCCGGGAGTGGTGGCGACGGGCAGACGCAACAGGGCAATCAGCAGGGCCAGGGCAGCAACAACGGCTCGTACGTGCCGTACGACCAGGTGTACGGCGAGTTCTACGACTACGCGCTCACGACGCTCGACCGCTCGTACGTCCCGATCTCCGTGAAGGACTACGTCCGCGACTACTTCACCTCGCTCGACCCGAACCACTGACGCGCGTCGCGCGCCGCACCCGGGAGGACCCATGGACGCCACCACCGCCCCGACCGGGGCCCCCGCGGCCGCGCCGCATCGTCTCGCGCCGGAAGCGTTCGCGGAGCGCGCACGCGCGATCGAGGCCGAGGTCGGCAAGGTCATCGTCGGACAGCAGCAGCTCGTCCGCCAGACGCTCGTCGGCCTCCTGGCGAACAGCCATGTCCTCCTCGAGGGCGTGCCCGGCCTCGGGAAGACGATGCTCGTGCGGACGATCGCGGACGTCATCGACTGCTCGTTCAACCGCGTCCAGTTCACGCCCGACCTGATGCCCGCCGACATCACCGGCACGAACATCCTCGTGGAGGAGCACGGCGCCCGGGTGTTCCGCTTCCAGCCGGGCCCGATCTTCGCGAACCTGGTCCTCGCCGACGAGATCAACCGCGCCACGCCCAAGACGCAGTCGAGCCTCCTCGAGGCGATGCAGGAGCACCAGGTCACCGTCGCGCGCAACCGGTATCCCCTCGAGCCGCCGTTCTTCGTGCTCGCGACGCAGAACCCGCTCGAGATGGAGGGCACCTATCCCCTCCCCGAGGCGCAGCTCGACCGGTTCCTGCTCAAGGTGATGGTGCCGTTCCCGTCCGAGGAGGACCTGGTCTCCATCCTCGACCGCACGACCGGCGCCGACGCGCCGCAGGCGAAGCCCGTCGCGACGGCGAACGAGATCGTCGAGATGCAGCGCCTCGCGCGCGCCGTGCCCATCGCCCCGCACATCACGGCGTACGCCGTCTCGGTGCTCGCGGCGACCCATCCCGACAACCGGCGCGCGCCCTCGCTCGTGCGCCAGTACGTCCGCTACGGCGGGTCGCCGCGTGGCGCGCAGGCGCTCGTGACCGCGGGCAAGATCCTCGCGCTGCTCGACGGCCGGTTCAACGTCTCGATCGACGACGTCCGGGCGGCGGCGCTGCCGGCGCTCCGTCACCGCGTGATCCTCAACTTCGAGGGTGAGGCCGAGGGGATCAGCACCGAGGCCGTGGTCCGGTCGATCCTCGACGAGGTGGCGCCGCCCTCGGTCGAGTAGCCGGCGCCCGAGACGATGACCCTGACCCCCGACTCGCCACCGCCGCAGACCGACGCGCCGCACGCGCCGTCGCAGCCCGCGAAGGGCGGCGTCCGGGCGTTCCTGCCCAACGACCTCGATCCGACCGTCTTCGACGAGGCCTTCCTGCGGCAGCTCGAGCGCCTCGGCGTCCTGATGAAGCAGCCGGCCCGCGGCGGGCTCAAGGGCGGCCGGCGGAGCGTCAAGCGCGGCCAGTCCGTCGAGTTCGCCGACTTCCGCGACTACAGCCTCGGTGACGACCTGCGCCAGCTCGACTGGAACGTCTACGCGCGGCTCGAGAAGCTGTTCGTCAAGCTGTTCATCGAGGAGGAGGACGTCACCGTGACGTTCCTCCTGGACGCCAGCCCGTCGATGGCCTTCGGCAGACCCGAGAAGCTCCTGTTCGCCAAGCGTGCCGCCGCCGCCCTCGGGTACATCGCCCTCGCCGGCGAGGACCGTGTCGTCAGCGTGGCGCTGTCGGGCCGCACGGCGCGTCGCCACTCCGGCCTCCGCGGATCCGGGCGCATCTTCCGGATGCTGGGCAACCTGTCGGCGATCCGCCCCGCCGACGGCCCGACCAGCCTCGCGCTGGCGGCGCGCCATGCCGCGGCGATGCTCTCGGGCCGGGGCGTCGTCGTCCTGATCTCCGACCTGCTCGACCCGGGGGCCGACCGCGTCATCCGCGAGCTGGCGGCCACGGGCTCCGACCTGATCGTGCTCCACGTGCTGTCGCCGGACGAGCTGGACCCGGCGCTCGAGGGAGATCTCCGGCTCGTCGACAGCGAGTCCGGCGAGGGCATCGACGTCACGGTCGACCTCGCCGCGCTCGACGACTACAAGGCGCGGCTCGCGGGCTGGCAGGCGTCCCTGGCCGACCTCGCGACCAAGCGGCGGGCGTCGTACGTTCCGCTCTCGTCGGACACGCCGCTCGCCGACCTCGTGTTCGCCGAGCTGCGTCGTCGGCGCGTGGTGGGCTGAGGTGAGCTTCCTCGCCCCGGCGGCGCTCGCCGGGCTGCTGTTCCTGCCCGTCGTGGTCGCGATGTACCTCCTCAAGCTGCGGCGCGACGAGGCCGTCGTCCCGTCGACGCTGCTGTGGCAGAAGCTGGTCGCCGACGTGGAGGCGAACGCGCCGTGGCAGCGGCTCCGCCGCAGCCTGCTGCTCCTCCTGCAGCTCCTGCTCGTGCTGATCCTGGCGTTCCTCGCGGCGCGGCCGTTCGTCGAGCGGCCCGCGGGGCTCGCGGGCGACCTCGTCCTGGTGATCGACACCTCGGCGTCGATGGGGGCGACGGACGTGACGCCGTCCCGGCTCGACGCCGCGAGGGCTGCCGCGCTCGACGCGCTGAAGGAGCTGCCGGCCGGCGGCAGGGTCAGCGTCATCGCGGCCGGTCGCACGGCACGCGTGGTCGCGAACGGCACGAGCGACATCGGGAGCGCCAAGGAGGCGATCGCCGGCATCCCGGGGACGTCCGACGTCGGCGACCTCGGTGACGCGCTCCGGCTGGCGTCCGCGCTGGCCGCCCGGTCCGGCGACGCCGAGATCCTCGTGGCGAGTGACGCGTCGCTGCCGACGGTCCCCAAGGCGACCGTGGACGCGCCGGTTCGCGTGCTCCAGGTGGGTCGCGAGGCGCGCAACCAGGCGATCGTCGCGCTCGCGGTCCGGACGGCGCCGAGCGGGCTCACGCACTCCGCGTTCGTGTCGGTCGCGAACCTCGGCCTCGAACCGGCCGAGCGACGGCTGCAGCTGTATGCGGACGGCGTTCTGCGCGACTCGCGGGTCCTCACCCTGGACGCACAGCGCAAGACCGACATCGTGGTCGACGACGTCGACGATCCCGACAAGCCCGCTTCGGTCGTCGAGGTGCGCCTGGTCGCGAGCGACGAGTCGGCGACGGGCGCCCCCGACCCGCTCGCGCTCGATGACCGCGCCTGGGCGATCGTCCCGCCGCCCGCGATGAAGAACGTCCTCCTCGTCGGTGCCGGCGATCCGTACCTCGAGACGGCGCTGTCCTACCTGCCGAACACGAGCCTGTTCGGCGTGAAGCCGGAGCGCTACCCGCAGGACGCGACGCGGACCGACGGCACCGCCTGGGACCTCGTGATCTTCGAAGGGTTCGTGCCGCCCGAGCTGCCGGCGACGCCGATCCTCGCGATCGCGCCGCCGCGGACCTCCGCGCTCGGGACCGTGACCGGGACGCTCGCGAACCCCGCGATGGGCTCGCTCGACACGACCGATCCCATCCTGCGCTACGTCGACCTCTCGACGACGCACATCGGCGAGGCGCAGCGCCTGGAGCTGCCGGCGTGGGCGCGGACGGTCATCCCGGGACCCGGCACCGCGCCGCTCCTCTACTCGGGGACGCTGACCGGCCGGCCCGCAGCGGTCCTGGCGTTCGAGCCGCGCCGCTCGGACCTGCCGCTGCAGGTCGCGTTCCCCGTCCTGCTCGCGAACCTCGCGGGCGAGCTCCTCGGTGGCTCGCAGACGCCGTCGGACGCGATCGCGCCGGGGTCGCCGGTCACCTTGGCGATCCCCGACGGTGCCAAGGGCGTCCGCGTCGAGCGTCCCGATGGATCGGCCGACGAGCTGCTCGCGCCGACCGCGGGCGCGGGGAGCGTGACCTTCGCCCGGACGGACCTCCTGGGCGTCTACACCGTCACGCCGATCGCGGACCCCACCGCCTCCCCTGGCACGGAGTCGACGGCGACGCCCGGCTCGACCGCGGCGCTCGCAGGCTCGGCGGGGGGCGGCGGAGCCGTCGTCTCGCCCGGCGTCAGCGCCCAGCCACGGGCCACGGATCCGAACGCCCCCGTCCGCTTCGCCGTCGACCTGCTCGACGTCGACGAGTCGCGGATCGCGCCCGGGGACGCCGCCGCGATCCAGGCGCTCGGCCGCGCCGCGGATCCGTCCGGCGCCGGCGGCGTCGAGCGGCCGACGGCACGCGACGAGATCTGGATCCCGATCGTCCTGCTCGCGCTGCTCGTCCTGACGCTCGAGTGGCTCGTGTACGAGCGCGACACCCTCGTGCGGCTGCGCCGCGGCATCTCGGGCCGCCTCCGCGGGTCACGTCCGGCCGGCCGGGGCGCCTGATGGGCATCAGCTTCGACCAGCCCGTCGCGCTGCTCCTGCTGCCGCCGCTGCTCGCGGTCGTCCTGGGGCTGCACCTGTCGTCGCGGCGGCGACTTGGCGCCGGGCGGCGCCGGGCGGCGCTCGCCGTCCGGGCACTGCTCCTGACGCTGCTCGTCGGGGCGCTCGCCGGGTTCCAGCTCGTCCTCCCGGTCGACCGCCTGGCCGTCGTCTACGTCGTCGACCAGTCGGACTCCGTCGGGACGGCGGGTCGCGAGGAAGCGCTCGCGTTCCTCCGCGAGAGCCTCCTGGCGCGGAAGGACCGGGACGTCGCGGGGATCGTCGCGTTCGGTGGCGACGCGCTCGTGGAGCGGCTGCCGTCGGACCTCGGCGACATCGACCGCATCGCCTCGACGCCGATCAAGGACGCGACCGACATCGGCGCGGCCCTGCGGCTGGCGGGCGCGCTGTTCCCGGACGATGCGCAGAAGCGGATCGTCCTGCTGTCGGACGGCAACGACACCACGGGTTCGGGCCAGACGGAGGCGGCCCTCGCGGCGGCGCGCGGGATCCAGGTGGAGACCCACCTGACGGGCCTCGCCGGCGCGGACGAGGTCCTCGTCGAGCGGCTGACGTCCCCGTCGACCGCCCGCAAGGGCGAGAGCATCCAGGTGAGCGGCGATCTCACGTCGACCGTCGCACAGCCCGCCACGGTGCGCCTGTTCGTGAACGGCGAGCTCGCGGGCACGAAAGACGTCCAGCTCGCGGCGGGCGCGAACCGCGTCGACTTCCTGTTCACGTCGAAGGAGGCGGGGTTCCTGCGCTTCCGGATCACCGTCGAGGCGGCGCGCGACACGTTCAACCAGAACGACCGCGCGGACGCCAACACGATCGTCAAGGGCGAGCCGCGTGTGCTGGTCGTGCAGGGCGACGAGGAGGTCGCGGCCGAGATCGTCGCGGCGCTCAGGACCGAGAAGCAGCAGGTCGACACCGTCATCCCGGAAGCGCTCCCGTCGGACCTGGCCGGGCTCGCCGACTACGACTCCGTCGTCCTCGTCGACGTGCCGCGGCTCCGCCTGAGCGACAAGGCGCTGGCGTCGCTCCAGGTCTACGTGCGGGACCTGGGCCGCGGGCTCGTCACGATCGGCGGCCCGAAGGCGTACGGCGCCGGCGGCTACACGGACACGCCGCTCGAGGAGACGCTGCCCGTCGACATGGGCGTGCGCGACCGCCAGAAGCAGCCCGACGTCGCGCTCGTCGTCGTCATCGACAAGTCGGGCTCGATGGATGCCTGCCACTGCAACTCGTTCAACGGCGGCATGGGCGGGCCCGGGTCCGGCATCCAGGGCGTCCGCAAGGTCGACATCGGCAAGGAGGCGATCCTGCGGGCGGCGGCGGCGCTGACCGCGCAGGACGAGTTCGGCGTCGTCGCGTTCGACTCGGCGGCCCACTGGGTGGTGAGGACGGCGCCGCTCGGTGGTGTGACGGACCTGCAGGGCGCCGTGGGCTCGATCCAGCCCAACGGCCAGACGAACATCTTCTCGGGCCTCGACCAGGCGGTGCAGTCACTGAAGGACGCGAAGGCGACCCGCCGCCACATCATCCTGCTCACCGACGGCTGGTCCTCGAGCGGCCAGTACGACGACATCCTCAGGCAGATGAAGGCAGCCGGGATCACGCTCTCGACGGTGGGCGCGGGCGGCGGAGCGAACCCGTTCCTCGAGCAGCTCGCCAAGAACGGCGGCGGGCGGTTCTACGCGGCGAACAACCCCGCCAACATCCCCGACATCTTCCTCAAGGAGACCCAGCAGGTCTCGGGCCAGCAGATCGTCGAGGAGAAGTTTTTCCCGATCCTGACCTCGCCGTCGCCGATCCTGCGCGGGATCGACGGCGGGATGCCGTCGCTGCTCGGCTACAACGGGACGACGGCGAAGCCGGCGGCGCAGACCGTGCTCGTGACGGCGCGCGACGACCCGCTCCTCGCCCAGTGGCAGTACGGGCTCGGACGCGCCGTCGCGTGGACGTCCGACTCGACGGGGCGTTGGGCGAAGTCGTGGATCGGCTGGCAGGGCTTCTCGAAGTTCTTCAGCCAGATGGTGGGCTGGACGTTCCCGGGCGAGGAGAGCGGCGGCATCGAGGCCTCGTTCGTGGACCGCGGCGGGCGGACGTACCTGCGGGTCGAGAGCACGGCCGAGGACGGGTCGCCTCGCGACTTCTACGCGACGCACGTCGCGCTCGTCGGGCCCGACCTCGAGCCGGCTGCCGTCGACCTGTCGCAGGTGGCGCCCGGCGTGTACGAATCGCCCGTCGAGTCGCTCGAGAGCGGCGCCTACGCCGTGCGAGTGACGCAGACCAAGCCGGGATCGGCGGCGCTCGGGCGGACGCTGGGGCTCATCGCGCCGACGACGGCGGAGTACCGGCTGCTCGGCGCGAACGAACCGCTGCTCGGCGCGATCCGCGCGGCGACCGGGGGCAGGGTCGCGGCGCAGCCCGCCGACGCGTGGGTCCACGACCTGCAGGCGACCGGTCACCACGCGGAGCTGTGGCCGCTGCTGCTGATCCTCGCCCTGCTGCTGTGGCCGCTCGACATCGCGCTCCGGCGAGTGTCCGTCGGGCGCCGCGAGCTCGCCGGCGCACGACGCTGGGTCACCCGGGCGGGGCGGAGCCGGCGGGTCGCGACGCGGACCGCGACCTCCGAGTCCATGCTCGCCGCGACCGGCCGCTCGTCGAGTGCGCGGTCCGCGATCGTGCGACACGCGGCGTCGGGGACCGGTGGAGACGCACCGGCAGGGCCCGCGGTGTCCGTGTCTGCGTCGGTTCCGGCGAGCCGGCCGACCATGCCGCCGGCCGCGGATGTGACTGCCTCGTCTGCGCCCGTCCGCGCCGCCTCGGCGCCACCCGCGGCACCATCGGCGCCCGCTGCGCCGTACCGATCGACAGCCCCATCGGCGCCCGCTGCGCCGCGCCCCTCCGCGCCGCACCCCGCCTCGCCCCCGGCTGCGCCCGCTGCGCCGCACCCCGTCTCGCCGCCGCCGTCCGCAACGCCGCCGGCCGACGGGTCGACCGACACGCTCGCCCGCCTCCGGGAGGCGAAGCGCCGGAGCCGCAGCTGAGCCCAGGCGTCGGCTAGCGGATCCACGGACGGTGCGTCCGTCGCATCGCCGCGAATGCCCGTCGCACGTCGACCCACCGCCGCGTCGCCCGGCGGCGAGCGGTGCTAGCCTCGGCGAATGATCCCCCGTCCCGGCCCGCGATCCGGCGCGCGCCCCGCCGTGCTGCTCGCGGCGGCGGCGCTCGCGCTCCAGGGCTGCGGGACGATCTCGTTCACCGAGCCGCCGGCCACGCCCACGGACTTCGCGGGGATCACCGGGCGCCTGAACGCCGTCGGCATCAAGGTCCGCGACTACGTCTCCGGTGACCCCGGCTGCACCGACGGCGAGCTCGCCAAGACGGCGATCCGGTTCACCGCCGAGGGGCTCGACCAGACTACGCCGGCGACGATCTACCTCTACGTCTTCCGGAATCGGGACGCGTTCCAGCGGAACCTCCAAACGATCGGCCCGTGCGCGCAGGCGTACGTCACGAACCCGCAGACGTTCGAGGAGATCGAGCAGTCGCCGTTCGTGCTCGCGAGCCAGGGGCCGTGGGCGCCGCAGTTCAAGGACGTCCTCCGGAAGACGATCGAGCAGGCGGCGGGCACCGGCGACTGAGAGCCCTTCGCCGACGGTCCTCGGGACCGGAACTCGACGCCCGGCGTCGTCGCCCCGGCGCACCGCGCCATCCACCTCCGGACTCCACTCCGCCGCCCCGGACCCGTTCCGATGGGGTCCTGCGCGGGTACTGCGCCACACTCTTCGCGACCGCACTCGACCGCACCGGTACCGTGACCGGCCTCCTACGTCGCGGGTGACGACCGGGCCGTCGATGCCGCAGCGGGCCGCTTCGATGCTCCGGCCATGGAGCTCTCGACCCGCGCTCGACGTCGCCTGTCGACGGTCCTCGCCCTGGTCCTCGCCGCCGAGTCGGTGTCGGCGGTGTCCGTTGCCGCAACGACGGTCCAGGCGTCGGCGGCCGCATCGCACACCGGTCCAGGCGCGACGCCTGTCGCGCTCGTCCTGCCGTCCGTCCTCGTGCGGCCGTCGGTTGCCGAGACCGCGTCGACCGGCGCGACGCCATGGTTCGCGCCGCATGTCGTCGAGCTGCCGGTCGCGCCGGCGCCCGTCGAAGTCGAAACGGCGCCAACGGTCGATGTCGCGCCCGCCCCGGGGGGCGGCCACGCGAAGCCCGAGGGCGCGCAGCTGCCCGTCGCGCAGGCGGCATCGAAGCCGTCCGCAGCCGGGAAGTCGGCCACGACGCACACGCCGAAGCCCGCTCCCAAGTCCGCGCCCAGGCCGGCCGCGAAGCCTGCCCCCAAGCCGAAGCCCGCGCCGAAGCCCGTCGTCTTCTCGGGCACCAACCACGTGTGGATCCCGTCGCTTGGCATCAGCCGCTCCGTGCACTGGTTCCCGTGCGACCGCACGCGGCCGCCCGACAGCTACATGTACCGCTGGGGCTGTGCCGGCACCAACAACGTCTACCTGCTCGGCCACGCGTACAGCGTCATGAAGCCGCTCCACGACGCGTACGTCAGCGGTCGCCTCAGGGTCGGGATGAAGGCGTACTACGCCGGCGCCGACGGCAAGGTCCATGCGTACGCGGTCCGCTGGTGGAAGCTCACGCGCCCGACGACCGATGCAGCGTGGGCATGGGCCGCGCAGAGCGTGCCGTCGATGACGCTCCAGACGTGCGTCGGCGCGAACAGCGAGTGGCGGCTGATGGTCCGCCTCGTCGAGGTCAACCGCTAGGTCGACTGAGGCCGGCGGGCGCCACGCCCGCGCGGGGACGTCCGTCCGCGGTTCTTGCTAGCCTTCGGGCGCATGTCCGAGCGTGCCCTTGCCGGTCCTGCGCCCATCGCCCCGGCCGCCGTCCCCGGCCCCGTCGTCGGTGGCGCCACGCCGTCCGCGCTCCGTCGCGCGGTCCTCGTCCATCTCCGGCTCCACGGTCCCTCGGCGCCCGACACGATCGCGGCCGCGATCGGCGCGTCCCGGAGCGGGGTGACCCAGCAGCTCCGGGCGCTCGAGATGGCGGCGCTCGTGTCTCGGACCTCCGTGCGCCACGGCGTCGGCCGGCCGCGCCACCTGTACGACATCACCCCCGACGCCCAGGACCTGTTCCCCACGAACTACGACGGGCTGGCATCCGGGCTCCTGACCGCGATCCTCGAGGTGGGCGGCGAGTCGCTGGTCGAGGAGGTGTTCGCGGCGCGTCGCCGCCAGGCCGAGGCCCGGCTCCGGGCGCGGATCGACGCGACGCTCGCCGCCGACGCGCCGCTCGCCGACCGGATGGCCGTCGTCGCCCGCCTCCAGGACGAGCTCGGCTACCTCGCCGAGGTCCGTGACGACGGTGACGGTACGCGGCTGGTGGAGCACAACTGCGCGGTGCTCGACGTCGCGCGCTCGATCCCCACGGCGTGCCAGGCGGAGCTCGACCTGTTCCGGTCGGTGCTCGGCGTCGACCTCGTGCGCGACCACCACATCGCGTCGGGTGACCGCTGCTGCTCCTACCGCGTCGAGCCCTCCAAGGCGTGACGCGTCCCGGAGCGATCGCGCCGGCGAGCTAGCCTTCCTCGCGCTCCACGACCTCGCGCCGCGCCGGTTGGTGGTTCGACAGCGGCACGTCCGAGACGTTCCGGACGAACGACGCCGCGAGCGACGTCGCCGCGATGTGCTCCTGCTGCTCGAGCGTCAGGATCCCGAGCCGGCCGAGCGTCGAGAGCTCGTCGCGGATGTACGTCTTGAGCATCTCCGGCCCGTCGGTGCTGATGGAGTAGCGCACGCCATTGCGGTGGAACTGGTCGAAGATCCAGCGGAACTCGTCCCAGCCGGACACGACGCCCGTGTTGAGGTTCGAGGAGGGGCAGATCTCGAGCACGATCCCGCGCTCGCGGAGCATCGCCATCGTCCGCGGGTCGTATGCGGACTTCACGCCGTGCCCGATCCGGTCCGGCTCGAGCAGCTCGATGACCCGGCCGACCTCCTCGACCGGCCCCGACTCGCCGGTGTGCACGGTGATCCCGAGCCCGTACTGCCGGACGCGCCGGAACAGCCGCTGGTAGTCGGCGACGCGGAACGTGGCCGATTCCGGCCCGGCGATGTCGACGCCGACGACGCCCCGGTCCCGCCATGCGATCGCCTTCTCCGCGATGATCTCGTTGAGCTCGAACGGGAAGGCCCGGTCGAGGCAGAAGATCAGCCCGGGCTTCACGGGGTACTCGAGGGTCGCGCGGTCCATGCCGCGGACCGCCGCGGCGATGATGTGGTCGAGGTCCTGCTCGCCGCCCCGGTTCCGCTTCATCGGGTTGAAGCGCAGCTCGGTCGTCGTGATGTTGTTCTTGCGGTAGGCGCCGCCGACCACCTCGTACACCGCGCGCTCGACCGCGATCGGGCTCGACTGGATGAGCTCCGTCCAGTGGAACAGCTGGAGATAGCCGTCGAAGCTCTTGGGGCGGCGGGGGTGGACCGTGATCAGGTCACGAAACTCCCAGTAGTCGCGGGTCGGGAGCTTGATGCCCTGCGCGTGGGCGATCGACCACATGATCGCCGGCGTCACCGCCGCCCCGAGATGACAGTGGAGCTCGGCGAGCGGGACCTTGCGCGACAGCGTTGCGGGCACGTCCAGAGGATAGCGGCCGAAGGGCCCGGCCCGTGGGGACCTTCGGCCGGCCCGCGATTCGCCGACCTCGCGTACCCTGCCACGCGACGGGGGCGCCGGTGTGCCGGAGTCCCCGCATGTTGTCACGCAGTGGGGATCACACCGGCAATGCATCGAACTCTCAGCTCAGGGCGCCGAACGGGCCCGCTCGGCCTGGTCGCCGCGGCCCTCGCCGTGCTCGCTCTGGTCGTCGCGGCGTGCGGCGCGAGTACCGCCACCCCGTCGCCGACGCCGCCGAGCGACGCCTACTCCGTCGTGACCAAGGCGGTCGCGGCGCCGATGGACCGCATCAAGGTCAACGTCGGCATCAAGTCGACCGGCGGCGACTCGGCCGTCAACATCGACCCCAAGCAGATCGAGCTCGTCGCCGACACCAAGGCCGGCAAGGGGACGTTCCACCTGTCGCTGCCCAAGGCGGCACTCGGGTCGGACGCCTCGGCCCTGCCCATCGCGGGCGACACGATCGACCTCGACGTCCTGTTCGACGGCCAGGCCGTGTACGCGAAGAGCCCGCTCGCGGCGACCTTCCTGCCGCTGCTGCTGTCGCAGAGCGGCCAGCAGGTTCCGGGCGACCTCACGGGCTGGATCAAGCTCGGCACCGCGGCCGAGCTCGGCGGGCTGCTCGGCGGCCTGACGGCCGGCGCCTCGGCGGAGCCGTCGATGCCGGCGATCTCGAGCCTGACCCCCGACCAGATCAAGCAGGAGCTCGAGAAGGCCGGGGTCACGGTGACGTACGTCGGCACCGAGAACCGCAACGGCGTCGACGCCGATCACATGACCGTGACCGTCGATCCGTCGAAGCTCGAGAACAGCGACATCGCCAACCAGGTCCCGGGCGGCCAGCTCGGTGACCTCAAGAGCCTCGCGGGCGAAGGCACCGTGTCGGGCGACCTGTGGTTCGACCGCGGGACCGGCCGGATCAGCGAGGCCGACATCAACGTCGCCGACAAGAGTGGCCAGAGCGGGACGATCACGGTCCTCGTCAGCGACCCGGGCAACGTGTCCTTCGACGCGCCGGCGAACGCGCCGGAGGTGCCGATCACCCCGCTCCTCCAGACGCTGATGCAGTTCAGCGGCGGGCTCCTGCCCGGGGCATCCGCGAACCCGTAACGCAGCACCTGCTCGAAGCCGGGGTGGCCAGTCGGTCGCCCCGGCTTCGTCGTTAACCGGCCAGCGCGCCCGGCACGATGCGGCCCTCGGCGTCGATCGTCGCCCTGCGGCGGAGGGCCTTCAGCTCCGCGCCCGGGACCTGGTCGCGGGCGTGGTAGCTGGAGCGGACGAGCGGGCCGGACTCGACGTGCTTGAAGCCGAGCGCGAGCGCGGCGTCCTTCATCTCCGCGAACTCGTCGGGGTGGTAGTAGCGCTCGAGCGGCAGGTGGTCCATCGTCGGCCGCAGGTACTGGCCGATCGTGAGGATGTCGCAGTCGACCTCGCGCAGGGCCTCGAAGGCGTCCGTCAGCTCGTCGCGGGTCTCGCCGAGCCCGACCATCAGCGAGCTCTTGGTGTGGACCTCGTGGCCGAGCGCCTGCGCGTCCGCCTTGGCCCGTTCGAGCACGCCGAGGCTCCGGTCCCAGCGAGCGCGCTTGCGCACCGGCTTCTGCAGCCGCCGGACCGTCTCGAGGTTGTGGTTGAGGATGTCCGGCGCGGCCTCCATGACCGTCCTGAGGGGAGCCGGCTCGCCGTTGAAGTCCGGGATCAGGACCTCGACGCCCATCAGCGGGCTGCGGGCACGGAGCTCGCGGATCGT
Source organism: Chloroflexota bacterium (assembly GCA_025935925.1). Classification (GTDB taxonomy): domain Bacteria; phylum Chloroflexota; class Limnocylindria; order Limnocylindrales; family CSP1-4; genus CAIXZV01. The sequence goes on from JAICUI010000002.1 coordinate 77,766, forward strand.
CGCCGCGAAGGCCCCGGCGCCGCCGTCCGGGAGGTCGTCGCGGGCGACGCTCGTGACGACGACGTGGTCGAGCCGCATCGCCGCGACGGCCTCGGCGACGCGGCGCGGCTCGTCGTCGTCGAACCAGGTCGGCCGGCCCGTCTTGATCGCGCAGAAGCCGCAGGCCCGGGTGCACGTGTCGCCGAGGATCATGACGGTGGCCGTGCGCTGGTCCCAGCAGTCGCCGATGTTCGGGCAGCGGGCCTCCTCGCACACCGTGTTCAGGTTCAGGCCGCGGAGCAGTCCCTTGAGGTCGTGGTAGTTGTCGCCGGCCGGGAGCCGCGCCTTGATCCAGTCGGGATGGCGGCGGAGCGGCAGCGTGCCGTCGGGCGCTGCCTCGAACGCGTGCCCGGCGCCGACGGCGATCGACACCGCATGCGCGGGTGCGTGACCGTGGGCCGGGTTCGGGTCGAACATCGGGAGGTCGCGGGGCATGGGTCCGAGTGTATGCCTCGTGCAGATCAGGAGCGGACGCCGGCCCGGGCGGGATCGCCGCCCCAGGTGTCGGCGACGCCTTGGGCAAGGGAACGTGGCGCGAACGCGAGCTCCCGCGCCGCCTTGTCGTGACCGCCCCAGTAGGACACGCCGGCCGACGAGGCGATCGTCTCTCGAGCGTTCGCCGGGAACCCGGCCACGCCGCCGAGCGCGTCGTTCACCGGGGCGAGGGCACGGAGGAGCGCGGTCGGCAGCCTGAGGCGCGGCGGTCGATGGCCACCGACCTTCGCGGCGATCCCGACCGACTCGTCGAGCCGCCGGCATTCGCCACCGAACCCATACGCCTCCCCGATCCGGCCGCGATCCAGCGCGGCGATCAGCCCGTCCGCGAGGTCATGGACGTGCACCCAGGCGACGCCGAGGTCCCCGAGCGCGATGTACGGCAGCCTGCCGGCGTGGGCGAGCGCCAGCTGCTCGCTCGCCGCGGAGTGGTCGTGCGGCCCGTAGACCTGGCTCGGCATGCCGATCACGATCGGCGCGCCACTCGCGATCCTCGCTTCCGCCGCCTCGTGCGCGCGGAGCTTGGTCTCGTCGTACCAGCTCAGGAAGCCGTCGGTCGCCGCGCGCCGGTCGTCCTCCTGAACGACCTTGTAGTGGGTGTTCCCGACGACGTTGTACGTCGAGACGTAGAGGATCCTCGGGACCTTCGCCGCGATCGCGGCGTCGAGCACCCGCTCGGTCGTCCCGACGTTCGCGTCCCACATCGCCGGCCGCTCGTCCGCCTTGATGCCGATGCGGTACGAGCCGGCGGCGTGGACGACGGCATCGGCCCCCGCCATGGCCTGCTCGAGCGCGGCGGGATCCGCGAGCGTGCTCTGGACGAGCTCCACGCCGGGTGCCGCGAGGAAGGCCGCCCAGGCGGGGTCGCGGACCAGCGCGACGACCTCGTCGCCGCGCGCGGCGAGCCGCTCGACGACGGCACGGCCGATGAACCCGGCGCCGCCGGTGACGACGATGCGCACGAGCGCGTGACCGGCTAGTAGATCGCGGTCTCTGGGCCGACGCTCTCGAGCCAGGCCTTGATGTCGCGCAGCAGCGCGGCGCCGCCGGCGCCGTCGTTCGCCCGGTGGTCGATCCCGAGGACCATGTTCATCACCGGCCGAATCGCGATGTGGTCGCCGTCCTCGGTCGACACGACGACGGGCCGCTTCGTGATGGCCTCCATCGTGACGATCCCGACCTCGGGGACGTTGAGGATCGGCATCACGAGGTTGGTGCCGAGGTAGCCCGTGTTGTCGACCGTGAACGTCCCGCCCCCGAAGTCGTCGAGGCGCAGCTTGTTCGCACGGGCGCGGTTGGCGACGTCGACGATCGCGAGGTTCAGGCCGTGGATCGACAGGGTGTCGGCGTCCCTGATCACGGGGACGATGAGGCCTTCGTCGACGGCGACCGCCACGCCGATGTTGATCCGGCGCTTGGCGACGAGGCCGTCGTCGGACCAGTTGGCGTTGAACGTCGGGTTGCGCTTGAGCGCCTCCGCGGACGCCTTCACGACGAACGGGACGAAGCTGAGCCCGATCCCCTCCTTCGCCTGGTAGCCCGCCTTCTGGCTCTCGCGCAGGCGGACGAGGCGCGTCGCGTCGACCTCCATCTGGACGTACGCGTGGGGCGCCTGGAGCGCCCGGGTCATCTGCGCGGCGATGCCCTTGCGCATCTGCGTCATCGGCAGGAGGACCTCGTCGGTCCCCGGCGGGAACGAGATCGTGGCGCCGGCGGGGGCCTTGGCGCGAGCGGCGGCGGGCTGTGAGGCGGCGCCGGGCTGCGTGGCGGCGGGCTGTGAGGCGGCGCCGGGCTGGGTGGCGGCGGGCTGGGTCGCGGCGGGCTGCGTGGCGGCGGGCTGCGTGGCGGCACCGGCCTGCGCGGCGGCGGGCTGCGTGGCGGCTCCGGGCTGCGTCCGTGCCGAGCCTGCCGCGGCCGTCCCGTTCTGCGGCGTGGCCGGCGCCTGGCCGGTTCGGACGGCTTCGACGTACGCGAGGACGTCCTCGCGGGTGATCCGGCCGCCGCCGCCCGTGCCGTGGATCTGCGCCGCCTCGAGGCCGTGCTCACGGAGCAGCCGCCGGACCGCCGGGGTCATGCGCGCGTTCGGGTCGCCGGTCGCGTCGGCGCCGGGCCCGACCGCGACCGGAGCCGCCGTGGACGCCATCGCCGGCGCCGGGGAGCCGGCGGTGGATGTCGCCGGTGTCGGTGCGGTCGGCGCGGCCCCGGCGGTCGCCGTCGGGGCCGGTGCGGAACTGGCGGGTGCGGCCGTCGCGGCGGCGCGATCCGGTTCGGCGCCCCGGGTTCCCGCGGCTCCGCCGCGGGCGGCGTCGAGGGACCGCGGCTCGACCGCCACGTTGCCCTCCGCCTCGTTCGTCGCCTCCTTCTCGAGCGCGACGGGGGCCGGCGCGTCGGTGCCACCGGCGAGTGCTTCGTCCTCCGTCTCGATCACCGCGATCTCGGCGTCGTTGGGGACCGTGGCGCCTTCCTCGGCGAGGATCTCCTTGAGCACCCCCGCGAACGGCGACGGGACCTCCGCGTTCACCTTGTCGGTGATGACCTCGAGGAGCGGCTCGTACTTGGCGACCGTGTCACCGGGCTGCTTGAGCCAGCGTCCGATCGTGCCCTCCGCGACGCTCTCGCCGAGCTGGGGCATCGTCACCTTGGCCACTGGGTCTGTTCCTCCGATGCGCGAGACGCGGTTCCGTGTGCGCTGCGGCTAGTGTCGCGCATCCCGTCCACCCGCGCCGCTCGCCTCGTCCCGCGTGACTTCGCGCCCGCCGGGCCCTCGCGCGCGGCCTCGCGCGTCGAAGGGGTCGTCCGAGCCGTAGGAGTCGCCCGAGCCGTCAGGTACGAACGATCCTCGTGCAAATTCGGCCAGGTGCGGACGCGAGGCGTCGACACGAAGGTGGTTCGTGCTATCAGCCGCCGGCGCACGGTTCTCCGTCACCTACGAACCGACCTCGTGCATGACAGCGACCGTGGTCGCGTTCGCGGTCTTGCACGAAACCCCATCGTGCGTGATCGCAGCTGCGTGCTCGGCTGTGCTCAACCGCCCGTGATCGAACGCCGGCGGATCCGTCGCCGGCTGACGGGCGTGGTGGTACCACGAGTCTGGATCGTAGCTGCGTGGAACGCCAGGCCGGCGATCGACCCGCCCGGCGAGCCCAGCCAGGCTCGCAGCGCTCGACCGCGGACCGGATAGGCCGTCCGCAGAACGGCGTCGTGCCGGCGGACAGCCCGGCGCGGCGTCGAGGCATCGGGAAAGACGAGGAGTCGCGCGACACGAGTCGCAGACCACCCGAACCGGTCCTTCGCCACGTCCGCGGCGAGTCGCGTCTTCGCGTCGTGACGACGGAGCGTCTCCTCGACCGAGACGAGCTCCGTCTTGATCTCGACGACGAGGAGGGTCCGGCTGGGTGCGTGCCAAGCCAGGACGTCGATCGATCCGCGCTCGCCCCAGACGGCGAACGACACCTCCGCGCGGACCTCCCACCCGAGCGCGCCGAGTCGCGCGGCGACCGCACCGAGCAACGCCGCGTGACCCTCGTCGAGCAGCCGATCGAGCTCGGCGCCGCGAAACGACAGCGTGATCGTGAGCTCGGCGTCGAGCGCACGTGCGACCGCCCGCAGCGAGCGGATCGATGCGTCTTCGATGTGCCCGCGCTCGACAAGCGACACGAGGTCCTGGCTGACGCCTGCCTTGGCGCCGACGTCGGACTGGCGCCAGCCGAGGCGGTGGCGGAGGGCGCGGAAGCGGCGGCCCAGCCTGACGTCGTCCATCGCCGGCAGCATCGCTGCGGCCGCTTATCTGCCACGTATCGGCGAGCGGGCACGGTACCGTCGGCCCATGTCCGCGACGACGACCTGGCCCAAGCTCGCCGCCCTGCGGCTTCGGCGCCAGCACCTCGAGGAGCGCGCGACGCGCCGCCAGATGCTGACCGTCGTCCGCGACCACGTCGCCGTCCAGGCGCAGGTGATCGGATCGGCGGAGCTCGCGATCCACGCCCGTGTCGACGGGCTGGCGCGGGACGCCATCCGCACCGCCCTGTGGCGCGACCGGACGCTCGTCAAGACCTGGGCCATGCGCGGCACCCTGCACCTCGTCGCCGCGGACGAGCTGCCGGAGCTCGTCGCCGCCCTCGGCACGCGGATCAACTGGACACGCGAGGTCTGGCTCCGCTACTTCAAGGTGACCAAGGCGGAGATGCTTGCGCTGCAGGACGCGATCGGTGAGGTCCTCAGCGACGAGCCGATGACCCGCGCCGCCCTCGGGCAGGCGCTTGCCACTCGCCTTGGCGACGACGCCTTCGCGGACCGCGTCTCCTCGGGCTGGGGCACGTTCCTCAAGCCCGCCGCCGGACGCGGCTTCCTCTGCTTCGGGCCCGACGACGGCCGCAACGTGACCTTCGTCGACCCCCGGGACTGGCTGCAGCGCGACATGCCGCAGCCCTCCGAAGGCGCGCTCGGCGCCGTCATCGAACGCCAGCTGCACGCCTTTCCGGGCAGCTCGAAGGGCGAGCTCGCGCGCTGGTGGGGCGTCCAGGGCGGCGCGTCGCTCCGGCGGCCCATCGCCTCGCTCGGCGACCGCGTGACGGAGCTCGTCGCGGACGGAACGAAGGTGCTCGTGCTCACCGAGGACCTCGCGACGCTCGAACGGATGGAACCTTCGACGACCGTCCGCCTGCTGCCCGCCTTCGACCCCTACACGCTCGGCCTGCAGAAGGAGGCCGACCCGCTCCTGCCGCGCGCGCGCCGCCATCTCGTCTCACGGACCGCGGGCTGGATCAGCCAGGTCCTGATCGTCGGCGGCGCGGTCCAGGGAACCTGGACCCACGAACTGAGGAAGGACCGCCTCGCCATCGAGCTCGTGCCCTGGCGCCGACTGACGAAGACGGAACGCCGGGCGATCGACGACGAGGCCGCGCGGATCGCCACGTTCCTCGGCGCCGCCGCCGCCGATGTCGCGATCGAAGCGCCCGTCTAGGCCGCGACGTACCGCTCGTACGACCGCGCCACGAGCGCCTCGAGGTCCCGTGCCAGCTCCTCGTCCAGCGTCCGGAAGGTGAACGCCGACTTGCCGGTGCGGGCCTTCAGCAGCGCGGGCGAGCAGCCGTCGAGCACGTCCGGCCAGGTCACCATCGGCATCAGGAAGAAGCCGACGTGCTTCGAGGCCGGCTTCACGAACGCGAACCAGTCGTGGGCCCTGGCACCCGTTCGACGAAGGGTCGTCATGCCGTAGATCGTCGCCGGCTCGAGCCGGGACCGGTACGGCTCGAGGATCGCCTGCAGCCGGGCCTCGACCGCGGCGAGGCCCTGGGCTGCCGCCATCAGTACGCGGCGAGCCGCCGGATCGCGTCGGCGATCTTCGCCGGGCTGAGCATGAACCAGTCCTCGAGGACGTGGTTGTAGGGCATCGCCGGCACGTCGGGACCGGCGATCCGCGACACCGGGCCGTCGAGGAAGTCGAACGCCTCCTCCGCGACGATCGCCGCGATCTCCGCGCCGTACCCGCCGAACCGGTTGTCCTCGTACGCCACGAGGCACTTCCCCGTCTTGCGCACCGAGCCGAGGAGCGTCTCACGGTCCAGCGGCCGCAGCGACCGGAGGTCCACGACCTCCACGTCGATCCCCTCCCCGGCCACCTGCTCCGCCGCCTCGAGGCCGAACGCCACCATCAGCCCGTACGCGACGAGCGTCACCTGCCGGCCCTGGCGCCGGATCGCCGCGCGCCCGAGCGGCACGGTGTACTCGCCATCGGGCACGTCGCCGCGGACCGACCGGTACATCCGCTTGTGCTCGAAGAACAGGACCGGGTCGTCGTCCCGAATCGAGCTCCGCAGCAGCCCCTTCGCGTCGTACGGCGTCGACGGCACGACGACCTTGAGCCCCGGCACGTGCGTGAAGAACGCCTCGACCGACTGGCTGTGGTACAGCGCCCCGTGGACGCCGCCGCCGTACGGCGCCCGGATCACCATCGGCACGGCGAACCCGCCCTGGGTCCGGTAGCGCAGCCTCGCCGCCTCGGACACGATCTGGTTGAACGCCGGGTGAATGAAGTCGGCGAACTGGATCTCGGCCACCGGCCGCAGCCCATTGAGCGCGGCGCCGATCGACGTCCCGACGATCATCGACTCCGTCAGCGGCGTGTCGATGACGCGGTTGTCGCCGAACTCGGCCCAGAGCCCGTCGGTCGCGAGGAACACGCCGCCCTTCTTGCCGACGTCCTCGCCCATCACGACGACCGTGGGGTCGCGGCGCATCTCCTCGCTCAGGCCGTCGCGGATCGCCTCGATGAGCGTCCGCGTCGTCATGCCGCGGGTCCCTCGGAGCGCGCCCCGGCCGACGGGTGCCACGGCGGCGCGGGCTCGGCGCCGGTCGCGTCGCCGTACACGTGGTCGAGGGCGGTCGAGGGCTCCGCGTCCGGCTCGCCCTCCGCGAACGTCGTCGCGTCCTCGACGATCGACCGGATCTCGTCCGCCATCGATGCCTCGAGCTCGTCGGTGAGCACTCCCGCGTCGCGCAGCTGCTCGCGGAAGATCGGCAGCGGGTCGTGGGCCCGGCCCTGGGCCAGGTCGTCCTCGGAGCGGTACTTCGTCTGCTGATCGTCGGAGCTGTGCGCGGTCAGCCGCGTCACCTTGGCCTCGATGAGCGTCGGCCCGCCGCCCGAGCGCGCCCGCTCCACCGCGTCGCGCCCCGCCCGGTAGCACGCGAGCACGTCGGTGCCGTCGACGATGACGCCGGGCACGCCGTACCCGGACGCGCGGCTCGCGACGTCCTTGACCGACAGCTCCTTCTCGGCCGGGACGCTGATCGCGTAGCCGTTGTTCTCGATCACCAGGATGAACGGCAGCCGGTGGATCGCGGCGAAGTTGAGCCCCTCGTGGACGTCGCCCTGGTTGGATGACCCCTCGCCCATGATCGCGACCGAGACGGCGTCCTCGCCCTTGATCCGCGAGGCGAGGGCGATCCCGACCGCGTGCAGGATCTGCGTCGCCACCGGCGACGACACGGACACGATGTGCCGCTCCATGCTGCCGTAGTGGCCGGGCATCTGCCGTCCACCCGACGACACGTCTGACGCCTTCGCGAACTGCGCGAGCATCAGGTCGCGTGCCGTCATGCCGAACGCGAGGCAGGTCGTGATCGAGCGGTAGAAGGGGGCGATCCAGTCGTAGCCGCGGCGGAGCGGCCACGCCAGGCCGACCTGCGCGCCCTCGTGGCCCTGGCCGCTGATGACGAACGGCGCCTTGCCCGCGCGGTTGAGCACCCACATCCGCTCGTCGATCGCCCGCGAGAGCAGCACGGTCCGGTACATCGCGAGGAGGTCGTCGTCGGTCAGGCCGGCGGACGCCGCGAGCGGGCTCGTCGCGGTGTTGCGGCCGTCGCCCGTGACCGTCATCAGATCCGCCTCCTTCGCGGCGCCGCTACCAGTTGATCGACCGCCCGTCGATCGCCATCGCGGCCTCGCCCATGATCTCCGACAGCGTCGGGTGCGGGTGCGTCGCGACGCCGATCTCCCACGGCGCCGCCTCGAGCGTCAGCGCGAGGGAGCCCTCGGCGATGAGGTCGGTCGCATGCGGGCCGATCAGGTGGATCCCGAGCGTGTCGCCGGTGTCCGTGTTGGCGATGACCTTGGCGAAGCCCTCGTACTCGCCGCCGATGAGCGCCTTGGCGATCGCCTGGAACGGGACCTTCGACGTCCTGATCGGGAGGCCCCTCGCCTCGCACTCCTGCTCGGTCAGGCCGATGGACGCGATCTCGGGGCGGCAGTAGGTCGCGCGCGGCTGCTTCGCGTAGTCCATCGCATGCACGTCGGGGTCGCCGACGATCGTGTGGACCGCCGTCATGCCCTCGTGGCCCGCGGTGTGGGCGAGCATCAGGCCGCCGACGACGTCGCCGATCGCGTACAGGTGCGGCTCGCGGGTGCGCATGTGGCCGTCCACCTTGACGATGCCGCGCTCCACCTCGGCCGACGTCGTCTCGAGGCCCACGTTCTCGACGTTCGTCGCGCGGCCGGCGGCGACGAGCAGCATCTCCGCCCGGATCTCGGAGCGGTCCTTGCCCTCGGGCCCGACGGTGATCGAGACGCCCTCATCGTCCGACTTGACGCTGTCCGCGTCGAAGCGCGCGTTCGTGATCACCTTGAGCCCGCGACGGTTGAACGTGCGCTCGAGCTCCTTGCTGACCTCGCGGTCCTCGAGCGGCACGATCGCCGGCAGGTACTCCAGGAGCGTCACCTCGGCGCCCAGGTCCTTGTACATCGACGCGAACTCCACCCCGACCGCCCCGGCGCCGATGACGATGACGGACGCGGGCATCGTCGTCGACTTCAGGACGTCGTCGGACGTGAAGATCCGCTTGCCATCGGGCTCGATGCCGGGCAGCGACTTCACGCGCGAGCCGGTCGCCAGGATCACGTCCGTTCCGCGCAGGTTCACCTCGCCGCCCGCGCCCGGCGTGCCGTCCTCGCCGTTCAGCTTCACGACCACCTTCTGCGGCCCGTCGAGCCGGCCGCGACCCGCGATCCAGGTCACGTCGTTCTTCTTGACGAGGCTCGTGACGCCCTTCCACATCCGGGTGACGATCTGGTCGCGCCGCTTCGCGATCTGGGGGAAGTCGACGCCGACGTCGCCCGCCGGCAGGTTCAGGCCGTAGTCCGCCGCATGGCGGATCCGCTCGTTGAAGGCCGCGCTCTCGAGCATCGCCTTGGTCGGGATGCAGCCGCGGTGGAGGCAGGTGCCGCCGAGCTTGTCCTCGTCGACGAGGGCCACGCGGAGGCCCAGCTGCGCACCGCGGAAGGCCGCCGTGTAACCGCCGGTGCCGGCGCCGAGGACGATCAGGTCGAAGTCGTTCGAGGAGCCGACGGCCATCGGTCAGGGAATCTCCGCGCGGGTGACCGACGGGGTCACGGTTTGGGGCATCGGCTCGATGCTACACCGGGCGAGCGGCAGGGTCGGCGTGCGTGGGGCAAGCCGCCGAGCGCACCGGTCACGTGGTCGCGCGGCCGCGCGCCACGCATCGCGGGTCGTGCGTCGTGCGTCGCGCCGGTCCCGGGGGCCCCGGCCGCGTCGCGTCCCGCTGGGCCCGGCGCGTCCCGGCCGCGTCGCGTCCCGCCGGTCCCGGCGGGTCCCGGTGCCGGAGCCGCGCCGGCGGTCCTTGGCTCCGGCCCCTCGCCCTCCCGCGTCCTCACCGGCCGCCCGGCGCCCGGAGCGCCCGGTCCCCCGTCGTCGGACGGTGCTCGGGCGGTCCGAGCGCCCGACCAGGCCCGAAATTCGCTGAATTGGGGCCTAGGCGGGCGCCCCGGGCACCCGGCCAGCGCCATTCGCCGCGATGTTGGGCGGCCCCGGCGCCCGGCCCGGTGTGGGCCGCAGCGCCCGGCGACCCCGCGGCGCCCGGCCCGGTGTGGGCCGCGGAACCCGCGGCCCCGCGGCGCCCGGCCCGGTGTGGGCCGCGGAACCCGCGGCCGCGCGTCGTCGGCCAGGACGGCGGCTCGGCCCCGAAAACGAAGACCGGGCCGCGGAACCCGCGACCCGGTCGTGCGTCGTGAAGTGTCGGGCGTCAGCCGCCGCGAACGGTCCGGAAGCAGTCCGAGCAGTAGACGGGCTTGCCGTTGGTGGGGCGGAAGGGAACCTTCGCCTCCTTGCCGCACGAGGAGCACGTCGCGGAGAACATCTCGCGCGGGCCCGACGAACGTGAGCCATAGCCACCGCCGCCGCCGCTGCTGTAGCCGCCAGCGGAGTAGCCGCCGCCGGCGCCGTACCCGGAGTCGTAGCCACCGGAGTACGAACCACCGCCGTACGAGCTGTCACCACCGGAGCGTGCGGCCTTGCGGCTCGCCCGGCAGGAGCCGCAGCGGCGCGGCTCGGTGAACCCCTTCTCGGCGTAGAAGGCCTGCTCGCGCTCGGTGAAGGCGAACTCCATCCCGCAGTCGGAACAGGTCAGGGTCTTGTCGGCCACGTGCCGATCTCCTCCAGTAGTCGCCGCCTCTTGCCCGGGTCCTCGAGTGTGCTGGTGCGTTCCGGAGGAGACCGTGTTTCGAACGTGCGAGCCGAAATGAGCGTGCGCGGTGTTCGCGCAGCGCGACTATACGTGCTCACCGCAACCGTGGCGATACCTATTTCGCGCTCGTCCGGCTGTCACTCCGGTGACAGGTCGAGCGTGCGCGCGCGAGCGTGGCGCGGCCGGGCGCGGTGGCTCGGTCAGCCGCGTTGAGGGACGTCGAATTCCCGGTGCGCCCGGGCAAGGAACACGTCGACCTCGCGCCCCTGCCGTGCGGCGTCCCAGCCGAGCGTGGCGCCGGCGATCGAGGCCACCCGGAGGGCGATGGACTCGCCGCGGTCACGGAGCTCGGGCGTGAGCCGCAGGCGCCTCGTGATCACGTCGTCGAGCGACAGCGCGAGCTCCTCGTCGGCGCCCCAGGCCACCTCGGCCTCCAGGTACGGGAACCCCTCGTGGACCCGCGCGAGAAGGCCCGCCTCGCGACCGCGGCGGATGACGTCAGGTGCCTCGGTCCCGTGTCGGTCGACGAGCGACTGCGCAACCTCCGCGTCGAGGTCCTCGTCGCGGGCGAGTCGCGCGGCCATCGCGTCGAGCTCCGATCGCGGCGCCGCGCCGACGATCGGCAGCTCCGCCGTGCGGCTCGGCCGGATCCTCGCGCCCGCGCCGAGGACGGCATCGACCGCGTCGCGTGCCATCACCCGGTAGGTCGTGTACTTCCCGCCGCTCACGCGCACGAGCCCGGGCGCCTCCTTCGCGACCTTGTGCTCGCGGGAGACCTTGACCGAGGACGAGGCGTCGGACGGCGCGATGAGCGGACGCAAGCCCGCGTACGTGCCGACCACGTCGTCGCGGGTGATCGTCAGGTCGAGCGCGCCGTTGAGCGTCCCGAGCAGCTCGTCCACCTCGTCGTTGCTCGTCGACACGTCGTCCACCGGCCCGTGGTACGGCCGGTCGGTCGTCCCGATCACCCAGTGGCGCGGCCACGGCACGAGGAACGCGACCCGCCCGGGGACCTGGAGCGTCATGCCGCCCTGCGCCGGGATCCTCGAGCGCTCGATGACGAGGTGGCTCCCGCGCGCGGGCAGGACGCTGAGCGTCCCATCGCCGAACGGGCGATCCGGCGTGGCGCCCCACACACCCGTGGCATCGAGCACGGCCGCCGCACGGACGTCGAAGGCGCTCCCGGAGACCAGGTCCGTCATCGTGGCGCCGGCGATCCGCCCGGCGTCGTGTCGCGGGCCCGTCGCCCGGACGCGGGTCACCGCGACGGCGCCTCCGTCACCCTCGGTGAGCGCCGTGCGCACGACGCCGAGCGCGTACCGTGCGTCGTCCTCCATGGCGTCGTGGTAGAGCAACCCGCCGTGCAACCGGCGCCGGACGAGGTCGGGCGCGTAGACGAGCGTATCGGCCCTCGACAGCGCCCGGTGGCGCCCGCCGGAGAGCGCCGAGCCCAGGACGTCGTACATGGTCATGCCCGTCCGGTAGAACGCGCGGGTCACGACCGGAAAGCCGTACAGCGGGAACAGGAAGGACTCGAGGCGGACCAGGTGCGGCGCGAGCTCGAGAAGGCGGGCGCGCTCGTGGAGCGCCTCGTGGACGAGCGGCACGTCGAGCTGGCGCAGGTAGCGCAGCCCGCCGTGGATCAGCCGGCTCGACCGCGAGCTCGTCCCGGACGCGATGTCGTCCTGCTCGACGAGCGCGACCTTCAGACCGCGGGACGCCGCGTCGAGCAGCGCGCCGGCGCCGACGATCCCGCCGCCCACGACGAGCAGGTCCCACGACTCGTCGGCGAGGCGCCGCAGGTCGGCCTCGCGCAGCTCGATCGGCCCCGTCATCCCCCGGAGCCGGGACCCGGGTGACGCAGGATCCGCCAGAGCACGAACGCGGTGCCCGCGACGAGGACGATGATCAGCAGCGGCGTGTGGAACACGACCGCCTGGCCGTCGCGCGGCAGGAGCGCCGTGACGCCCGCGGCGACCAGCACGATCGCGACGACGGCGGCGGCGACCACGAGCACGTCGCGGATCCCGGGCTGGCGCGCCTCAACCACGGTCGGCGTCCTGCGGGATCCCGATCGGAGCGACGAGCACGCGTCCGGCGAGCGCACGACCCATCTTCGTGCGGAGCCCGGACTTCGGCCGGTGGAACGTCACCGTGAGGTCGGCGCGGACCACGGGATCCGACGGATCGCCCGAGGTGAGGTCGACGGCGGTCGGGGTGTCGACCGCGAGCACGGGCAGGCCGCCCTGGCGCGCCGAGCGGATGACGTCGACCGCAGAGCGGATCGGCTCCCGGAGCAGGCCCCGCACGCCGGTCCCGAGCAGGGCGTCCACGACGATGGCCGCCTTGCCGATCCCCTGCCCCAGCATCGCGACGTCGCGCGCGACCGAAGCATGCATCCGGGTGACGTTCCCGAGACCGTCGAGGCGGTCCCAGTTGCGCGCCGCGTCCTTCGTGCCGGGCCGGGCGTCGGCGCTGATGAGCGCGACGATCACGGGACTTCCCCATTGCGCGAGCCGGCGGGCCGCGACGAAACCGTCACCGCCATTGTTGCCGGGGCCGGCGAGGATCAGGATCGGGCGGTCCTCGCGGGCGTTGAACGCCGCGAGGGCGCGGGCGGCGGCGGCAACCGCGGCACCCGCCTGCTCCATCAGCTGATCACCCGGCGTTCCGAGGGCCTGCGCCCGGCGGTCGATGCCGGTCATCACCTCGCCGCTGATCGGCGCGCGGGCCGCGGCGTCGGCCCAGCGGACCTCGAGCTCGTCGAGCGTCGCGCCGGCAAGGTCGGGGTCGTCCGCCGGCAGGGGGATCGGCTTGGGAAGCACGCCCGAAGCGTACCGCCGGTGCCCGGGAGACGGACCGTCACTCGCGGAGCAGCTGGTCGGTCAGCTCGTCCGCTGCGCCGCCGTACCACCGGGCGAGAACCGCCGCGAAGCGTGCCTCGTCCGGCGCCGCCCGGTGGAACAGCGTCATCGAGCTCCGGACCTTCATCGCGTCGACGGGTCCGAGCACCTGCTCGGCCGTCCGGCCATCGCCGATCGCCAGGAGCGCGTCGGTGCACGCACGGAGGCGCTCGCCGAGGACCGGGTGGGCGAAGTACGCGCGCGCCTCGTCGAGCAAGGTGATTCCGTAGGCGCGGGCCATCTCGCTGCGGCCCAGGCCGCGGAGCTGCGGGAACACGAACCAGATCCAGTGGCCGGTCTTCCGCCCGGCACGCAGCTCGGCCAGGACCCCATCCATGACGCCGCGTTGCGCCTCGACGAAGCGCTCGAGCCGGTACGGGTCCGCGGTCACCCCAGGTCCTCGAACAGGAACCGCAGCGCGTCGGGCAGCCGCCGCGCCCATGCCGACTCCTGGTGGATGCCGCCGGCGTCCTCGACGTACCGAAGACGGCCGGAGGTCATCGGGACCGACGCTTCGACCGCGTCCCGCAGATTCCTCGCGGCGACGATCGCCTCCCTGGACCATGCCCGGTCCTCGCGGGGCGTCGGCGCGAACGAGCCCTCGTGGTCGCCCATGTCGACGTACAGGCGCTCCGGCACGGGCGACAGGCGGCGGAGCCGCCTGTAGATCGGCGACTGGCCGGGGGTCACCGCGGGGCTCATCGCGCCGATCCGTCCGAAGACGTCGCCCCGCTCCACGCCGGCCCACAGGCTGATCAGCCCGCCCCACGACGAGCCGAGGATGCCGGTGGACGGTCGGTCGACGCAGGTCGGCAGCGCAGCGTCCACCGCCACCTTCACCTGCTCCGCCACGAACCGCACGTACGCCGAGCCCATGCCGCTCGGATAGGGCGCCTCGCCCTTCCAGGGCCGTGCCCGGTACGGCGTGTACTCGGCGCCGCGTCCAGGGTCGCCCGCGTTGGGGATGCCGACGGCGATGACCTCGAGCCCCTCCTCCGCCAGGCCGAGCAGCGTCTCGTCGACGCGCCACTCGCCGGTGAAGCTCGTCGCCTCGTCGAACAGGTTGCCGCCATCGTGGAGGTATACGACCGGGTACCGCCGCCCCGACGTCTCCGCGCCCGCCGGCACGTGGACGAGGATGTCGCGGGGCGCGTCCTGCCAGGGACCCCGCAGCCCGCGGAGGACGCGGAGGTCGCCGACGACGGTCGAACGGGGACGCGGCTCGTAGGGCGACCAGCTCGTGGCCGGGGCATCGGCGGGCATCGCGGCTCGATGGTAGTGCCGCGCCCGCCGGCCGGCGCGGGGACCGCAGCGGCGTGGGGGCGGCGCCTCAGCTCGGCAGGCGTGCCTCCACGTCGTCACCCGCCGCATCACGGACCTCGAGCAGCCCCTCGGATGCGAGCGCCGCGACGGCCTCGCGCACGGCGCGAGGCTCGTGGGTCCCGATCCCCTCCCCGAACACGACCCACGCGCCGGCGTCCGCGCCGCGGGCACGATCGAGGATCCTGCCCCGGAGCCAACGGTTCGTCGACGGGAAGCTCGGCTCGGGACGACGACCCGCGCCGGACCCGGCCGTCACGGCCGGACGCTCCCCGGCCGCGTAGCGGCACCACGCGATCGCCGGGCAGTCCGCGCAGCGCGGGCGCGCCGGCCGGCACAGCCGCGCGCCGAGATCCATCAGCGCGTGCGTCCAGGCGTCCGGCCGGTCGCACGGGACGGCGGCGTCGGCGAGGACCTGCATCGCGCGACCCGGAACCGCTTCCGGTCCGCCGGCGGCGATCCGCCCGAGCACCCGCCGGACGTTCGTGTCGACCGCCCCGACCGGAACCCGGAACGCGATCGCCGCGACCGCCCGCGCCGTGTACGGGCCGACGCCCGGCAGCGCCTCGAGCGCCTCGATCGACGACGGCACCACGCCGCCGTGCCGCTCGACGATCGCGTCGGCCGCTCGGTGCAGGTTGACCGCGCGCCGGTTGTAGCCGAGGCCGCGCCACGCACGAAGCACGTCCGCAAGCGGCGCGGCGGCGAGCGACGCCAC
The DNA here is from genome assembly GCA_025935925.1 of Chloroflexota bacterium. GTDB lineage: Bacteria > Chloroflexota > Limnocylindria > Limnocylindrales > CSP1-4 > CAIXZV01. The sequence continues at coordinate 93,219 of JAICUI010000002.1, forward strand.
CGTCGGCCAGCGCGCCATCCACGCCGTCCACGCCTCCGCCGCACGCGCGGCCTGCGTCTGCTGGGCCATGAGCTCCGAGACGAGGACCGCGTACGGATCGGCGGTCGACCGGAACGCGAGGAGCCGGCCCGTCGCGTCGTACCACGCGAGGATCGCGTCCCGTGCGTCCTGCGGAACGGCGGCACGGGCGAGGTCCGGCGAGGCAGCCACGCTCCTACGATACGGGCGTGACGATGCGATTCGGCGCCGCGTTCTGGGTCCAGCGGACGACGTGGCCGGAGCTGCGCGATGCCGTCCTCCATGCCGAGGCGGTCGGGTTCGACGACATCTGGATCGACGACCACCTGCTGTGCGACGAGGGCCAATGGACCGATCCCAAGCTCGAGGGCTGGACCGCGCTCTCGGCGCTGGCCGCGCTCACGTCGCGGGCGAGGCTCGGCCACATGGTCGTGGCGAACACGTTCCGCAACCCCGGGCTCGTCGCGAAGATGGCGGCGACCGTCGACCACGTCAGCGACGGGCGGCTCATCCTCGGCCTCGGCGCCGGCTGGTTCGAGCGCGAGCACGACGCGTTCGGCCTGAAGTTCGGGCCGTGGGTCGGCGAGCGGATCGACCGCCTGGGGGAGGCGACCGCCGTGATCCGGCGCCTCCTCGACGGCGAGCGGGTCACGCATGACGGCGCCCACTACCGGCTTCACGACGCCGTCTGCGAGCCGCGGCCGGTGCAGCCGCACCTGCCGATCCTGCTCGGCGGCGCGGGTCCGAAGAAGACGATCCCGCTCGTCGCCCGGCTCGCCGACCAGTGGAACGCGTTCGGGACGCCCGAGAAGGTCGCGGCCGCCGATGCCGTCCTCCGGCAGGCGTGCGCGGCGATCGGCCGAGACGAAGCCGAGATCGAGCGGACGGTGGCGGTGAACGTCGTCGTGCGGGGCTCGCGCACCGAGGCGGACGCGGCGTGGGCGACGTGGGCCGCTCGTCACCTGCCGGTCGACACCGAGAAGCAGATGAACGCCGGCGGCTCCGTCGAGGAGACCGCGGCGGACCTGCGGGCGTACGCCGACGCCGGCTTCCGGCACCCGGTCTTCGTGTTCCGGACGCCGTGGGACACCGCGACGATGGACCGCCTCCCGGAGCTGCGCGCGGCGCTCGGCTGATCGGGGCCCCGGACCTTGGTCCCAGCGCGAGTCGGCGGCCCGCGACGACGAGCTCGTTCGTGGCGCTGAGTGCCCGCGCTCAGTCGCCACGCACCACCGTGCGGTGGTGCAGAGTGCGGCGACAGCCCCGATTCGGACCGTTGCACTACCGGGCAGTGATGCAACGGGGCGAGCGCGGAGCCCGGCGGTACTCAACACCACCATCCGGTGGTGTGCGGCGAGAACGGGCGCCTGATCGTCGCCAGTGACCGGACGGCAACGAACCTTGCGCCCGCGATGGGAGGGACCGGCTCGGCGCGACCGCGGCCCGCGGTCAGGCGCGGTCGCCGCGCGCGAGCAGCCAGCGCATCCCCTCGCGGGGCGCCCACAGCCACGACGGGAGCACCGTCGCCGCGTACAGGAGCTCGTATGCCTCCTTCGCGACCTCGAAGGCGTCGAGCAGGTCGAGGTCGAGCGTGATCGGCGCCGCGGCGCTGCGGAGCCTGGCGGCGTACGTGGCCAGGAATCGCTCGCGCGATCGCTCGATCCAGGCATCGACGTCGACGCCGGGGTGGTCGATCGGGCCGCCGCGCCGCCGCTCCGCGCGCCGGCGCGCGCTTCGGGCCACGTGATCGAGCGACCGGAGCATCGACGCGACGTCGCGCAGCGGCGAGTCCGGGCGGCGCCGCTCCTCGATCGGCCGGATCGGCTCGCCCTCGAAGTCGACGACCCGGTACCCGTCGTCGCCCACGATCACCTGGCCCAGGTGGAGGTCGGCGTGGATCCGCATCACGAGCGGCGCGGTCGCGACGGCCTCGAACCGTGATACGCGGGCCGCGATGGCCGATGCCTCGCGGCGCAGCTCCGCGCCGGTCTCGGCGTCGATCGCCGAGACCGCAGGGATCGCGAGGTTCAGGTGCCGGTGCGCGTCGATCCGCCACGCCTTGAGCTCGTCGTGTGTCGCGGCGCGCGGGGCGAGATCCGGGGCATCGCCGGGCGGCGACACGAGGGCGACATGCAGCCCCGCGACGAGCGTCCCGAGGTCCGCGGCGACCTCGGACGCCCACTCGAGCGACACGCTCCCGGGCGCTGCAATGAGCTCGGCGAGGAACCCGGCGGTCCGCTCGTACGCGTCGTCGGCGTCGGAGACGAAGCCCTGGAGCATCGCGATCGTCGTCACACCGCCGTCGCGGGTGACCGCCTCCGCCCAGCCGGCGAGGCGCGGCACGCCCGGGAACGCGGCCTCCTCCGACAGGTACGCGGTCAGCTCGAGGTCGGGGTTCAGGCCCGGCTGCAGTCGCCGGTACGCCTTGAGCAGCAGCCGCCCGCCGAGCACCGTCGACGTGTTCGACTGGTCGCGGCCGAGCGGCGCCTCCTCCGCTTCGCGGAGCGTCCCGGTCTCGCCGCCCCACGCATCGGCGAAGCCCGGCGACGGCCGGCAGACGAGCGCGGCATCGACGGGACCCGGTCCGCCGCCGGAATCACCCGTCGCGCGTCTGCCCGTGCCCGCGCCCGAGTCGGCAATCGCGGGGATCGTCCGCCCCTCCGCGATCGCGCTCGCCAGCGCGCGCCACACGCCGTCGCCCTCGACCGCCTCCCCGAGGACGCCGTCGCGCAGCGCGAACGGGATGGCATAGCGGTCGCGCCGCGCGCCACGCTCCCCCGAGACGACGTCCACGAGCGCCAGTACGGCATCGGGCGCCAGCGCGAACGCGTGCGCCAGGTGCACGGACGACGGGACCTCGCCCTTCGCCGCGTACCAGCGGCGCGACGCGAGTCCCCCGAGGTCCAGGCCGCGAACGGCCCCGCGGATCGCTCCGAGGCCGGAGGCGACGCTCCCGCTGGCCATCCGGCCGGGCGTTCAGACCCCGGTGTTGATCGTGATGTGCTTCACGACCGTGTAGTCCTCGAGCGCGTACTTGGAGCCGTCCTTGCCGTAGCCCGACTCCTTGACGCCGCCGTGCGGGGTCTCCGACGCCAGCGTGAAGTGCTCGTTGATCCACACGGTGCCGAACTGCAGCCGGCGCGCCGTCCGCATCGCCTTGCCGATCGACCCCGTGAACACCGACGACGCGAGGCCGAAACGGACGTCGTTCGCCCACTGCACGGCCTGCTCCTCGTCCGAGAAGCGCTGGACCGTGACGACGGGCCCGAAGACCTCGTCCTGGATGATCTCGGAGTCCTGCTCCGGGTTGGCGATGACCGTCGGCTCGAAGTAGGCGCCCGGTCGGTCGGGCCGGGTGCCGCCCGTGACGAGCTCCGCGTTCGCCTCGAGCGCCCGGTTGACCATCCCCTCGACCTTGTCGGCGTGCGCCTGGGCGATGAGCGAGCCCATGTCGAGGTCGTCCGCGTCCGCGGGGTTGCCCCACTTGATCGACCTCACCTGGTCGCTCAGCGCGGACACGAAGCGGTCGAAGATCTGCGGCCCCGCGATGACGCGGCACGCCGCCGTGCAGTCCTGCCCGCTGTTCCAGTACCCGGCGGACTTGATGATCTCCGCGGCGAGGTCGGCATCGGCGTCGTCGAACACGATCACCGGCGCCTTGCCGCCGAGCTCGAGATGGAGCCGCTTGACCGTCCCGGCCGCGAGCTCGGCGATGTGCTTGCCGGTGACCGTGTCGCCGGTGATCGACACCATCCGGACCTTGGGATGGCTGACCAGCATGTCGCCCATCGCGCTGCCCGAGCCCGAGAGCACGTTGAGCACGCCGGCGGGGAGCTCGTCGGCGACGAGCTCCGCGAACCGGAGCGCGCTGAGCGGCGTGCGGGCCGACGGCTTGAGGACGACCGTGTTGCCGGTCGCGAGGGCCGGACCGAGCTTCCACGCGGCCATGTACAGCGGGTAGTTCCAGGGCGCGATGCTGGCCACGACGCCCACGGGATCCCGCCGGACCATCGACGTGTGCCCCTCGAGGTACTCCGTGACGGCAAGGCCGTCGGGCACGCGGCACGCGCCGGCGAAGAACCGGAACAGGTCGGACGAGACGCTCATCTCGTCGATCGCCGCGCCGGTGGGCTTGCCGGTCTGGCTGGACTCGAGGCGGCCGAGCTCGTCCGCGTTCGCGTCCATGATGTCGGCGATCTTGAGCAGGGCGAGGCTGCGCGTCTGGGGCGTCGTGAGCGACCAGCTCTCGAACGCCGTCGCCGCGGCTTCGACCGCCCGGTCGACGTCGGCCTGGCCGGACGACGGAACCGCCGCGATGACCTCGCCCGTCGCCGGGTTCTCGACGTCGATCGTCTCGCCGGACGCCGAATCGGCCCACGAGCCGTTGATGAACTGCTGGTAGGTCTTCACACGGTTCAGGGTCTCGGTCACGGGGGCCTCCATCGCGCGGGATGTGCGCGGCTCGCTGCTCGCTCGCGGGGTGTGTCCGGGGATTGTGGCGCAGCCCGTCCACCCGCACCAGCGGGGCTCGCGCCACGCGACGGGCGCGTGCAATGTGCCCGCAACGCCCGCCTCCGTGCGGGGGACACCCGCGAAGGCGAGCGCGGGGTCGACTCGACGCATGCCCGTCACCGAGGGACCGACGCTCGCCCAGCTGCTCGCGCGTGGTGGCCGTCTGTCGCCGGCGCTGTCGGTGGACGTCGTGACCCGGGTCGCCGCCGCGCTCGCGGAGGCCGAGCAGAGCGGCGCGCGACACGGTGCGCTCACGCCGGACGCGATCCGGCTGGCGCGAGATGGACGCGTCGAGCTGATCGACACGGCGCCGGGGGACGGGTTCGACGCCGTCGCGTACGTCGCGCCGGAGCAGCCGGCGAGCGGCCCGACACGCGCAGGGGATGTCTATGCCCTCGGCGCGCTCCTCGCGACGATGCTCACCGGGCGCCACCCGATCGGGGGGCGGGCCGTCGGGCCGCTGCCCGCGGGTCTCGACAGGATCGTCGCCCGGGCGCTCTCGCCCGACCCCGCTCGACGGTTCGCGACACCGGCTGCGCTGGCCGCGCGACTCGGCACGTGGCCGAAGGCGGACCCCGCCGGTCCGGGGTCGTCGGCCCTCGGCTCCGTGGCCGCCGCGGAGGTCGTCCCGACGCCGGCCCTCGCCGGTCGTCGGACCAGCCTCAGGGCGATTCCCGGCGGCGCCGGCATCCGCGGGTCGTCACCTCGCGCGGGGCGGCCACCTCCTCCGCCGGTCTCGCGACCCGGACTGGCGTTGCCCGACGATGCCCCGATCCGGGTGGTGCGACCGCACCGGAACGGACCCGCGATCGGGACGGCGATCGGGATCGCCGGGCTCGCGCTCGCGATTCCGTTGCTGATCCTCGGGGCGGCCTCGAGGACGCCGGCCCCGACGGGCGGCGCGCCGCTGTCCGTCGACGGCGCCGGGGCGGTGGAGCTCGGAACCGAGCGCCCCGCGCGTCCGTCGGGCTTGCTGCCACCTCGTGCCGCGAGCCCGAGTCCGCCCGCGACCGGCCGCCCAGCAGTCGCGCCGACGTCGACGCACCCGGCCGCAACGGCGACGGTGACGCCGGCGTCGACCGGTGGCGCGCCGGAGGGCCAACCGACGGCGCCCGCTGCGCCGACGATCGTCATCGGGCGGCCGACGAGCCCATCGGTGGCGAGCACGGCAGGTCCGACGCCGTCTGCCACCCCGACGCCGAGACCCCGTCCGACGACGCAACCGACGGCTCAGCCGACGCCTCGCCCCACGCCCGCGCCGACGCCTCGTCCCACGCCGGCCCCGACACCGCGGCCCACGCCGAACCCGACGCCAGAGCCGACGCCCGCCCCGACGCCTCCCCCGACGCCGGAGCCCACGCCGCAGCCGACCCCCGTCCCGACGGACTCGGCCCCGACCGTTCCCGCAACGTCGGACGCCTCACCCCAGCCCTGACGGCGCCCAGCGCGGCTCGGCGGCCCGGGACGCGGCACGGACGGTCAGCCGGCGGGACGCCGGTCCGGCAGCCACAGCCCGGAGGACGCGGGCCGGATCGCGGCCTCGACCGTCCGTTGCAGCTCCGCGGTCAGCGCATCCAGCTCCACTTCGTCCCGCACCCGCTCGGCGAAGGAGTCCGCAGTGCGCTGCCCGTCGTAGCGGCCCCGGTCGAAGCGGCGGTCCACGCCGCGCTGCACGCGCCGACGCAGCGGTTGGAACAGGCCGACGGCGGCGAGTGTCGATGCCGCGACGGCCAGCGTCTCGCCCTGCGTCTGGCCCTGGAACAGCGCCTCGAGCCCCACGACCAGCGCGACGAATGCAGCCGCCAGCACCCCGGTGACCACCGCCCATCCGATCGTCCGGCTGATGATCCGGTCGATCTCGTAGAGGCGGTAGCGCAGCACGGCAATCGCGATCGCCACCGGAAGGGCGAGCAGGGCGAGCAGGCCGACGATGAACGCAACCTGGCTGATCGCCGGGGCGGGGACGATGTAGGCGACCGGGAACGCGACGGCGGCCACCGCGGCGACGGCGATCAGCCACTTGAGCTGCTGGCGCCCCACGAGGTCGCTCCGTCGATACCGGACGAGCACGGCGAGCGCGGCACCACCGAACCCGATGACCGACGTCCACGACGCCATCGCATCGAGGACGTCCAGCAGCGGTTGCAGCGCCGCAACGTAGAACGGGTTCTGGACGCCGCCGATCGCGACGTCGCGCTGCCCGAACAGCTCGGCGAGGAATGATCCCGTCACGGCGAGCGCAATGAGGATGAGCAGCCACCGCCAGCGCGCCGAGAGGAGCCTTCCGTCCGGAAACACGAGCGGGATCACGACGAGCACGACGACGATCGAGCCCGTGAGCGCGGTGTTGACCACGATCGCGGCGAGGGCGATCAGCTCGAGCGGAGCGCCTCGAGCGGCGCCCGCGACCGCGACCGACTGCGCGATCACCGTCGCGGCGAGCGCAAGGGCCGACGCGAGCATCAGGCGTCCGATGGGATTTTCCGGGACGCGCGACGTGAGCAGGGCGCCGACGCTGACGGACACGGCGACGATGGCGGCGACGATTGCCGCGAACACCAGGTTGTTCACGTCCACCGGGTCGATCGCGACCCCGACGGCCAGCAGCGCAACGGCGAGCACCGCGACGAGCCACGGCCATCTCGGGCGGCTACGAGCTGCGGCAGACGGCTCCTCGGGCACGGGCGGATGTTCGCGGGCCATCGTCCCGACAACGTTACGGGAGCGGCGTCCCGTGCAGCGCCGGAACCGCATCCCTCGCCACCGGTTGCCCCGTCACGGCCACCCGCTCGATGAGGTCCGCCGCGCGCGCCGTCCCGGCCGACGCCTGCATCCGCTCCGCGATCTTCGCCATCCGCGAATGGAGCTCGGTGTCGTCGAGCAGCTCGTCGACGGCGCGCAGCAGCTCCCCGTCCTCGAAGTCATAGGCCGCCAGCCGCCGCCCGAACCCCGTCTCGTGGATGCGCTGGGCGTTGTCGACCTGGTCCCAGAACAACGGCAGCACGACCATCGGCTTGCCGTGGTGGAACGACTCGACGACGGTGTTGTTGCCGCCGTGCGTGATGACGAGGTCGACCTGGGGCAGGATCGCCGGCTGCGGCAGGAATCCCTCGCCGGTCATGTTGTCGTGGAGCGTGATCTCGTGGGCGAGTGGCCCCTTCGACACGATGACGCGGTGGTCCGTCCGCCCGAGGAGGTCGACGAGCCGCTGCATGAGCGACACGTCCGCGGACCCGAGCGACCCCAGCGACAGATAGATGAGCGATCCGGGCCGCGAGGCGAGCCGCTCCGGCAGCGACCACTCGACCTCGGGCGCGCGAACGGTCGAGTCCAGCTGATGCCACGTCGGACCGAGGGGCATGGCGCGCTCGTAGTCCGCCTCGCGCGGGTACGAGTACGCGTTGAGCCATGGCGACTCGTGCATGAGATCCGGCCCGTGGTCGCCCCACGTCAGGCCGCCGGCCCCGCGCTCGCGGCAGAACGCGTCGAAGTCGGCCCACAGGTCGGCGTGGGTCCGCCGGACCTCCTCGAGGAAGGCCGCCCAGCGCGACCGATCCGCCGCCGGGTACCCCGACGAGAACGGCGGGACCGCCGGGTCCTTGAGCTCGCCCGGGTTGCACGACAGCAGCCGGACCCACGGCCGGCCGGTCGACATGATCGCCGGGAAGCTGACGACGTTGTCCTCGACGATGACCGCCGGGTCCAGCTCGTCCACGATCTCCGCGAGCCGCGGCTCGGCGTACTTCGCGCCGTCGATGAGCGCCTGGAACGTCGGCGCGATGAAGTCGCCGAGCTGCTCGATGGTGGGCCTGCGGAAGACCGGTGCGGTGTCGCGGATGAAGTCGATCCAGAACTGCCCGGGGACCTCCGGCTCCTCGGGTGCCGGTCCGAGCCGGATCAGCCGCTCCTCGAACCCCCTGGCCTCGAGATTGCCCGCGAACGACTCCTCGACGATGAACACGACCCGGTGGCCGCGCGCGCGCAGGACGTTGCCGATGCCGATGCAGTTGTTCGTCGGGCCGTAGGCGCCCTCGGGAAAGAACACGATCGTCTTCGAATCGGCCACGTGCGTTCCTCGTGCCATCCCGGTCGGGCGTGCGCGCTCGGCCGCCGATCATGGCACGCCGGCCGGTCGCCGAACGGCCGGTTGCGGGCCGACATTCGTCGATGCGCGGGGCCGTCGTTCGCCCGCTGGCGGCCCGGCGCCCGGCGTCGACGATCGGGGTGTCTCGCGTCCCCGATCACCCAGGAGTCGCCGCCGTGCTCGCATCGCCCAGTGTCCCGCTCGCCCGACCCGTCGCCGCCCCGCGCTCGATCGCCAGCCTGACGTTCCGCTACGCGACCCGCGCGTACGTCGTCGCGATCGCCGCCCAGGTGTTGTTCGCCGGCGTGTACGTGTTCGCCGGCCCGCAGCTGCTGTTCGTCCACACGACGTTCGCGCACGTGTTCATCGCGCTCTCGACGGTCGTCTTCCTCGCGGCCTTCGCGGGGCGCCTCCCGGCACCCGCGCGGCGCGACGCGCTCGTCACGTCCGGGCTGCTGCTCGTCCAGGGGCTGCTCGTCCACGCGCTCGTCATCTCGCCGTTCATCGCCGCGTTCCACCCGGTCAACGCGCTGCTGATGTTCTGGTGGGCGATCGGGACGGCGAAGCGGGCGAGCTGACGCTCAGAACGGCCGCACCTCGACATCGGGCTCCCGGCGCACGCCGGGAGCCCACGGGATCGCGACCCGTCGCGCCATCCCGACGAGCCAGTACAGCAGCAGCGACAGCGCCGACGTCACGACGATGGCGGCGAACACGAGGTCGGTCCGGAACGCGTTCTGGCTCAGCTGCATCCAGATCCCGAGCCCCTCGCGCGCGCCGACGTACTCGCCGAACACGGCGCCGATGACCGCGTACACCACCGAGATCCGCAACCCGACGAAGAACGACGGCAGCGCCTGGGGCCAGCGCAGGAGCCGGAACGCCTGGTCGTCGGTCGCCCCGTACGAGCGCATCAGCGCCTCGGCATCCGGGCTCCCGCTGCGGAACCCGTCGAGCAGCGCGACGACGATCGGGAAGAACGTCACCAGCACGACCACCAGCACTTTTGGCGCGAGCCCGAACCCGAACCACAGCAGGAACAGCGGTGCCAGCGCGACCACCGGGATCGTCTGGGACGTCACGAGGATCGGCTCCACGGCGCGCCGCACGACCCGCACGCGGTCCATCGCCGAGGCTGCGGCGATCGCCAGCACCACCGCGATCGCGAACCCGAGGACCGTCTCGAGCAGCGTCGGGACCGCGTGCCGAACCGCGTCGGCGCGGTACTCCCACAACGCGCCGGCGATCCGCGATGGTGCGGGCAACACAACCGGCGACACACCGGCGGCGCGGACGTACGCCTCCCACGCGACCAGAAGCACGCCGATCAGCGCGAGCGGCGGCACCCACCCGCGTGCGCGAGCCGTCACGGCGCCGCCGGCAGGAAGTCGTCGGTGAACAGCGAGGCGTAGTCAGGTGGCGCCGCCAGCGCCTTCCCGTTCGCGTCGACGAGCAGGCCCTGGTCGTACAGGAAGCTCGAGTAGCCGGTCCACTCGTCGAGCGTCTGCGTCCCCACCTTCCCGTTGCCGTCGACGAGCAGCCGCTGCTGGGCGAGGTACTCGGCGGACGCCTTCGGGAGGGCGGGGTTCGAGTCGAACACGCCCGGGTTCTGGGCGATCAGGATCTGCGCCGCCTGGTCGGGATCCTGCGCCGCGAGCTGGAACCCGCGGACGGTCGCGCCGACGAACGCCTTCGCGACCTGCGGCTCGCGCGCCAGCCACTCGCGGTCGCACGCCAGGACGACCTGGTAGAAGTCGGGGAAGCCGTATTCGGTGAACCGGAACGTCCGCAGGTCGATCCCGCGCTGCTGCGCCTCGATCCCCTCCCAGGCCGCGAACGTGATCACGAAGTCCGCGCGCTTCTGGTACAGCGCCTCGTAGGCGGCGGTGTCGAGCGTGACGGTGTCGAAGTCGCCCTTGCCGCCGTCGTGGCGGATCACCGCCTGGAGCGTGGGCACCTCGTTGGGGTAGCCGAACCCGGCGTAGGTCTTGCCGTCCAGCTGCTTCGGGCGCCGGATCGCGGAGGATGCCAGCACGGCGATGTCCTGCGCGGTGTGCTGGAGGATCGCCATCGTGCTCACGATCGGCGCGCCCGCGGCCGCGGCGAAGGTCAGCGCGTCCTGGAAGCTGATCCCGCATTCGGCCTGGTGCGCGGCGAGGATCGACTCGGGAGCCGTCGTCCCGTAGGGCAGGATCTCGAAGTCGATGTTCGCGTCGCGGTACCAGCCCTTGGCCTGCGCGACGTAGAAGCCGAGGTGGTTCGTGTTCGGCGTCCAGTCGAGCGCCAGGCGGACCTTGGCGGGCGGCCCGGACGGGAGCGCCGTCGCCGGGCTCGACGAGGGCGGGGGCGACATCGGGACGGGCGACCCGGCCGCGACGTCCGTGGCCGCGACGGTCGGGCTCGGCGACTGACCGGACGACCCGCCGCCACACGCCGCGACGAGGAGTGAGCAGGCGGCAAGGACGGAGGCGGCGCGGGCGGCGCGGCGAGGGGCGCGGGGGTGGTGAATCACGGTGGCTCGATTCCCCTGTCGAAACAGGAACGCCGCCCCACGTGACGGGGACGGCGTCGAATCGAGCGGGCCTGCTTCCTACACCGGTACGAACCGGATCAGGTTCCGCGGGTCTGTGGCCGAGCCACACTCTCAGCGCGTTCGCGCTCCCCGGAGGCGGATATGCGGTTGTCCGCCGAGTCTACACCCCGGGTGCGCCCGGGATCGTCGCGCGCAGCCAGTCGACGACCGTCGCGAGGACATCGTCGTGCTCCGGCTCGTGGTGCGTCTCGTGGCGCAGCCCGTCCCACACGACCCGCGTCGCGTTCTCGAGCCCGTCGAAGACCGCCGAAGCGCGGACGGGCACGATCGGGTCGGCGGCGCCATGGAAGACGAACGTGGGGACGGGCATCGCGCGCAGGCCGGCGAGCACCGCACGGAGCCGCTGTTGCTCGGCGAACGCCTCCGCTCCGAACCGCGTGGTCGAGCTCGTCGCCGTCAGCGGGTCCGCCGCCGCCCTCGCTTCCACGGCCGGGTCGCGCGACAGGCCGCCGGCGGGCAGCCCGTGCGGCACGCGCATGCGCGGCAGGATCCGGGCCGCCGCGGGTGCGATCGCGCGCTTCCAGCGCGCGACGTCGTCGTCGAGGGCCGGTGCCGACAGCACGAGGGCATCGGGCAGCGGGCAGTCGCGGCCGGACAGGACGTAGCCGCAAGCGATGAGGCCGCCGAGCGAGTGGCCCCACAGCACGAGCGGGAGGCCGCGCCGGGTCCCGCGGACCGCGTCGATCCGCGCCTCGAGGTCGTCGTGGAGGGTCGTCCATCGGTCGACGTGGCCGCGGCGGCCGCCGGAGCCCCCGTTGCCGCGGTGGTCGTAGGACCAGGTGTCGATCCCCGCGGCGGTCAGCGCCGAGGCGACGGTCTCGTACCGGCCGCCGTGCTCGCCGAGGCCGTGGACGATCTCGGCCAGCGCCCACGGCGCCGTTGCGGGCTCCCAGTGGAGGGTCCGCAGCGTCGTCCCGTCGGCCATCTGCGCCGTCCCGAGCGAATGCGTGAGCAGGTCCGCGACGAGGTCGGCGGTCGGGGTTCGCTCCACGCGTGCAGCCTAGTCGGTCGGCGCGGGCAGTCGCTACGATCCTGTGCGTGACGACCGCACGCGGCGACGACCCCTGGACCGAGGTTGGCGACCGGGTCTTCGTCCGGCGCTACCGGTTCTACGACCAGGACATTGTCGCGGTCCTCGGCGACGGCGGCGAGGTGCTGCTCGTCGACACGCGGTCGTCGCCGGCGCAGGCGCGGGAGATCCTCGACGACCTCCGCACCCTGGGCGCCGGCCCCGTGACGGTCGTCGTCAACACGCACGGCCACTACGACCACGTCTTCGGCAACGCGCAGCTCCGGCCCGCGCCGATCTGGGGCCACGAGCGATGCAAGGTCATGATCGAGTCGACGGGCGAGCAGCAGCTCGCGGCCGTGCGCGCGCAGGTCGCCGAGCTCGCGCCGGAGCTCACCGAGGTGGTCCTCGATCCGCCGGACCAGCTGTTCTCGGACACGGCCACCGTCGACCTCGGCGGCCGCGAGATCCGGCTCGCCTACCTCGGCCGCGGCCACACAGACAACGACATCGTCGTGTCGATCCCGGACGCCGACGTCCTGTGCGCGGGCGACCTGCTCGAGAACGGGGCGCCGCCGTTCTTCGGCGACGGCTACCCGATGGACTGGCCGGCGACCGTCGAGGCGATGCTCGCGATGGTCGGCGAGCGGACCGTCGTCGTCCCTGGCCACGGTGACCACGCGGGCCTCGGCTTCGTCCGGTCGCAGCTCGAGGCGTTCCGGTCGATCGCGTCGCTGGCGTCACGGGTCGACGCCGGCGAGCTCGACCTCGACTCCGCGATCGCCCTCGCGCCCTTCCCGGCCGCCGCCGCCCGGGAGCCGATCGAGCGCGGGGTCGCGCAGCTCCGTGGCGAGCTCGAGGTCGAGGCGACGCCGTAGCGAGGGCGGAGGCGCGCCGAGCTACCCGCCGACGCGCACCACCCAGCGGCCCCGCGCCTCGCCCGCGACGATCGCGTCCAGCGCGGCCTCGAGCCCATCGAGGTCCACCTCCGTGATCCCGTCGTCGATGCCGCGCGGCAGGAGGTCCGTGGCGAGCCGCCGCCACAGCGCCCGGCGCGGCTCGATCGCGAGGTTCGCCGAGTCCATTCCGAGCAGTGCCACGCCGCGCAGGATGAACGGCAGGACGGTCGTCACGAGCTCCGCGCCACCGGCGTTCCCCGACGACGCGACGGCCGCGCCGATGCGCAGCGTCCGGAGCACGTAGGGCAGCGTCGCGGCGCCGACCGTGTCGACCGCGCCCGCCCAGCGCGCCGACTCCAGCGGGCGGCCGGGGCCGCCGGCCTCGTCGCGCGACAGGAACCCCACGGCGCCGAGGTCACGCAGCCGGGCGTGCTCCTCGGGCTTGCCGGTCGCGGCCCACACCTCGTGGCCGCGCGAGGCGAGGATCGCGACGGCGGCCGACCCGACCCCGCCCGACGCGCCCGTGACGAGCACCGGCCCGTCGCCCGGCGCCAGCCCCCGCTCCTCGAGCGCCGCGACGCTCATGCCGGCGGTGAAGCCCGCCGTCCCGATCGCCATCGCGTCGCGCTCCGTCAGGCCCTCGGGCAGCGGCACGACCCAGCCCGCCGGCACGCGCGCGACCTCCGCGAACCCGCCGTGGCGCGAGGTGCCGATGTCGTAGCCGTGGGCGATCACGGCGGCCCCGGGCGCGATCGCGGGGTCGCCGGACACGAGGACGCGCCCGGCGAGGTCGATCCCGGGAACGAGCGGATAGACCCGCGCGACCTTCCCGTCGGCGCGCGCCGCGAGGCCGTCCTTGAAGTTGACGCTCGACCATTCGACGGCGATCGCGACCTCGCCCGGCGGCAGGTCCTCCGCGGAGAACGTCGTCAGGCCGCGTCGGAGCTCGTCGTCGCGCCTCTCGACGACGTAGGCACGGAACGAGGCCGGCAGGGCGATCGGCTCGGACATCGGTCGATCATGCCTCGCCGCGCGACCCGTTCGCGCGCGGTTCCCGGCGTTCTCACAGCAACCTCTCAGGTTCGAGGCGCCACATGGCGCCATGCGCGCCTCCGGCCACGTCCTCGTCGTCGACGACGAGCCGTCGATCACCGATCTGCTCTCGACCGCCCTGCGGTACCTCGGCTACCACGTCTCGACGGCCGCCAGCGGGCTCGCGGCGCTCGACGCCGCCGCGAGCGCGGCCCCGGACCTCGTGGTGCTCGACGTGATGCTCCCGGACATCGACGGCTTCGAGGTCTGCCGCCGGCTGCGCGCCGCGCGCGACTTCGTCCCGGTGATCTTCCTCTCCGCGCGCGACACGGCGGACGAGCGCATCACGGGCTTCGTCCGCGGCGGCGATGACTACGTCACCAAGCCGTTCTCGCTGGAGGAGCTGACGCTCCGCATCTCGGCCCTCCTTCGACGGGTCCGCGGCGACGAGGGCGACGGCGCCTCGCGCCTGCGCTATCGCGACCTCGAGATGGACGAGGACCGGCACCAGGTCCGGCGCGCCGGCCGCGAGGTCCTGCTCTCCCCCACCGAGTTCCGGCTGCTGCGCTACTTCCTGCTCAACCCGGAGCGGGTCCTGTCGAAGCAGCAGATCCTCGACCACGTCTGGCAGTACGACTTCAACGGCGAGGACAACGTCGTCGAGACATACGTCAGCTACCTGCGTCGCAAGCTGGACGACCCGGAGCCGCGGCTGCTCCGGACCGTTCGTGGGTTCGGGTACGTGCTGCGTGCCGACGACGCGGCGGCCTGAGCCATGGCCGGCCGCCGCCTCGTCCCCGCGATGAGCCTCCGGAGCCGGCTCCTTCTCGCGCTCGCGGTGCTCATGACGGCCGCACTGGTCGTGGCGGGCGTGCTCGTCGTCGGCCTGACGCGCCAGAGCCTGATCGAGCGGGTCGACCGCGAGCTGCAGGCGGCCGCGGGCGGCCAGACCCGGTTCCAGCGGCTCGCGGACCTGACCGCGACGGACCAGGACGCCGGGCGACGGCTCGCGGTCATGCAGCTGGACCGGCAGGGCCGCGTCGTCCGCTCGTTCCCGTCCGGCTTCGCCAGCGACCCGGATCCCCTGCCGGCGCTGCCGAGCTACCCGGCCGGGATCCCGCGCGACGCGTACGGCACCATTTCCCAGGTGCCCTCCGCCGATGGCTCCGTCGAGTACCGGGTGCTGGTCGGGATGGGCGACCGTCCGAACGCCATCGTGGCCGTGGCGGCGCCGCTCACGGGCGTCGACGCGGCCCAGACCGCCCTCGTGCGGACGCTGGTCGCCGTCGGCGCGCTCGTGATGGCGGCGATGCTCGCAGTCGGGTGGCTCGTGATCCGCCACGGGCTGCTCCCGCTCGAGCGGATCGCCGGTTCCGCGGTGCGCATCGCGGGCGGCGACCTGTCGGATCGCGCCGGCGTCGCGCACGACGACACGGAGGTCGGCCGGCTGGGTGCCGCGTTCGACGCCATGCTCGACGAGATCCAGCGTGCGTTCGGCGAGCAGCAGCGGGCGCTGGAGGCCGTCGCCCGGTCCGAGGAACGGCTGCGCCGGTTCGCGGCCGACGCATCGCACGAGCTCCGAACGCCGCTGACGGCCATCCGCGGGTACGCGGAGCTCTATCGGGCCGGCGGCCTCGCGGACGCCGCGGCGCTGGATCGCGCGATGGACAGGATCGGCGCGGAGAGCCGGCGCATGACGGGCCTCGTGGAGGACCTGCTGCTCCTAGCCCGCCTCGACGCCGGCCGCGCGGTCCGCCAGGAACCGGTCGATCTGTCGCGCGTCGTCGGCGATGCGGTCACCGACCTGCGGGCGGTGGACGCTGCGCGGCCCGTCGCGACGGCGGTGGAGGACCATGTCGTGGTCGCGGGCGACGAGGACCGGCTCCGGCAGGTCGTGACGAACCTCGTCGCGAACGTGCGCGTCCACACGCCCGTCTCGACGCCGCTCGAGGTGCTCCTGCGGACGATCCCCGCGGACGGCGACGCGGAGCTCCGGGTGGTCGACCATGGCACGGGCATCGATCCGGCCTCGTCCGCGCGGGTGTTCGATCGCTTCTATCGCGCCGATGCGGGGCGGTCGCGAGACCGCGGCGGGACCGGGCTCGGCCTGTCGATCGTGGCATCCATCGTCCAGGCGCACGGTGGCCGGCTGTGGCACGAGCCGACGATCGGCGGCGGCGCCACGTTCGGCGTCCGCCTCCCACTCACAGCGCCTTCACAGCCCGCGCACGGTGCGCCGACAGCCGATCCCGCCTAGGCTCTGGTCATTCGCCGCGCACCGGAGGCCATCGTGAAGCTCCATCCCAGCACCGTCGTCGTGCCGCTCGTCGTCGTCCTGCTCGTCGGCGCGGCCGGAGCCGTCCTCGCGACGTCGGCCTCGCCGGCGGCTGGCTCGAGCCCCGGTGCGCCGGCCGAGGAGACCGCGAGCCCGACGGCGACGACCGCTCCCGTGCCCACGCCCGGCGCGACGGCGGCCCCGGGGACTGGCCCGTCGGGCGGTGCGAAGGGGTTGCCGTCGTTCGACGACACGGCGCTCGACGCGGCCCTCGACAAGCTGGTCGCGAACGGCACGATCACCGCCGCGCAGAAGCAGGCCGTCCTCGACGGCGTCAAGGCGGAGCGGGACGCACGCGGCCAGCAGCGACAGGCCGACCGGAAGGCGCTCCAAGCGCAGCGCGATCAGGTCCGGCAGTTCCTGTCCGACGGCCAGATCACCCAGGACGAGCTGGACCAGCTCCCGGCGGACAGCCCCCTGCGCCAGCTCACCGGCCTGATGAGCGACGGCAAGATCACGGTCGACGAGCTGCGCGAGCTGGGTCGCGAGCTGTTTCCCGGGTTCCTCGGCGCCGGTCGGGGTCGCGGCTTCGGCTTCGGCGGTCCGCACCAGCGGTGGACGCAGCCAGACGCGAGCGCGAGCCCGGCACCGGCGACCGGCGGCTGAGCCGCCTTCACCCTCGCGAACCGAGCCCGCCGGTCACCCCGGCGGGCTCGTCGATTGACGCGTCAGCCCGAGATCGCGGCGCAGGCGTCGATCGCGGTCCCGGAGAACGTGCCCGAGATGAACGAGCCATCGGCGGCGTACGTCTCGACGACACGACCGTTGACCAGCCACAGTCCCGCGCCGAGCGTCGACTCGTCACCGGGCAGGTACCACGCGAACACGAGGCCGGTCGCCTGGACCACGACGGATCCGTCGGCCGCGAAGTCGTAGGCCAGCGCGGACCCGCCATTGCGATCCAGCGTCGCGCCGGTGTCGAGATTCGTCGCCCGCGACGCCGCCATCCCGCGCTCCCGGAAGATCGAGCTGCCGTCCCGGTGCGGCGCGTACGTCGTGTCCAGGACCCGGTTCGTCGGGTTGGACAGCTCGACCGGGAACCCGCACACCTCGGCAGGAAGCTCGAGCGGCGGCCGGTCGACGCGCGTGTGCTGCGGCGGCGCGGCGAGGACCGCCGCCGGCAGGGCGATGGCCGCGATGGCGCCAAGTCCGATGGCGAGCGTGAGGCGTTTGGCGCTGGCCATGACCGTTCCTCCACTGCCCTCGGGCGGGACCGTGCAGGGCGGTCGGCGCCCGGACGCGCGGCGACCACCGCGCAATTGGGGCAGGATGCACATCCCGTCAAGTGCTGTAAACGTCGACGATCCGAGACCTGGTGCGCGGCGGCACCGCAGTCCGGGACAACGCTGACGGCGGGGTTGCGTTTCGGTTGCGGAGGCAACGAGGGGTTGACGCGCTCGACCCGGGTCCCCCATCCTCGTCCACCTGATGACTCACACCTCTGTCAGCTGGCTGATGTGTATGCGTGGGCGGCCCCGTCGTTCGGAGACGGGCGCCGAGCTCTCCCCGCGCTGACCAGCAGCACGTGACAGCGGGGATCTCGGAGCCGAGGTCCCGGGGCCGCGAACCACGAGGGTTCGCGGCTCTTCTGTTCTCCGGACCAAGCGACGGGTAGCCGCCGAGCCAGTCCCACGGGGCCGACCGACCGCCATGCCCACGGGCGATCCGCCCGACGACCGCTACCCACGGAGACCACCAGCGATGAGCTTCAACCCCGACGCCCTCGGCGAGCTGCGCCCGGAGACCAAGGCGCTCCACGCCGGCCAGGCCCCGGATCCCACGACGCACGCCCGCGCCGTCCCGATCTACGCCACGACCAGCTACGTGTTCGACGATGCCGCGCACGCCGCGCGCCTGTTCGGGCTCCAGGAGTTCGGGAACATCTATACCCGGATCATGAACCCGACCACGGGCGTGTTCGAGGAGCGCGTCGCCGCGATCGAAGGCGGCGTCGGCGCCCTCGGGCTCGCGTCGGGCCAGGCGGCCGAGACCCTGACGATCCTGAACCTCGCCCGCCAGGGCCAGAACATCGTCTCGAGCTCGAGCCTCTACGGCGGCACCTACAACCTGTTCCACTACACGCTGCCCAAGCTCGGGATCACCGTGAAGTTCGTCGACGGGTCCGACCCGGCGAACTACGAGGCGGCGATCGACGACGACACGCGGGCCGTGTATCTCGAGACCATCGGCAACCCGCGGCTCGACGTCGCCGACATCCCCGCGATCTCCGAGATCGCCCATCGGCACGGCGTGCCGCTCATCGTCGACAACACCTGTGCCCCGCTCATCGCCCGCCCGATCGACCTCGGCGCGGACATCGTCCTGCACTCCGCCACGAAGTGGATCGGCGGCCACGGGACGGTGATCGGCGGCGTGGTCGTGGACTCGGGCAAGTTCGACTGGGCCGCCTCGCCGCGGTTCAAGGAGGACTTCGTCGACCCGGACCCGAGCTACCACGGCGTCAGCTACACGAACGCCTTCGGCCCGCTCGCGTTCATCCTCAAGCTCCGCGTCCAGGGCCTGCGCGACATCGGCGCCGCGCTCAGCCCGTTCAACGCCTGGCAGCTGATCCAGGGCCTCGAGACGCTCCCGCTGCGGATCGACCGCCACAGCGAGAACGCCCTCAGGGTGGCGCAGTGGCTCCAGGATCGCCCCGAGATCGAGTGGGTCAGCTACCCGGGGCTGCAGTCGCACCCGTCGTACGAGATCGCGAGGCGCGACCTCAAGGGCGGCTTCGGCGGCCTCGTGACGTTCGGCATCAAGGGCGGCGCCGATGCCGGCCGGAGGCTGATCGACAGCGTGAAGCTCTTCAGCCTGCTCGCGAACGTGGGCGATGCGAAGAGCCTCGTGATCCACCCGGCCAGCACGACCCACCAGCAGCTCAGCCCGGAGGAGCAGCAGTCCACGGGCGTGACGCCGGACCTCGTCCGGCTGTCGGTGGGCGTCGAGCACATCGACGACATCCTCGCGGACCTGGACCAGGCCCTTCGCGCCGCGACGACGTCCTCGGTGGAGCCGGTCCTGGTCGGCTGAGGCCGGCCATGGCCCCGAACGAAGCGCGCAACCCGGGAGGCTCCGGCCTCCCGGGAGCGTTCCACGTGGCTGCGAACGGCCACCATCCCCACCCGCTCGACGCCCGGCCACCGACGGGCACCGGGCGGATCGAGGTCGTCGAGCTCGGGGCATTCCGCCTCGAGTCCGGCGACACGCTGCCGGTCAGGATCGCGTACCGCCACGACGGCTCGGGGCCAGACGCCCCGCAGGTCGTCGTGGTCCATGCGCTGACCGGGTCCGCGGACGCCGCGGGCGACTGGTGGACGCCGCTCATCGGGCCGGGCAGGGCGCTCGACACCGACCGCGTCGGCGTCCTGTGCGTCAACCTGCTCGGCGGCTGCTACGGCTCCACCGGGCCGACGTCCATCGACCCGTCCACCGGGCTGGCGTGGGGGGCGCGGTTCCCGCAGCCGACGGCTCGCGATGAGGCTCGCGTCATCTGGGCGGTCGCCGACCGCCTGGGCATCGAGTCGTTCGCCCTCGTCAGCGGCGGCTCGATGGGCGGGATGATCGCACTCGAGGTCGGCGTGGAGCGGCCGGCCCGGGTCGGCCAAGTCGCCGCGATCGCATCGCCGTCCGCCACGGGGCCGATGGCGCTCGGCTGGAACCATATCCAGCTCGAGCTCATCGACCGGCTCGGGTCCGAGGGCCTCGCGCTCGCCCGGCAGCTCGCGATGACGACGTACCGCTCCGAGGCCGACTTCGAGACGCGGTTCGGCCGCGGCCTCCAGGAGGACGGCCGGTTCGCGATCTCGTCCTACCTCGACCACCAGGGCGTCAAGCTCCTCGAGCGCTTCGACCCGGACACGTACCGGGTGCTCGCGCGGGTCATCGACTCGCACGACATCGGTCGCGGCCGGGGCGGCGCCGTCGCGGCGCTGCGCGCCCTCGCGGCGGCGGGCACCGGACTGACCGGCGTCGGCGTCACCGGCGACATCCTGTACGGCCCCGTCCAGGTCAAGGCGCTGCTCGCGGATGCGGCCGAGGCGGACGTCCAGGTCGCATACCGGGAGATCGCCACGATGAAGGGCCACGACGCGTTCCTGATCGAATGGGACCAGCTGTCGGCAATCCTCGCCGAGGCACTCGACGGCGGGATCGCCCGCTCGGCGCACCAGCGGGAGGTGCTCGCGCTCCCGGCCTGAGCGCCGCGGCGCGTGCCACTCACGGGGTGCGGCCAGGCTTCGTTCGGAACGAGCGCGACGGGACCCGGTGGTAGAATGCGGCCCGCGTTGGCGCGTGGCCTAACGGTATGGCACCTGACTCTGGATCAGGGGGTTCCAGGTTCGAATCCTGGCGCGCCAGCCAGCTCCCCCTCTCCCGACTGACGTCCTCGGTTCA
>JAICUI010000020.1 GCA_025935925.1 Chloroflexota bacterium
CATGCGCGATCACCTTCGCCAGCAGCGGGTCGTATCGCAACCCCACCTCGTCGCCCTCCCGCGCGGCGGTGTCGACCCGAACCCCGGGCCACACCGGCAGCTCGAACCGGGCCAGCGTCCCCGCCGCCGGCAGGAACCCCGCCACGGGATCCTCGGCGTACAGCCGTGCCTCGATGGCGTGCCCGGTGAGCCGCACGTCCTCCTGGTCGAGCTCCAGCGGCCGACCGCCGGCGATCTCGATCTGCGACCGCACCAGGTCGAGTCCGGTGACCGCCTCAGTGACCGGGTGCTCCACCTGCAGGCGTGCGTTCAGCTCCAGGAACCACCACTCGCCCGACGCCGGGTCGAGCAGGAACTCGACGGTGCCGGCACCTGCGTAGCCGGCCGCGCCGGCGACTGCCAGGGCCGCGCCGCCCAGCCGCGCCCGCAGCTCGGGATCGACCGCGGGCGACGGCGACTCCTCGAGGATCTTCTGGTGCCGACGCTGCAGCGAGCAGTCGCGCTCCCCGAGCGCGACCACTCGACCGGAGGAATCGGCGAGCAGCTGGACCTCGACGTGACGAGCCGGCAGGATCTCGCGCTCGAGGTACACCGAACCGTCCCCGAATGCCGACCGCGCCTCCGCCGAGCCGGACGCGAGCGCCGCGGGCAGCTCGGCCTCGCGCTCGACCCGCCGCATGCCGCGCCCACCGCCGCCGGCGGCCGCCTTGACGAGCAGCGGAAATCCGATCGCTCGCGCGGTCGCGACGATCGCGTCGATTTCGTCGGGCCGATCGACCGGCGCGGGCTCGAGGGTGCCGGGCACATGCGGCACGCCGACGCGCGCCGCGAGCCGCCGCGCGTTGAGCTTGTCACCGAGCGCCTCGATCGCCGAGGACGATGGACCGACGAACACGAGGCCCGCGTCCTCGACCGCGCGAGCGAACGCGGCCCGCTCCGCGAGGAAGCCGTACCCCGGATGGATCGCGTCGGCGCCTGTCGCGCGCGCCGCATCCACGACCGCGTCGATCCGCAGATAGCTGTCCGTCGGCGGCGGGGGTCCAAGCCGAACCGCCTGGTCTGCGAGCTGCACGTGCGCCGACGTCGCATCGGCATCGCTGTACACCGCGACGGTTTCGACGCCGAGGTCACGACATGCGCGGATGATTCGCACCGCGATCTCGCCGCGGTTCGCGATCAACACCCGTCCGAACGGCCTGTCCTTGCGCAAAGACGCGCCGCCGTCAGAGCGGGATGTTGCCATGCTTCTTTCGAGGGTTCGTGTCGCGCTTGTCGGCGAGGACCTCGAGAGCGCGGATCAACCGCGGCCGCGTCTCGCGCGGCACGATGACCTCGTCGATGTAGCCGCGCGACGCAGCGATGTACGGGTTCGAGAACTCGGCCTCGTACTCGCGGACGAGCCGCGCGCGCTCGGCACTGCCGTCGCCCGCGCCGGCGATCGCGTCGCGGAAGATGATGTTGACCGCCCCCTCCGCACCCATGACCGCGATCTCCGCCGATGGCCACGCGAAGTTCATGTCGCCCCGGATGTGCTTGCTGCTCATGACGTCGTACGCGCCGCCATACGCCTTGCGGGTGATGACGGTGACCTTCGGCACCGTCGCCTCGCAATACGCGTAGAGGAGCTTCGCACCGTGGCGGATGATTCCGCCGTGCTCCTGCGCGACGCCAGGCAGGAACCCGGGGACGTCGACGAACGTGACCAGCGGGACATTGAACGCGTCGCACGTCCGGACGAAGCGGGCCGCCTTCACCGACGCGTCGATGTCGAGCGCACCGGCGAGCACCGACGGCTGTTGCGCGACGACGCCGACCGCGCGACCTCCGAGCCGCGCGAAGCCGACGAGGATGTTCCCCGCCCATGCGGGCTGCAGCTCCAGGAACTCGCCGTCGTCGACCACGCGTCGGAGGACGTCGTGCATGTCGTATGGGCGGTGCGGCTCGTCGGGGATCAGCTCGTCCAGCTCCGGGTCCATGCGGTCGGCGGGATCGCTGTTGGCCGCGATCGGCGCGTCGCCGAGGTTGTTCGGCGGCAGGTGCGCGAGCAGTTGGCGCACCTGGTCCATCGCTTGCGCCTCGTCGCGCGCCGCGAGATGCGCGACGCCGCTGCGACCGGTGTGCACCGATGCGCCGCCGAGCGACTCGGCGTCGATGGCCTCGTGCGTCACCGCCTTCACGACGTTGGGACCCGTGACGAACATGTAGCTCGTGCCTTCGACCATGACCGTGAAGTCGGTCATCGCCGGGGAGTAGACCGCGCCGCCGGCGCACGGCCCGAGGATCACCGAGATCTGGGGAACGACGCCCGACGCGAGCACGTTGCGGAGAAAGATCTCCGCGTAGCCGCCGAGCGATGCGACCCCCTCCTGGATTCGTGCACCGCCGGAGTCGTTGAGCCCGACCACCGGCGCGCCGACCTTCATCGCGAGGTCCATCACCTTGCAGATCTTCTCGGCGTACGCCTCGGACAGCGATCCGCCGAAGACCGTGAAGTCCTGCGAGAAGACGAACACCAGCCGGCCATCGATCGTGCCGTGACCGGTGATCACGCCATCACCGAGAATCCGCTGGCCTTCCATCCCGAAGCCCGACGTGCGATGCGTCACGAACGCGTCGATCTCGGTGAACGATCCGGCATCCAGCAGCAGGTCCAGCCGTTCGCGTGCGGTCAGCTTGCCCATCGCGTGCTGACGTTCGGCGCGCGCCGCTCCCCCGCCCTGCTCCGCCTCGCGACGCATGTCCTCGAGCCGCGCGATCCGTTCCGCGTTGCTGGTCACGACCTCGGCGTCCTCCGCGTCGTCGCACGCCGCGTCACGACGTGCTCGTGGCTGACCGGGGCGTCGCCATCATAGGGCCCGCAATTCGCGCCGCGGCCTCGCGTGCGGGCGCGCGACGGCGCGCGTGAACTGTTGTCTGCCCGCGTCCAGCGCGTTGCAAGTGCATTTCGAATCGCGTCCGCGCCGTCGCCGGTGGCCGCGGATATCCACAGAACGGTGCACAACTTGGGTGATCTGTGGACAACCGGCAGCGTCCGCTGACGTTCGGCGCGCGGTAGCATGCGCGGAGCGTCCCCGTCACTCGCCGGCCCTGTCGCCCGGCCACGCTGGTTTCCGAGGTGGTGCCCTTGCCGCACGTGATCGCGATCGCCAATCAGAAGGGAGGCGTCGGCAAGACGACCACCGCGATCAATCTCGCGGGCGCGCTCGCCGAAGGTGGACGACGCGTCCTGCTCGTCGACATGGACCCCCAGGCGAATCTCACGGCCGGCGTGGGAATCAACCTCAACACGGTCGAGCGGTCGATGGCGGACGTGTTGTCCGACGGACGCTCGACGCTCCAGGAGGTCATCCTCCCGACCGAGGTCGCCGGCATCGACGTCGCGCCCGCGCACATCGACCTCGCGAGCACCGAGGGCGAGCTGTTCACCGCGCTCGGCCGCGAGTCGATCCTGCGCGAGGCGATGCGCGCCAGCTCGGACGGGTATGACTACACCCTCATCGACTGCCCACCGAACCTCGGGCTGCTGACCGTCAACGGGCTCGTCGCCGCCGACAGCGTCATCATCCCGGTCCAGACGCAGTTCTACGCGATGAAGGGCCTCAACAACCTCGTCAAGGTCATCAACGCGATCCGTCGCAAGCTCAACCAGGACCTTCGGATCCTCGGCCTGCTGCCCACGTTCTACGACGGGCGCACCAACCTGGCCAAGGACATGCTCGACGAGCTCCGCGTCGTCGGGGACCACCACGTGTTCTCGACCATCATCCGAACCACCGTGAAGCTGGGTGAGGCGCCGCTGGTCGGCCGGCCGAT
The DNA here is from genome assembly GCA_025935925.1 of Chloroflexota bacterium. Taxonomy (GTDB): domain Bacteria; phylum Chloroflexota; class Limnocylindria; order Limnocylindrales; family CSP1-4; genus CAIXZV01. The sequence continues at coordinate 3,814 of JAICUI010000020.1, forward strand.
CACCTCGTACGCGCCGGCGTCCGAGGCGGCCCGCACCTATCGCGAGCTCGCCCGGGAGGTCATCGAACTTGGCACGAACTGACTTCCGCGCCGCCGCCGCCCGCCGTCTGTCCGAGGAGCGTGAGCTGCCGCCCGCGATCGTCAGCCTCCTCTCCCCGGAATCGACCCACCGCTCCACCGGCGTCAAGGTGATTCCCGTCGACCGCATCGAGCCGAACCCCGAGCAGCCACGCCTCGCGTTCAACGAGGAGACGCTGCAGGAGCTCGCCGCCAGCATCCGCGAGCACGGGGTCCTCCAGCCGATCCTCGTGCGCCCGCTCGAGGAGCAGCGCTTCCAGCTGATCGCCGGCGAGCGCCGCTGGCGCGCGTCGCAGATCGCCGGCCTCAGCACGATCCCCGCCCTCGTCGAGGACATCGACGACGACACGGCGCTCGAGATCTCGATCATCGAGAACCTGCAGCGCGAGGACATCTCGCCCCTCGACGAGGCGGCGATGTACGACCGGATGATCCGCGAGCACGGCTACAGCATCCGGCGCCTCGCCGACAAGCTCGGCAAGGACAAGGGCTATCTCGAGAACCGCCTGCGACTCGCCGACGCGCCCGACGAGATCCGTGCGCTCGTGTCTTTGCGCAAGGACACGCTGTCGCACGCGTACGAGCTGATGAAGGTCCAAGACCCGAAGAAGCGCAAGCGCCTCGCCGACCAGGTCGCCCGCAACGAGCTGTCGCTCGTCAAGCTCCGCGAGCGCATCGAGGGCCGACCCGCCCGCGAGGTCATCGAGGACGAGGCTCCGGTCGAGGAGCCGGCCGCTAGCCACCCTGCAACGCAGGACGATGGCTCCGGCTGGGCGGCCGGCGCGGCCGCCGGGGTGCCGTCGGGTGACGACAGCCTGGTGGTCGCGAAGCAGCAGCTCAACGACGCAGTGGAGGACCTCCTCGGCGTCATCCGCAACCCGGACGTCCTCCACGCCATTGGCCAGACCGACCGGGCGAACCTCGCGAAGTACCTGATGATCGCGAAGCTCAGGCTCGAGAACGCGATCGCGGTGGTCCGCACCGGGGACACCGAAAGCTGACGGCACGCCCGGCTCGGGCCACCCGTCGACAACGACGAAGCCGGCGCCATGACGGCGCCGGCTTCATGATTCCTGCCGCCCCACTGGGCGGGGGCGAAGGCGGAAGCTTCGGTGGTCAGTCCCCCGGCGCGTGCGCCGCGCGATGCTCGGCGCTCTTGCCGTGGCCGCCGGCGTTGCCATGGGTCTTGGCGTCCTGGGTCTTCGCCGGCTTGCGAGCTGCGGCGGCCGCCTCGCACGACGCCGGCGTGACCGTCGTCCAGTCGATCGTCGCCACGCTCGCGTCCTGCAGATGCGCAACGCACGACACGAAGGCACCGTGGTTCGCGAACCCTGCGGGAGTCTCCATCTGCGCCGCGGCCGACACGAGCGCACCATGGGTATCCTCGCCCGCCGCCCCGTCGGTCGCGTCCGGCTCGTTCGCGTCGGGCGCGTCCGTGGCCTCGGGCGTCTCGGTCGCCTCGGGCGTCTCGGTCGGCTCGGGCGCCTCCGTCTCGTCGGGCGTGTCGGTGGCCTCGGGCGTCTCGGTCGGCTCGGGGGTCTCCGTCGGCTCCTCCGCCGTCGGGCTCGACGCCGGATGGAGCGACGGGGCGGCCGCGAAGACGGCGCCGGCCGACAGGGCAAGCACGACGAGCGCGATGCCGATCCCACGGAATCGGCGGAGCAGGGCTTGGGTCATGCGGCGGGTTTCCTCGAGCTGGTGCTGACGTGAAGGGTAACGGCCCTGCGATCGTCGCCGTTAGGCGTACCTTCCGGCCACGACCCGCCCCGGACGAAGGGTCTGTGCCCGCGCGCACCGCCGCGCCGGACCCCTCGCCGTTCGAAGACGCTCAGGCCGGCGTCGTACCGGACGACGCCCCGAGGGCCGCGAGCCACGCGACCGCGAGCAGCCCCGTCCCCACGGCCTGGATCTCCCAGGCGAGCTCCTTGAGATTCGGCCCGTCCCGGCCGCTCGCGACGATCCCGAGGACGGCGCCCCCGAGCGGAGCCAGCGTCGCCAGGAGGACGGCGACGACCCACCCCGCCGGCGACCCGAGGAGCGCGGCGGTCGCGACCGCCAGCACTGCGACGACCCCATGCAGGACGAGGACCAGCCACGCGGCCCGGCCCGGCCCGAGCGCGAGCGCGATGGAGCGCTGCCCCGCCTCGGCGTCGCGCTCGGCGTCGACGGTGGCGTTGGCGATCGCCAGGGCGGACCCGGCATTGGCGGCCGCCGGCACGAGGACGACGAACAGCCCGGGCAGGGTCCCGGCCGCCCCATACCAGCCGAAGACCGGCAACAGCGGGATGCCGACGGCGAACGGCAGCCACGACAGCGTCGTGCCCTTCGCCCAGCGGTCGTAGGCGAGGCCGATCCCCAGCACCGCGAGCGCGAGCACCGCGAGGCCCGGGCCGCCGACGAGTGAGAGGAGGAGGCCCCCGGCCGCACACGCGGCGGCAACCACGCGCGCCGCGTCCCGCGTCACGATGCCCTCGGCGATCGGCTTGCCCGGCTTGTGGCCCGCGGCGTCCGCCGGGGCGTCGATCAGGTCGTTGACGGCGCCGATGGCGAACTGGAGGAGCGTCATCGACGCACCGAGGGCGAGCGCCGTGCCGACGTCGCCGCCCGCCACGGTTGCGACCATGACCACGACGACGCCGTCGAGCAGCGACGGGAAGGGATGGACGAGCCGGAGCGCGACGACGACCCGCGAGCGAGTCGAGCGAGGCCGCTCCCCGACCGCGTGCGGCGCGTGCGCGTCCCGAAGCGCATCGGCCACCGGCGATGCCGCGGTCGGAGGCCCGGCAGCGGGGCCCGGACCGGCCGGGTCGTCAGACGTAGACGAGCTCGTGGAAGTTGGCGACGAGATACTCGATCAGCCGTTGGCGGGCATCCCCGACCTGCGCGCGGATCCCCGGGACGAGCGCCCACAGCGCGACGGCCGGGACCATCAGCCGCCCCTGGGCATCGCGGCCGACGGTCGCCGGCGGGCCGCCACCTGAAGCGAACACCCGTTCGAATTCCTGGTCGTTGAGCTTCGCGGCGCGCTGGAAGTCCTCGACCACGCGCACGACCCCGCGACGGATCGCGATGTCGCGCATCATCTCCTGCGCCCAGCTGTCGATCTGGGCGTCCGGCTGGTCATCGAGCCGGGATCGGTACTCGGTCGGGTCGGCGGACAGGCCGGTCGCTCCCACGGATCCTCCTGGCTGGGGCCGGGCGGCACCCTCGTCCCCTGCAGGATGCCATATCCGTTCCGCTGGGCGATGCGCCTCAGCCCGCGACGGCGTCACGTTCGAGCGTGTCCGGATCCAGCGCGGCGAGCGACGGCACCACGTGGTCTGCGACGTCCCGCGCGTTCCCCGCGGGCGGGACGCTCGCGTTGGGCACGAGGACGACCGTCATCCCGGCGGCGCGCCCGGCCCTGACCCCGTTGAGGGAGTCCTCGACGACGAGGCATCGATCGGCCGACACGCCGAGCCGGGCCGCCGCGGCGAGATAGACGTCCGGGGCGGGCTTGCCGCGGGCGACCTCGTCGGACGACACGATGGCGCCCATCATGTCCGCGATGCCGAGCGCGGCGACCGCGGCCGCGATGACCCGCGGATGCGACGACGACGCGATGGCGACCGGGCGAGTCGCCGCGATGCGCCGTACCTCGCCCGGGGCGTCGTCGATGACCGGCGACGGGCGCGCGGCGTACATCCGGACCACGCCGTCGACGACCGCCGCCTCGATCTCCTCGACGGTGAGGTGCTCGAGTCCCAGCCGCTCGCGCATCGTCGTCGCCCATTCACGCGAGTTGCCGCCCATCACGGCGTGCTGGTCGTCGGCGGTCCACGGCCGGCCGTGCGCACGCGCGAAGGCGATCCGCACGTCGTTCCACCAGCCCTCGCTGTCGACGAGGACGCCGTCGAGGTCGAAGATCACCGCGTCGATGCGGCGCCCGGCATTGGCCCTGGACATGCGGAAGCCCCTGGAGCCGGGCGATGGCCGCCCGGACGCCCAGAGGCTACCGGAGGTGGGCGTCGCGAACGACCGCCCGTTTGGGTTCGGCTCAGGCCACCGTCGTACGGCGGTCGGCGAGCGAGACGATGCCGAGGACGAGGGCCTCGACGAGCGTCCACGCGATCAGCGCGACGATCGCCGCGACGTCGAGCACCGAGCCGCTGGCGCCATTGACCTGGTCGAGGTTGAACATGCCGCGGAACGGCTCCACGAACGGGTCGGTGATGCCGACGATGAACGACACGATGTCGTTGCCCTCGTTCGCGTTGAGGAGCAGCAGCACGATGCGCAGGATGATGAGCGCCTGCAGGACGCCGAACAGGAGCCACACGATCCGCCGGATCGTGTCCAGCGGCGATCCGGTGACGACCGTGCGCTCGTGGATGACCGGCGGGTCCACCGGCACGCTCGTCCGCTCCACGGTCACGCGATCGCCGCCCGGCTCCGCGTACGGGTCATAGGTCATGGTCCGCCTCCCTTCCCCGCGCGGCGTCGAAGCGCCGACGGGCGGCCGAACCGTACGGAACGGGGCGACGCGTCTGCGCGCGGTGCACGACCGCGGACATCACGGGTGCCTCGCACTCGCACCGTCCTCGCGGGGTCCGGCCCCCGTCACCGGCCCGTCACGCGTCCCGGATAGACTTCGAGCTCGGAGGTCTCCATGCAGTTCCTGTTCCGCCAGCCCGCCATGCCCCGCGAGTCCGAGCTCCTGCCCGGCCGCGCCGAAGCGATCGTCCAGCCCGTCGCGCACGTCGTGAACGGCCACGCGCTCACGCCGCCCTACCCCGACGGTCTCGAGGTCGCGGAGTTCGCGCTCGGCTGCTTCTGGGGCGCCGAGAAGGCGTTCTGGTCCATCCCGGGCGTGTGGGTGACGGCCGTGGGCTACCAGGGCGGCGGCACACCGAACCCGACGTACAACGAGGCATGCACAGGGCGCACCGGTCACGCCGAGACCGTCCGCGTCGTGTTCGATCCGAAGGTGGTGTCCTACGCGGACCTGCTGCGCGTGTTCTGGGAGCACCACGACCCGACGCAGGGCTTCCGCCAGGGCAACGACAACGGCACCCAGTACCGCTCGGCGATCTTCACGCACGGCCCCGAGCAGCACGCGACGGCCATCGCCTCACGCGATGCGTACCAGGCCGAGCTCGCGAAGCAGGGCTACGGGACGGTGACGACGGAGATCCGCGAGGCCCCTGAGTTCTACTTCGCCGAGGACTACCACCAGCAGTACCTCGTGAAGGTCCCGAACGGCTACTGCCCCAACCACTCGACCGGCGTCGCGCTCCCGGACTTCGAGGTCACGCCGCTCCAGTACGTCGACTGACCACCGGGGGTCAGCGGACGACGTCGTAGCCAAGGAAGGTCACACCCGACCCGAACGTGTGCGTGTCGGTGAGGCGGAGGCGGATCGGTGCGTCGAGCCTCGGCAGGTACGGCGTGCCGCCGCCGAGGATCACGGGATGGACGACCACCTCGTAGCGATCGACGAGGCCGCGCCGGACGAACGCGGAGGCGAGGGTCGGGCCCGCCACCTCGAGGTCGCCATCGAACGCCTCGCGCACCCGCGCGAGCTCGTCCCCGACGTCGCCGTGCGCGAGCCGGCTGTTCCAGTCCACGGACCGCAGCGTCGACGAGAAGACGATCTTCGGGATCGCGACCCACCGGCGGGCGTAGACGCGCGCCGCGTCGCTGATCCCGGGGTCGTCCTCGGCGTGCGGCCAGTGCGCCGACATCAGCTCGTACAGCCGGCGCCCGTAGAGCGAGGCGTCGAGATTGCGCCTTCGATCGTTGAACCAGGCGAGGAGCTCGTCGTCGCCGACCGACCAGTCCAGGGAGCGCGCGACCGACTCGACGAACCCGTCGAGCGACACGTTGAGCGTGTAGATCAGCCTGCCCATCGATCCCTCCGTCGGCGGGTCACGCCGCGAGGGCCGCGGTGACGGCGGCGATCGCGGCACGGTCGAGCACGATCCTCGCAGACGGATTGAGCCACGGCACGGCGATCGGCGTGCCCCCGGGCGTCGTCTCCGTCCAGGCGACCACCGCGGCGAGGCGCAGGAATCGCTCGTAGAACGCGCGGGGGTCCGCGGCGCCGGCCCGGGCGAGCGTGGCGGGGTCCCGCGCGTCGACGCGCGATCGGAGCGCGAGGATCGCGACGCGCAGCTCGTCCCCCGCCACGGGCTGGTCGACTGCGACGACGAGGACGTTGGGGACGCTCGGTGGCAGCTGCCGGAGCTTCCCGAGCAGCGCGTCGGCCACGCCCGCCACGTCGGCGCTTCCGCGCCGCCTCGTGACCTCGAGGTTGAAGCGCGACACGCCGCGAAACGTGATCGCGAAGTCGGGGCCGCCGCGCGCCACGCCGGCCGCCTCGTACGCCAGCTCGATCCGGCGATCGGCCAAGAGGCGCGCGGCCGCGAGCAGCTCTGCGCGAACGTCGCGGCGACTATCCGCGTCGCGCGCCTCGCGGAGCTTCCGCCGGATCTTCGGTGCGTTCGCCTCGACGAACCGGCGCATCCGCGTCGATCCCGTCACCCAGCCCGCGAGCTCCGTCGCGACCGCCGGCGGCACGCCGGGACCCAGGCTGTCGGCGACGAGTCGCACGGCGCTGCCGGTGGGACGAGGCGGTGGCATCGTGGGCACCGCCGGAGCATACGGCCGGGCGAGCGTCAGCCCGCGTCGGCCTCGGCGGTGCCGGCGACCACGTCGCGACCGCGCTCCGCGCGCTCGTAGCGATCCTTCGCGGCGGCCTCGACGGCACGGGCGGCCTCGGCGCGACCCGAGGCGGACGACTCCAAATCGACCAGCGCGAGGGCGTCCGTCCGGGCGCGGATCGCGGCGGCTCGCGCCGCCTCCGCCGCACGTTCGGCGGCCGACGCCGCGGCGTCCGCCAACCCCGCGATGTCCTCGGAGGCCAGCGCCGAGCGGTTCGCACGTTCTGCGGCCTCGACCGCGGCCGCGGCGAGCCGCTCGGCGAGCTCGGCGGCGCGCGTCGCATCGCGCCAGGCGTCGAGCAGCTCGTCGCTGCTGGGGACGAAGAGATCCATACTGGGACGATGCCGGATCGGCCATTGCACGATCATCAACACGGAGGGAGGAATCCGGAAACGGAACTGCATGCGCGGAGCGCCCGGTGACATCGGCGGTGCGGATCGGATCCATCGTCATCCGGGTCGACGACCTGCAGCGCGAAGCCGCGTTCTGGGAGGCGGCGCTGGGCTACCGGCGGGCCGACACGGGCGCCGACGACTTCCTCATCCTGCGGCCGCCCGACGGCCGCGGACCCAACATGTCGCTGGACCGGGTGCCGGCGCGGGTGCAGGTACCGCCGAAGCTCCACCTCGACCTGTACACCGACGATCAGGCCGGCGAGGTCGAGCGACTCAAGGCCCTCGGCGCGACCGAGATCCACTGGGACCGGCGGCCGCCCGATGCGGACTACGTGATCCTCGCCGATCCGGAGGGCAATCGCTTCTGCGTGGTCGACACGACGCGCTGACTCGCGGAACCGTCACGCCGGTGCAACGCGTCCGGCCGGCGGCGCACTTCCCGAATCGATGCCGCGCCGAGATGCTGCCGTCCGGCGCTCGGACCCACGGCCTTCGGGACCACCCTGAGCGACCTCCGCGGCGGACGAGCGAGTCCTGCGAACGCTCTCCGCCGCGCCTTCATGTCCGGGCCGGGCGCTCGATCAGTGGAGGTGGCGCTGCCAATCGTCGGGGACCCGTCCCGCGGGCCCGGGCGTCGGCTGGTCCACCGGGTGGTGCTGGGGCGGCACGAGGCGCGGCCCGTCGATGAAGTCGCCCTCCCCGAAGCTCCACAGCCACTCCTCGTCGGGCTCGAAGCTCGCGATCACCAGGTGGCCGGTCTCCTCGGCGTGCCGCCGCGCGTGCTGGGAGGGCGACGAGTCGCAGCAGCCGATGTGGCCGCACGCGGCGCAACGCCGGAGGTGGAACCACCAGCCGTCGGCCGCCAGGCACTCGACGCAGCCATCGCCGCTCGGGCGCGCGGCCGGGTCGATGAGCGCGCTCGCGTCCTCGGTCACTGCTGGTACCGCTCGACGACGTCGGGCGGCCGCACCTGCGCCTCGTCCGGATCCTGTCCGTACTCGCGCCGCGCCTGTCGCTGGCGCAGCAGGTCGTAGCACTGGTCGAGCGCGACGGCGACCTCGTCGAGGCGCGCGCGGTCCTCCGTCGAGATGCCGCCCTCCGCCGACGCGCGCCGCCAGAGCGCCTCCTCCTCGTGGGCGAGGGCATTGATCCGGTCCATGATGGGCTCGTCCGCCATGCCACACGCTCCAGCCGCGGTGAGGGTCAGGAAATGGCTCCGGCGGTAGGATTCGAACCTACGACCAAGTGATTAACAGTCACCCGCTCTACCACTGAGCTACGCCGGAGCGAGGAAGCGGCTGAGGCCGCCTCGGGGCGCCATCCCGGCGCCGCGCGACAGGATACAGGACGCCGCGTGGGGGTGCCCCCGGGCCGTGCCCTAGACTCGGAGCGATGAGCCTCCTCTCCCCGGAGATCATGCTGCGACGCCTCGATCAGCCGGACCTCCGGATCTGCGATGTCCGGTGGTGGCTCGTCGACCCCGCCCGGGGCCGTCGCGAGTACGAGGCGGGCCACCTGCCGGGTGCGGTGTTCGTCGACGTCGACTCGGACCTCGTGGCGCCCGACGGGCCGGGCCGCCATCCCCTGCCCGACCCGGTCGCGTTCGCCCGGCGGATGGCCGAGCTCGGCATCGACGACGACAGCCACGTGGTCGCGTACGACGATGCGGGCGGCGCCGTCGCGGCCCGGCGGTGGTGGATGCTCGAGGACCTCGGCCACCGGGACGTCGCGGTCCTCGACGGCGGCTTCTCGGCGTGGGTCGCCGCCGGCGGTCCCGTGACGACGGTCGCGTCGTCGTACCCGCCGGGCCGGCTGACACTCCGTGGCCACTGGACGCGCGTGATCGATCGAGCCGGCCTCGTCCCGCGACTCATGGCAGACGACCTCGTGCTCGTCGACGCCCGGGCTCCCGAGCGCTACCGCGGCGACGTCGAGCCGATCGACCCCGTCGCGGGCCATGTTCCGGGCGCGGTCAGCGTGCCGTTCTCCGGCAACCTGGGACCCGACGGCCGGCTCCTGCCCGCCGACGCGCTCCGCGCGCGCTTCGAGGCGTTCGGGTCGTCCGTCGCCGTCTCGTGCGGGTCCGGGATCAACGCGTGCCACGACGCGCTCGCGATGCGGGTCGCGGGCCTGCCGGACCCGCTCCTCTACCCCGGCTCGTACAGCGACTGGTCGCGGAGCAGGATGCCGGTGGCGACGGGCGACGACCCGGGGCGCTACCGCCCGACGGACGCCTGACGCCGCGTCACGACGGCGCGGACCAGCAGCGCCTGCGCGGCGGCCACGACGAGCGCGCCAGCGAAGCCGACCGCGAGGTCGCCGAAGAGCGCGACCCGGAACCCGAACAGCGGCAGCTCCGGACCGATGGAGACGCCCAGACGGTGGCCGACCAGGTACAGGGCGAGGAACGCGGCAGCCATCGGCAGCGGATAGGCCCATGGCGACCGCGGACCGGCGAGCGCGCGAGCGGCGATCCGCACGGCCAGCCAGCCGAGCACGAGCGAGCTCACCGCGAACAGCGTCACGAGCGCGTAGGCCTGGGGCGGCATGCCCCGATGCTATCCGGCCTCGGCGGAACGAGCGGTCAGCGACGCCCGCGCACCACGGCCGACATTGCGCTCCGGTTCCCGGCCCGGTCGAAGGCGCGGACGTAGTACCGCGCGCCGTGCCGGGTCCAGATCCGGATCCTCGACACGGTCGTGGTCGCGACCGGCCTCGCCCGGCCCACGCGATAGATCGCGTACTTGACGACCCCGACGTTGTCGATCGACGGCGACCAGTCGAAGGTCACGTAGGGACCCGAGCGCCGGACCTTGTGGAAGCCCGCCGGTCGAGAGGGCGGTGCCGTGTCCGCGAGCGTCCTGACGGCGATCGACGTGGACGAGCTGACGTTGCCGACCCCGTCGAGCGCCGCGACCGTGTACGTGTACGTCGTCAGCGGCTTGCGGGCGGTGTCCTTCCACGTGAGGCCGGTCGGCGATGCGACGAGCGAGCCGTTCCGGGTCACGCGGTAGCCGACGACGCCGGTGTCGTCCATCGCGGCGACCCAGGCGAGGCTGACCGTCGTCGTCGTCGCGGTGCCGGTCACGACGTCGGGCGCCGTCGGCGCGTTGGTGTCCGAGACGGGCGGCTGGGTCGGGTCGGGCGCCGGGGTGGGGTCCGGGGTCGGCGTCGGATCGGGTGTGGCGGTCGGGTCGGGGGCCGGCGTGGGGGCCGGCGCCGTGCCGGGCGTCGTCACCTGAAGGGTGGCGGCCGGGCCGACGTTGGTCGAGGTGTCCTGCGCCGCGATCGTGTACGTGTACGTCGTGCCGTCCGCGACGGTGGAGTCCACGAACGACGTCGCCGACGCGGCCGTCGTCGTCAGCAGCGTGCCGTTGCGGGTGATGCGGTATCCCGCGATCGCAGTGTCGTCGGTCGCGGCGCCCCAGGTGAGCGTCACGGATCCGTCGCCGGGCGTGGCGGCGGGCGAGGCGACGGCGCCCGGGGTGTTGCCCTCGCGGACCCGCACGACGATCCCCGCCGAGCTGACGGACATGGCGGCGATCGAGAGCTTCGACACCGGGTCGGTCATCGTCTTGCCCACGGCGAGCGGGGCGTCCTTGAGGTCGCTCGTCGCCGGCGTGCTGTCGAGCAGGAGCGTCGCCTGCGGGTTGGTCGTCGGGCTCGCCGTCCCGAATCCGAGCCGGATCGTGACGCCGGTCGTCGCGGCCGAGCCCGCCGCGAAGGTGTCGAACACCCCGTACGTCGCCCGGACGTCGAGATCGAAGAACGACCCGTCGCCGCGCGGCACCCGCACGAGCTTGATCCCGTCGGGACCGAAGTACGGCGTGATCGTGTAGCTGTTGCCGGGAACCGCGATGACCTTCTCGGTCGCGCCGAGCCAGCCGAGCTCGCCGAGGTGGCTGCCGTGGTTGTGCCGGAGGGCGTTGTTGCCCATGGTCGAGAACGGATCGGCGTAGCCGACGCTCGTGCAGGCCGCGGTCGCCGCGATCATGACGCGCGCCCCACCGACCACGCAGTTGTCGGCGTTCGCGTGCGCGAGGCCGAAGTTGTGGCCGAGCTCGTGGGTCATCACCTGCACGCTGAGCGTGCCATTGATGTAGGTGTACGGACCGGGCACGTACCCGAGGCCGGCCCAGCCGCACGAGCTCGCGCTCGGGAACACGAACATGACGTTGGTGTAGCTGCCGAGGTTGACGCCGGCGGCCGTCGCGGCGTTCCATGCCTGCGTGTGCCACGTGGACCAGTCGCAGTTCGCGGTGGTCGCGGCGATCTGGTACCAGCCGAAGACCGACCCGCTGATCGTCAGTCGGCCCTTCGACTCCTCCTCGTAGAACGCCTTGACGCTGCTCGCGCCGTTGAGGAGCGCGTCCTGGACCTGCGTCTTGGTGAACGGCGTCGTGCGCAGGTCGCTGAAGTTGAACATGACGACGGCGACCGACTTCGCGACGGGCGTGACCGTCTCGTCGACCGTGGTCGCGCTCGCGCTGCCACCCTGCAGCTCGGTGGAGCCGGTGTCGGCGGCCCAGGCGCCGAGCGGCGCCGCGCGCGGCTTCGAGCGGACCTGGACGTCGCGGCCGGGCGCCGCGGAGCGGACGTCGAGCGTGGCGCCGTGGCGCAGGCCCTGCACGGTCACCGTGGCGCCGGTGAGGCGTGCGGGGTCGCCGGTGTCGAACCGGACCGGCGTCACCTTGTGGCCGCTGCGCACCGAGTAGACGAGCGGATCCGAACCGTCGCGACCCTCGACCTGGATCGCCTCGAGGACGCCGGAGACCGTCTCCGCCGCCGATCCACCCGGGGCGACGGCCGAGACCGGGGCGGCCAGGACCGCGGCGAGCAGGGCGGCGGCGGCGACCGGCAGGGTTCGACGGGAGCGCAGGGACGGGCGCATCGGACTCCGGGTGAGGCACCTGACTGGGGCTGCCTCGGAGTCTCGGAATGGCCGCTGCCGCGGCCCATCGCCCGGTCGGATCAGGCCGGGTCACGCGATGGTCCTGCCCGCGTGGGGTCCGGTGAGGTGAGGTACGGTCGCGGCGCGCGACGGTTCCCGCGCGCGCCGCCGAGAGCGTTGCGACCTACCGGTCGGTGAGGTCCTCCGAGGCCGCCTCGACCGTTGCCTCGGCTTCCGCCGCCGCTTCGGCCGCCGCCGCCGACGCCTGGTCGGGCAGCGTGTCGAGCGACGCGCCGGCGTCCTCGGCGGACGACTCGGCGGCGGCGCGGACCTGGCTGACGCGTGACTCGATCTGGGCGGATACCTCGTTGAACCGCGCCTCGAGGCGGGCGCCGAGGGCGTCGAGATCGCCGCGGCTCACGTCGCTGCGGAAGTCCTCGAACTCGGTCCGCAGGTCGCGCCCGGTCGAGACCGAGTACGCAACGGCGGCGGCGGCACCGGCGACCGCGCCGGCAACGAACCAGATGAGCTTCATCCCAGTCCTCCCTACTCCAGGTAATCCTTGAGCTTGCGGCTGCGCGAGGGGTGGCGGAGCTTGCGCAGGGCCTTCGCCTCGATCTGGCGGATCCGCTCGCGGGTGACGTTGAACTCCTTGCCGACCTCCTCGAGCGTGCGGGCTCGGCCGTCCTCGAGGCCGAAACGGAGCTGCAGGACGCGGCGCTCGCGGCCCGTGAGCGAGTCCAGGACCGCTTCGACCTGCTCCTTGAGCAGCTGGTGCGACGCCGCCTCGGCCGGGGCGAGCGCGCCGCGGTCCTCGATGAAGTCGCCCAGGTGCGAGTCCTCCTCCTCGCCGATCGGCGTCTCGAGCGACACCGGCTCCTGCGAGACCTTGATGATCTCGCGGACCTTCTCCGGGGTGACGACCACCTCCTGGCCCTTCGACATCGCCTCCGCGATCTCCTCGACCGTCGGCTCGCGGCCGAGCTCCTGGAGGAGCTGGCGCGAGACCCGGATCAGCCGGTTGATCGTCTCGACCATGTGGACCGGGATGCGGATCGTGCGCGCCTGGTCGGCGATCGCCCGCGTGATCGCCTGGCGGATCCACCACGTGGCGTAGGTGGAGAACTTGAAGCCCTTCTCGAAGTCGAACTTCTCGACCGCCCGGATGAGGCCGATGTTGCCCTCCTGGATGAGGTCCAGGAAGGACATGCCGCGCCCGATGTACTTCTTCGCGATCGAGACGACGAGGCGCAGGTTCGCCGACGTCAGCTGCTCGCGGGCGTCGCGGCCGATCCGCACCACCTCGCCCCGCCGGTCGCGCATCTTCGTCTGCGGCGGCACGTCCGGGTCGAAGCCCATCCGTCGCAGCAGATCGGAGTCGTTGCCGGCCTCGATCCACCGCTGGAGCACGGGGAAGCCGACCTCGTCGCGGGTCCAGTCGTAGATCGCCCGCAGCCCGACGTTGTCGCGCGAGTCGAGGTCGCCGTTGTGGACGGACAGGTACGACCAGTCCATGAGCTCCTGGAACGGCCCGGGAGCCGGCGCCTCGGCGTACTTCGCCAGGAGCCCCTTGGCTTCCTTGAGGAGCGCCGTCGTGCCCTCCGACTGCACGTCGCGACCGGCCTTGACGAGGTGGAAGTCCGGGGGCGCGACGAGCAGCTCCGCCGCGCCCGGGTCCGCGAGGGCCGCCGCGACCATCGTGTGCGTCTCGGGGCCGAACGGCAGGCGGTGCTGCGGCTTCGTGGTGCGCGTCTTGCGCTCGGTGTCGTGGAGCGTCCACTCGTGGAGCGAGATGACCGCCTTCCACGGCTCGACGATGATCTGCTCGCCGAGCTCGATCGCCTTGGCGAGGACGACCTCCTCCTCGGCCGTCAGCAGGGCAACCTTGCCGATCTCCTTGAGGTACATCCGGACCGGGTCGTCGATGCCGATCATGTCGGCGGAGAGCGCCTCGGCCTCGAGCTCCTCGGTCGTCGGCTCGTCCACCTCGGCCGGCGACAGCTGCGCCGGGGCGTCCATGTCGGTTGGGACCGCGACGCCCTCGATCGCGTCGTCGGTGACGATCTCGACCGAGAGCACGGCCGCGGCGTCCGGCTCGGCGTCCTCGGCGCCCAGCTCGAACTCGTCGTCGGCGTCGTCGTCGAGCTGCGGCTCGTCGTCCGCTGCCACGACCGCGGTCGCCTTCCGCGGCCGGGCGCTCGCCAGTCGGGCCTCCTCGAGCTCCCGGCGCGAACGCGGCGGGCGGGCGAGGACGGCTTCGACCAGCTGCTTGTCGAGGGGATCGGCCATGGTCAGCGGGACCTCCGAGCGATGGGGCGCGGTGTGACGGGAACAGGGCGGCGAAGGGAGCGGCGGACGTGACGGGCGGTGCTCATCCCGCGGCGACCGCCGTGGGACGGGCGAGGAGGCGTGTCTGGTCTCGACGCTTGTCGATCGACCGGCGTTGCTCGTTGAGGAGGCGTTGCTCGAGCATCAGGCGTTGCACGTTCGCGGCATCGCCCTCGCGCTCCGCCTCCGCCATGAGGTCGCGGTTGAAGTCGCTGCGCTCGAGCCACTCGTCCTCCTCGAGGTCGAGGATCGACTGCTCGATCGCGATCGAGAGCACGTGGTCCGACAGCAGCCGCAGGTCCGGGCCCGACCGCGAGACGAGCGCCTGGCCCAGGGCCCGCGTCTCCTCGTCCAGGCCGTCGAGGACCTGGGACAGCGCGAAGACCGGGCGGACGCCGTGGTCGTCGCGAGCGCGCGCGTTGGCGATCGCCCGGAACAGCTCGCGGGCCACCTGGCTGCGGAACCGGTCCGGCCCGATGGCGTCGAGCACGCGGTCGTGCGCCTCGGGCGCGAGGAGCACGAGCCGGAGCAGCTCCGGCTCGGGCGGCGACACGGCGCGCAGGATGTCGGCGACCGGCAGCGCGTCGGGCGCGTTCACGACGGCATCGGCCGTGAACCGGGTCTCGGTCCGCTGCGCCTGGCCCTGGAGGACCCCGAGGAGCGCGCCCTGCGTGATGCCGGTCTGCTGCTGGATCTGCTGGACGTACGGGTCGCGCAGGAGCGGCGGCAGCCGGCGGACGACGCCCAGCGCCGCCTCGGCGTAACGCGCCTTGCCGCCCGCGGTCTTCAGGTCGTGTGCGTGGGCGTGGACGTCGAGCAGGTGGTCGACGATGGGACGGGCGGTGCGCACCTCCTCGCGCCAGCGATCGGGCTCGTCGCGGACCACCTCGTCGGGATCCTTGCCGGCCGGCAGCCGAACGACCCGGACCTCGTCGAGCTCGACGCCGGACTCGTCGGCGGCGAGCTGGCGGATGAGCTCCTCGAGGGCCGTCGCGCCGAACGTGCCCGCCTTCTCGCCCGCCGCGTCGACGTCGTACGCGAGCGCGATCCGCTTCGCGTACCGGGTCAGCAGCGCGACCTGGAACGGCGTGAGCGCCGTGCCGAGGCTCGCAACGACGTTCTCGAACCCGGCCTGGTGCGCCATGAGCGCGTCGGTGTAGCCCTCGACGATCACCGCCTGGCCGGCCTTGCGGATGGGCCCCTTCGCGCGATCGATGAGGTACAGGGTCCGGCTCTTGTCGAACAGGGGCGTCGCGGGCGAGTTCAGGTACTTCGGGCCGTCACCGGCGTCGCCGGCCAGGATCCGGCCGCCCAGGCCGACCGGGTGCCCGTTCGCGTCGCGGATCGGGAAGATCACCCGCTCACGGAACCGGTCGTACACGCCGCCGCCGCGCTGGCGCGGGCTCGCGAGGCCCGTCTCGAGCAGCTCGCCCGCCTGGACCTGGCGCTTCGCCGCGAGCTGCCGGACGAGCGTGTCCCAGCCGCCCGGCGCCCAGCCGAGCTGGTACTTCTCGATCGTCGCGTCCGTGAACCCGCGCCCGCGCAGGTACGCGAGGGCCGGCTCGCCCGCCTTCGAGTGGAGCAGGACCGCGTGGTAGAAGGCGATGGCGCTCTCGAGCACCTCGCGCAGCCGGGCGTTGCGCGCGTCGTCGCGGCGCGTCCGCTCGTCGAGCTCGACGCCGGCCCGCGCGGCGAGCGTCTTCAGCGCCTCCGCGAAGCCGACGGAGTCCCGCTCCATCACGAACGTGAAGATGTCGCCGTGCTTGCCGCAGCCGAAGCAGTGCCACGAGTCGCGCGCCGGCGTCACGACGAACGACGGGGTCTTCTCACCGTGGAAGGGGCACAGGCCCTTCAGGGTCGTGCCGGCCTTCTTCAGCTGGACGGTGTCGCCCACCACGTCCGCGACGGGCAGACGCCCCTTGATCTCGGCGACGACGCCGACGGCCAACCGCAGGTCCTCCCCGGGTTCCCCTACAGAGCTTCCGGCGGAGACGACGACGGACCTGTCAAGACTTGACAGGTCACGTCTCGGGCGAATGTACCCCCGCCCCGGGGGCTTGACAAGGAACGCTTGTCAAGAGGGGACGGTGCCGGTGAGCAGCCGCCGCGCGAGCGAGGCCGTCGTCCCGGAGCCCGCGGCGAGCGCCTCGAGCGTCGGCCGGGCGCCGCTCGGGACGGGCAAAGCCGTGACGGCCGTGAGCTCCACGAGGAGCCGCACCAGCGGTGCGAGCTGCCCGGTCGGGACGGGCTTCGGCCGGGCGGTGGCGACCATCCGGGCCAGGGCGCCCGCCGCGACCTCGAGCGCCCATGCCGCGTGGCGGTCCGAGCGTCGCGCCACCTCGTCGAGCGACGCCGCGAGCCGGCCGGGCCGGAACAGCGTGACTGGAGAGCCGCCGGAATCCTGTGGCTCCAGCGCCGTCGCGACGGCGTCGAACGCCGCGACGAGGCGCGAGGCGTCGAGCCGGCCATCCGCCACCAGGGCGATGGCGGCGTCGACCGCGAGGCCGCGCTGTCCCGGCTCGCGCGCCTGCAGCGCGACGGCCACGAGTGCCGCTCCCTCGGACCCGAGGCGGGTCCACGGCTCGAACAGGGGCTCGAGGCGCTGGCGATCGTGCCAGCGGGCCTCCCCCCAGTCGAGGTTCCCCAGCAGGAGCGCGGCCGACACCGCGAACCAGGATCGCCGGTCCTGGGGCCAGATGAGCCGTGACCAATCGACGATCGCCCGCTCGTTGCCGCCGCCGGTGACGTGCGCTTCCACACGCCACAGCAGGTCCGTCGGGATGTCGGCGCGAGCGGCGGGGACCGGTGCGCCCGGGTCGAGGGCGGGGACGCGCATGAAGCGGCCGTTCGCGATCACGACGCGGTACCGGCCGGCCAGGGCGGCGTCGGGTCCGAGGCCCGGATGCCCGCGCGCGACGTCGGGATCGTCGCCGTCGGGCGTCCGGCACCGGGCCGCCGCGGCCCACAGGGCGGCGCTCGGCCCCACGGTCGCGGTCCCGCCGAGCGCGTGGCGAACCGCGTCTCCGGCCTCACCGTCGAGGCGCGCGGCGTCGGCGAGGGCGCGTTCGCGGCGCACCGGAAGCACGCGTAGCAGCGCCTGGGCGACGTCCAGTGGCCGCTCATCGTCCCGTGGCCGCGTCGCGAGCCTCGCGACGAGGGCTTCCGGCTCGATCCAGCCGCCCGCATACGAAGGCAGCGCGACGAGCGTCCCCGCGCGACCCGCGGCGGCGGTTCTCGCGACCTCGTCGACGCGGCGGGCGAGGTAGTCGCCGATCCGCCCTCGCGCGTCGCGGAGCGCCTCGGTCGGGGATCCGTCGACCCACGCGACGACGAGGCCGGCGAACCACGCGGCGATGCCGGGTCCACCCCGGCGCGCCAGGATCCGCCCGGCGCGGACGCGGACCGCCCGGGTCGTGCGGACGAACGCCGCCGATCCGTCGCGCGGGAACCGGAGCACGCCGTCGAGCGCGACCTCGAGCCGGTCCGGCGGGCCTTCCTGTTCGAGGACGGCTGCCAGGGCCTCGACCAGCGCCTCGAGCGACGCGGCGGGCTGCAGCCGCTCGAGGCCCGCGAACGGGTCCGACGCCGCAACGGGCTCGGCGACGGCGTCGACGCGCCTCGTGGCCGTCGCGCGGGTCGCGGGCTCGGGCACGCGGCTCCCGGGGGCGGTGAGCGCGTCGACACGCGCGCGGAGGGAGGGCGCCACCTCGCCAGCCCTTGCGGCGACCTGCGCGGCGGCGCCGTCGTCGAGCGGGACGACCCGCTGCTCGAACAGGGCGATGGCGGCGGACTGGACGTCGGCGGCCGGGTGCCCGAGGCCGGCGACGAGCGCTCCGGCCGCCGCGCCGCCGAGCGATGGATCCTCCCGGACCGCGCGCTCCACGAGGCGCAGCGCCTGCCGCGCGGTGCCGGCCGACCGAGCTCCGATAGCCGGCCCGACGTGCGCGAGCAGCCGGGCGCCGTCGAGCAACCCGGCGTCCTGCACGGCGCGCAGCGCCGCGACACCGAGCGTGACCGTCGGGCCGATCGGACTGCGCAGCAGGCGCAGGTACGCGTCGGCACGCTCCGCCCGCTCCGCGCGCGTCGGCGCGAGCGCCTCGTGGAACCGGCCGAACCAGCCGGCACGGAACGCGGGGAAGTCACGCTCGAGCGCAGCGAGGCTCGCGTCCAGCAGCCGGTCGCGGTCGAGCTCTCGCCCGGCGCGCGCCCGCAGCGCGTGCGACCACGAGCGGGCGTCGGAGGTGTACTTGTCATGGTCCGCGAGGCTGTGGTCGGCCGTGCCCTCGACCTCGAACAGCCGCCACACCTCGGTCCCGAGGAGGTCGGGGTCGTCGCGGAGCAGCGCGTCGGCATCGACGAACGACGCGAGCATCCCGTGGATGTAGGCGTCGCCCGCCGGCCGCGGGATGCGCCCATCGCGGACGAGCGCCCGCACGAGCGGCCAGCCGAGCCGCTCGAGCATCCAGGGCACCAGCTCCGTCACCAGGGGAGATGGACGCAGGCGGAGCACCGTCTCCGCGAGCTCGTGGCGCCACATCCGGCGCCCGCCGGCAATCTGTCCCGCGGTCCCGGTGCCGAGCAGCGCCAGGAGCGAGGTCGCGTTGGCGTGGCCCGCGTCGGTCGAGAATCGCCACTCGCCGTGGGCCTTGCGGAGCGCGACCATCCGGGCGCCGCACGCGAGCCGCTCGGCCTCGGTCGCCGCCGCCAGCAGGGCGACGACACCCTGCACGTCATCCGCGAGCACCGCGGCCTCGAGCTCGTCCGGCGTCATGTCGTCAGTTCGGTGCGGCGTCGTCCGTGCTCGCCACGAGCTCGACCGCGAGCAGGTGCGCGCAGGGCCCGCGGTCCCCCGGATGCCGGCTCCACCAGGGGCACGTGCAGGCCCGGCCGTCGGGCCCGGTCCGGACGCGGTACTCGGTCGTGCGGCCGGTGACCCACCCGACGACGCCGGCACCGTCCGCCGCCGGCTCGATCCGCACGGCGCCGGCCTCGACCAGCGCCCGCGCCTGCCGGAGGCGCGGCCGCTCCCGGGCGCCGCCGCGATACGGGAGGGGACGCGCGAAGTACGCCGCCGCAGCGAGGTCGTAGCCCACGAGGCCGTCGACCGCGAGACCGGCGAGGGCCGCCTCGACATCCCGGACGTCGGTGCCGAGCTCCGTCGCGACGTCGCCGGCGGTCACCAGCGGCCGCCACGCGAGGGCCCCCTCGACGCGCGCCCGGACGCCGGCGCTCGGGCCGCGCGCCAGCGCGTCGAGCACCCGCCCCTCCCCCGAGAACCCGCGCCACGCGACCGCGGACAGCGCGACGGTCATCCGGGCGTCGTCCAGCCCCGCGCACCATGCGCTGGAGCCATCGCTCGCGGCGTACACGGTGATCGACCGGATCGCGGGCGCCAGCCGCTCGAGCACTCGGAGCCGGTCGGCATCCGCGAGCGTGACGGCGCCGGCCTCGACGCGTCGCGCGAGGACGAGCGCCCGGCCGTCGGACGACACGGACAGCGGATCCCTGGCGCCGCGTGGCAGGTCGCGCAGGAACCGGCGGAACGCCGCCCCGTCGACGACGAACCGGGGCGTCATCGCGGCGAGGATGGCCTGCGTCTCGGCGAATGCCCGCACCCACCGCGCGGGAAGGGCGACGCGCCGCTCCTCGTGCCGCGCCCCATCGACCGCGACGACGAGGTCGTCCGTGCCGATCTCGAGCTCGAGGCGGGCGGTGTCCGTCACGCCGGCCAGGGCCGCGCGCACGTCGCCGCCGAGGTCGACATTGGTGGTGCCGCGCCCGAGCAGCTCGCCGTCGACGAACGCCGGCAAGAGGTCGAGGCGGGCGTAGACGCTCGCGCAGCTGGAGAACGCCTCGAACCGCAGCGCATCGTCCGACGCGGTTGCGACCGGGTCCGCGAGCCGGAGGATCCGGCCGAGCATCGCCGCCGGGACGTGGAACCGGGAGCGCGCGACGGCCCCGACGAGCAGCAGCGCGTCGGCGAACAGCACCGGGTGCGCGACCCGTCCGCGGAACAGCCGCGGGTGCTCCGCCGGGCCGCCATCGGTCGCCAGGCGGAGCGTCCGGTCCACCGAGCCGTCGAGCCGCGAGGCCGCCGGATATCGGTACGCGTAGTCGATGGCGACGTCCGCCACTCCCCTCCCCTCCGTCGGAGCGCCACGGTACCCGATCGACCGGCGCGTCAGTCGAACGAGACGTCCCGGACGTGCTCGCCGATGGTCAGGCCCGCGACCCGCGCCGCCGTCGCGGCGTCCCGCAGCCGCACGCCGTTCACGACGACGTTCGAGAGCCGCAGCCCTTCGACCGCGTGACCCTCGTCGGCGCCCTCGAAGACGGGCACCGCGGCGCCCTCGGCCGGACGGGACGGCCGGAACTGCGCGTACCACGTCCACGGCGACGCGGGCGGCTCGTACGCGGGCGCGGTGACGTCCTCGAACGCGAGGTCGCGGATCGAGCCCAGGGCGGCATCGGGGTCGCGGACGCCGATGACCTGCTCCACGAGGTGCTCCACCCCGGCCCCGACGCGGATCCCCCGGAACGTGACGCGGTCGTACGTCGCCCCGTCGCGGACCACGACCGACATCGCCCGGCCCGAGTCGAACACGTCGCAGTCCTCGAACCGGATGTCGGAGAAGCGTTCGGCGTCCGACTCGGTGCCGACCTTGAGCGCTGCGTCGACCGAGCTCACGACGCAGCCGTTCGTCGCGATCCGCGCCGGGTCGCGGCGGAACCCGCCGTTGCCGGACGCCTTGACACAGATCGCGTCGTCCTTCGTGTGGACGAACGTGCCGTCGATGGTGACGTGGGTCGACATGTCGACGTCGACGCCGTCCGTGTTGAGGACGCGCCGGTCGTTGACGAGCTTCAGGTTCCGCAGCGTGACCTCGCGCGACGCGAGCACGTGCAGCGACCACGCCGCGGCGTCCCGGAACAGCACGTCCTCGACGACCACGCGCTCGCTGTCCCGGACCCGCAGGAGGTTCGGCGCCGCGTTCCGGCGCGTCCGCAGGTGCGTGCCCGCGCCGTCGATCGTGCCGCGGCCGGTGATCCGGACGTCTGCCGCGCGGTCGACGAGCAGCAGGCGCGAGAAGGTCATCGTCCGGCCGAGGTACCGGACGTCGGGCGCGAGCGTGTCGTCGCCCGCGCTCTCGCGCGTGCCGGGATCGAGGGCGTAGTCGGCCGGGTCGCGGCTGCCCTGGAGGACGGCTCCCGCCGCGACGTGGAGCGTGGCGCCGTCCGGGATGCGGAGCGTGCCGCTCCGGTACCGGCCGCCGACGACCGTCACCACCCCGCCGCCGCGGGCGCCGTCGAGCGCCGCCTGGAGCGCCGCGGTGGACAGCCGACGACCCGTTGGATCCGCGCCGAGGTCGCGCGGATCGACCCCGCCCTCGATCTCGGTTGCCGGCGGATCGCCGAACAGGAACAGCCGTCCGAGGCTGTCTACACGCACGACCACCGGCCCGGGAGCGGCGAGCACGATCCGCAGCACGCCTCGGTCGACCCCGAGATCGTCGACCCGGGACGCCGGAAACGCCTCGAACGTCTCGATGGAGGGACGGTTCGCCGCCGCGACCTCGACGACGACCGGACCGTCCATCTCGAACCGCGCATAGGCGACGTCCCGGAACGCCTCGACGAACGCGGGCTGGCCATCGATCCGCACTCGGTACGTCGCGCTCCGCCGCGCGCCGGGCGGCGGCGGGAGCGGCCGGGCGGCGGTCACGCGCGTCCCGCGGCCTGTAACGACCGGCGCGTGCCCCTCACCGAGCGGTCGTCCGCCCGGCCTTGGGCGCCTCGGCTTCGGCCGCCGGGGCGGTGTTCGTGGAATGGCCGCTGCCGCCGAAGACGCGGGTCGCGCGCCCGACGAGCAGCACGTCGACGCCACCCGCGACGGCGCTCGCGGCGGGCACGAGGATCCGCGTCCGGACGCCGGCCACCGTCGCCACGAGGATGTCGCCGATCGCGACGCCAACGCCGATGAACAGCGCCGCCGCGACGGCGTCGATCAGCCCGGCGAGCCTCGCCACGTCGGTGACCGCGAGCATCGCCTGGACCAGCACCAGGCCCGGGAGCAACGGCAGGATCGCCGGGACCACGAACAGCACGGGGAGGCTGCGCCGCCACTGGGCCACGATCCGGCCACCGCCGCCGATGAGCGTCGCCGCGAGAAACGTCGCGAGCGCCGCATCGCCGTGCGCCCATGCGGCCGTCACGTCGTGGAGCGACCACGCGACCGCGCCCAGCGCGGCGGCGTAGGCCACCTCGCGCCGCGGGACGCCGAGCTGGATGGCGAAGCCGCCGACGGCCAGCAGGGCCGCGACGACGAGGACGACCGGCGTCCAGCTCGCAGGTCCTTCGACATCGAGCAGGAGCTGGACGCCGAAGACGGCCGCGAACCGGCTCGCCAGGGCGAGCCCGCCGGCGATCGCTGCCCCCGTGACGAGCGCCTCGGCGAGCCGCGCGGTCCCGGAGACGATGGAGCCGCTGACGAGGTCCCGGAACCCGGAGACGAGCGCGTAGCCCGGGAGGAACCGGAGCAGGCTCCCCGTCAGGACGAGCCCGCCGTCGATGCCCACCCCGAGGACGACCAGGATCGCGACCAGCGTCGCCGACGCCCCCGCGCCGAACGCGACACGAAAGAACGGCGGGAGCGACGTCCGGTCGAGGGCGATGAGCGCCGGCTGGATGGCGACCGCGACCGCGAGGGTCGCGAGGGCGTCGAGCGCGTTGCCGCCGAAGATGATCGTGGACCCGAGCGCGGACATCGCCGGCGCCAGGAACGTCGTGACGGCGCGATAGGCCGGCCGGCCGGCATCCACCTCGGCCAGGCCCGCCTCGACGTCGTCGAGCGTCAGGGCGCCCGTGCGCGCACGGCCGACGAGCTGCGAGAGGGCCGCCAGGCGGTCGAAGTCGACGGTTCGGTCGCGCACGAAATGGAACGCCGTGATCGGCGGCCGGTCACCCCGGTCCAGCGAGATGGACACCATCGAGAAGTTGACGGCCGCCTGGACCGGACCCAGCCCGAAGGCACGGGCCAGCGAGCGCATGTCGTGCTCGATGTCGTCCGTCGGCGCCCCGGAGCCGAGCATCCCCACGGCGACCCGGAGGATGACCCGCAGGACGCGGGCCGGCTCGGGCGCGGCGTCGGGTGCCCCAGCCGGCGCCTCGCGTGCCGCGGCCGGCCCTTCGCGTGCCGCGGCTTCGCGTGCGACCGCCTGCGCGCCGGCAGCCGGCTCGATGGGGCCGTTCACGCGGCGATGGTCGCATGCGGCGGGCCGGCCTGCGGGCCCGTCCGGCCGGCAAGCACCGGAGCCGAACCCGCCGGCGAAACGGCGTCCGCGGGCTAGACCCCCGCGGCCTTCTTCGCGGCGGCGGCCTCGGCGTCGATCTGCATCGCCAGCGCCTTGTCGACGGACTTCTGGACGACGCGGTCCGCCTTGTCGAGCGCGCGCCGCACCTGGGCGGCAGCCCGGTCCTCGACGAGGGCGAGGATCCCCGACGTCCCGGGCTGGAGCGCGTCCTCGAGCTGCTTCTCGACCTCGCTGCGGCGCACGAGGTTCCGGATCTTCCCGGCCGCGGCGCCGACGGTGCCGCCCGCGACCGCACCGGCGACCAGCGACGGCGGGAACAGCGCGGCGAGGGCGATCCCCCCGACGACGCCCCATTTGAGGCCGCCGCGCGTGCTGTGCTCGGTGAGCTCCTCGAGGTGGACCTTGCCGTCGGCCTCCCGGCGCGCGACCACCACGCCGTCGATGGCCAGCGTCGTCGTCGTCTCGAGCTCGCGAAGCTCGTCGTACGCCTGCGAGGCGGCCGCCGTGTCGGCGAACTGGGCCACGAACAGCACGTAGACGCCGTCCGTGACCGCGGCGATCGCGGCGTCCGGCGCCGTGCGGATGTCCGGCGCGCTGCTCGCGCCGGGCTCGTCGGTCGCCGCCGCGTCTCCGGAGTCGGGAGCGGCGGTCTCTGTGGCATCCGGCTGATCGGTCATGGCGTCGCCTCCGGGGTCGGCACCGGCGGATCCCCCGCCCGGGCGTGCCGTGCTCGACCCTATCCCGCGCTCCGCCCACCCCGCACCGCCCGATCCGGGCGATGGATCGCGGTGCGCCCGACGGCGGTCGGCGCGCGGGAATCGAGAAGCCGGCCCCTCGCGGGACCGGCTTCGGAGGTGGGAGCGCCGGGGATCAGCTCGCCGGGGCGGCCGGCGTCGACGCACCCGCGGCGGCCGAGGCCGGCGCGCCGGCGTCGGCCAGCAGCTTGCCCTTGAGCGCCTCGTACTGCTCCGCGCTGATCACGCTCGCGTCGCGAAGCTGCGTGAGCTTCGTGAGCTCGTCGGCGGTGGAGACGCCCGCGACGGCCTTGGCCGCGGCGTCGGCCCGCGCGATGTTCTGCACGTCCTGGGCCGTCATCTTCGGGCGCGCGATCATGTAGATCAGGCAGCCGAGGAACGGCAGGACGAAGATGACGATGATCCACACGGCCTTCATCCCACCGCTCAGGTCCGCCCGGCGGAAGATGTCCGAGAACACCGAGATGAAGATCATCAACGCCATGGTCCAGAAGAACAGCCAGACCACGGTGATCAGGAAGTCGCCCAGCATCTAGCACCACCTTGAGGGGCCGGGCATGACGGTCGTCCCCGGCGAACGCGGCCTATTGTGCCGCCTCGCACGGGTGATGCGCGAGCGGCATCCGAGCGCCTAGCGTCATCGGCGGAACGAGGGGCACGAGGAGGGACGCATGACCGGCGACGCACGACCCCGGAACCATCGACGTCGGGACCGCGCGCTCGGCGGTGCGGGGCAGGTCGCCGGCGTCATCGGGATCGTCGTGTGCGTGCTCCTCGCGGTCGGCGTGCTGCTCGGCCGGGGATGGGCCGTCGACACGACCGACGGGTTGTCCCAGCGCGTCGACCAGGGAATCGGCCGCGCCGTCCCTCCGCTGACGACGGCGTCGGCGCTGGTCGGCGACGTGTCCGGCCGGATCGGCGACGTGGCCGCCGCTGCCGACGGGGTGGCCGCGCTCCCCGCGCCACGCAGCGAGCAGCTCCAGGACCTCCAGGCCAAGCTGCAGGCGCTGGCCGATCGATATCTCGAGCTCCGCGCGACGTACGCGGACGTCCGCGAGCAGGTCGCCTCGGTGATCGCCCGCATCCAGGCCGTCGACGCGCTCCTGCCCGGGGTCGACCTCCCGAGCGGACCCGTCGACCGGCTCCGGGACCTGGACGCGCGGATCCAGCAGGTGGACGCGGCGATCACCGACGTCATCGGCGCGGACCTCCTCGGGAGCACCGTCGACCAGACGGCCGCCCGCATCGCGGCACGCGCGCGCGAGGCCCAGGCGAACCTCGACGGCGTCTCCGACCGGCTCGCGGCGGTGGCGAGCGACCTGCAGGCGCTCCAGGCCGACCTCGCGAACATCACGTCGACCGCGAAGACGGCCATCACGCTCGGCGCGGTCGCGCTGGTGATCCTGTTCCTCTACCTCGCGCTGCTGCACTGGATCCTGTTCCGCGTCAGCCGGCGGCTCTGGCTCGCAAGCGGCGGCCCGGCACCCGCGCCGAGCGCGCCGGCGATGCCCACGCCGCCGGACGACGCGTCGACGAGCGACGACGCACCGACCGAACCGGTGCCTGGACCGGCCTGAGCGGGGATCACCGCCCGCCCGTTCAAGCGGATTCGTGCTTGACGCCGCTCTCCCGGATGTCACACGCTCCGCGCCACGTGGCACCGGAAGCGGGTGGAGGAGCCGCCCGCGGCGGGGCGGTGTCGACGCGCCTTGGAGGTTGGGATGCGGCGCATCCTGGCGGTGCTCATCCTGGGAGCGGTGGTCGCCGCGTGCGGCGGCGGTGCGCCGGCCGGCAACGCCGGGGGCGGAGGAGGCGGCGCGGGCGCAGCGCCGGTCGCGAACGGCGCGGTTCCCCCGGGCAGCACGGTGTACTTCGGCAGCGCCTACGACCCGACGACGTTCGCCGTCGCGGACAAGTCGACGAAGGCGAAGGTCGGGGCACCGATCGTCGCGGTCGGCAAGGCGCTCGCGCCCATCGATGGAAGCGACATCAGGATCGAGATCAAGCTCAACGGGAACGCGAAGCCGCTGCGTCCGCCCGATGCCATGGACAACCCCACGAGCGCCTCGTTCTTCGCGTCCGACCTCCGCAAGGACGGGCTGACACCCGGGACGTGGATCGTGTCGTTCGTGAACGGCAGCAACCGGGTGATCGCGTCGGGATTCCTCAGCGTCGAGCCGTGACGGAGCGGTGAACGCGGCGGCGGCCCGGCGGCGGCGCGGCGTCGGCCCGCGTGCCGCCTCGCCAGTTGACGCCGGGCCGCAACCGACGGCATCGTTCCGGCATGGCATCCCAGCGGCTCACCTGCGCGTGTCCCGGGCGGCATTGACGCCGCCTGACCCGAACGCGCTTCGCGCCGCCCGCGGCTGATCCGCGCCCGTCGCCCGCGAACGCGCGTCGCGCCCCCTGCGCCCGCCGCCCCGCGGCCCAGCCTCGAACCCCGAACCGGTGCCAACCATGACCGCCCGCCCGTCCCACCCGGAGCCGTCGTCTGCGACCCACCCGGCCGACGTGCCGCTCGACCTCGCGACCCTCGCCGCGCACATCGCCGAGGACGAGGCGGGCGCCTTCGGCCGGCTCCCCGACCGCGCGCAGGTCGCCGCGTTCGCCGACGCGATCGTCGACCTGCTGTTTCCCGTCGGCACGCACGCACCCCGGACGCCCGCCGGCATCCGCGCGGAGCTCGAGGCGCGCTGCCGCGCGCTGACGCCGCTGCTCGAGCCGATGCGCGACAAGCTGCCGGCGCCCGCCGCGGACGTCGCGCGCGCGTTCATGGATCGGCTGCCCGGGATCCACGAGCAGATCACGCTCGACGCGCGGGCGATCGAGGCCGGCGACCCCGCCGCGCACGGCATCGCCGAGGTCGTCCTCGCCTACCCCGGCTTCCAGGCGATGGCGTTCTACCGGATCGCCCACGCGCTGTACGAGCAGGGCGTCCCGCTCGTGCCGCGGATGATCGCGGAGATCGCGCACCGGCGGAGCGGCATCGACATCCACCCCGCCGCGACGATCGGCCGCGCGATGTGCATCGACCACGGGACCGGCATCGTCGTCGGCGAGACCGCGGTCATCGGCGACAACGTCAAGCTCTACCAGGGCGTCACGCTCGGGGCCCTGTCGGTGACCAAGGAGGCCGCCGGCACCAAGCGCCACCCCACGATCGAGGACCGAGTGGTGATCTACGCCAACGCGACCGTGCTCGGCGGGGACACCGTCGTCGGCGCGGACTCGATCATCGGCGGGAACGTCTGGCTGACCCATTCCGTGCCTCCCTGGTCGCTGGTCTACCACCAGAGCCAGGTCCGGGTCCGCACCGTCGCCGAGATGGCCGACCCGATCGACTTCGTCATCTGATCCTCGGCGCCATCCAGGCGTCGTGAGCCCAAGGGAAAGGAACCCGTCCGCATGATCTTCAACAACGTCCTCGAGACGATCGGGAACACGCCGCACGTGCGGATCAACAAGCTGTTCGACCCGCGCGTCGACGTCTGGGTCAAGCTCGAGCGCGCCAACCCCGGCGGCAGCGTCAAGGACCGCATCGGGCTCGCGATGATCGAGGACGCGGAGCAGCGCGGCATCCTCAACAAGGACTCGGTGATCATCGAGCCGACGTCGGGCAACACGGGCATCGGGCTCGCGCTGACCGGCGCCGTGAAGGGCTACCGCGTCATCCTCGTGATGCCGGAGTCGATGACGATCGAGCGGCGCAAGATCCTGCAGCTGTACGGCGCCGAGCTCGACCTCACGCCCAAGGAGCTCGGGATGAAGGGCGCGATGGCCCGCGCGAACGAGCTGAAGGAGCAGATCCCCAACAGCTGGATCCCGATGCAGTTCGAGAACCCGGCCAACGTCGAGGTCCACAAGCGGACCACCGCCGAGGAGATCGCCCGCGACTTCCCGGACGGCCTCGACTACATCATCACGGGCGTCGGCACCGGCGGCCACATCACGGGCGTGGCAGAGGTGCTCAAGCCGCGCTGGCCGCAGCTCAAGGTGTTCGCGGTCGAGCCGACGCTGTCGCCGGTCCTGTCCGGCGGCACGCACTCCCCGCATCCCATCCAGGGCATCGGCGCCGGGTTCATCCCGGCGGTGATGCGGACCGACCTGCTCGACGGCGTGATCCTGGTCGACGCCAAGGACGCCGTCGCGTGGACGCGGCGAGCGGCGAGGGAGGAGGGGCTGCTGATCGGCGTGTCGTCGGGCGCGGCGCTGTCGGCGGTCGCCCAGAAGATCCCGGACATGGCCGACGGGTCGAAGGTCCTGACCTTCAACTACGACACCGGCGAGCGCTACCTCTCGGTCGACGCCCTGTTCGCGTGACCCGGCGGGCCGGTCGCCCGCGCTAGGACCTTCGGCGCCCGCCGCCCGACGACCGTCGAGTGGCGGGCCGCTGCGTCCCGCGCCGACGATCCGCGCATGGACGCCATCGAGATCCCCGCGCCGGGCGGCTGGGACGACCCCTTCACCGGCATCGCGGGCCCCGACCTGTGGCGCCGGCTGCTGGTCGGCGAGGTCGCCCGCAGCGCGCGCTACCAGCGGTCGCTGACCGTCGTGGCGATCGAGGTCCACGGCACCGACGACCTCGCGGAGACGTACGGCGTCGACCTCGCGCGGCAGGTGCTGCGCGCCACGGCCCAGTCGCTGCTCCGTGCATCCCGCGCGAGCGACACGTGCGCGCGCATCGCGCCGACGCGGTTCGGGGTCGTGCTCGTCGAGACCGACGAGGTCCAGGCCGTGAACTTCGTGGAGCGCGTGCGCGACGACCTGCCGCGCCGGATGCCGCGCGGCGTGACGACGCTCCGGCTCGGGTTCGGCTGGGCGAGCCCGCGGCGCGCCGAATCGGCCGAGGCGCTCGTCACGCGCGCCTCGACCCGGCTGATGGTCGAGCTCCTGGGCGACCGCGGGTAGGACCATCGGGTCATCCGCGCCGGCCGACCGGCCGATGGCCGAAGGTGGTGCGCCGGCGCACGCTGCCCGCCAGTTGGTGGCCGGACGGACCACGGGGGCTGGCATTGCGCGTCGGGAGGACGCCACGTGACGCACAGCAGGAGCGAGCCCGGCGTGGGCACCGGCGGCATCCCCGATCCCACGGGCTGGGAGGACCCGCTCACCGGCCTCGATGGCCCCGACCTCTGGCGACGCGTCCTCGTCGCCGAGGTGTCGCGCAGCCTGCGCTACGGCACCAGGCTCACGGTCGTCGCCGTCGAGCTCCAGGGGCTCGACGTCCTCGCGGTCACCTGGGGCGAGGACGTCGCCCGCCACACGCTTCGCGAGGCGGCGCAGGGCGTCCTGCGGACGTCGCGCAGCAGCGACTACTGCGCGCGGATCGCGCCGGCGAGGCTCGGCGTCGTGCTCACGGAGACCGACGAGATCGCGGCGATCAACTTCGTGGAACGCGTCCGCGAGCATGCGCCGAAGAAGCTGCCCCGCGGCGCCGAGTCGATCACGTTCTCGTTCGGGTGGGCGAGCCCCAAGCGGGGCGAGCCGGCGGACGCGCTCGTCCGGCGCGCGGAGACGCGGCTGATGATGGAGCTGCTCGGCTAGGACCCGGTCGCATTCGCGGGGTCGCCGTCCGGCGGCGTCCCGCTCACGACGGGGCGGTACACCTCGAGCTCGAAGCGCTTGTAGCGCGCCGAGATGTCCGGCCAGACCGGCGCACCGAGCTCGTGACCCTCGGGCACGCCCGACCACATGCTCACGAACGCGATCTCGACGTCGGTCCCCACGAGGCGGCGGCCGATGTATCCCTCGGTCATCGAGGGGTCCAGCAGGTGCATGCGCTGCCGCAGCTCCTCCTGGATCGCCGCGTCGGCGCCCTCCACGACGAGCCCGAAGGTGAGCCGCAGCAGCGACGGCGAGCCGTGCGAGCGGCGCAGCAGCGTCTCGTCCACCTCCCAGTACGCGACCTCGCGGAGGTCGGCATGCGCGGCGAGGCCGTCGATCGTCCGCGGGTGCTCGAGGTCGCTCTCGTACGCCGTGAGCGCCGCGTCGACCGAGGTCCAGAACGTCACGACGACGAGCCGGGTCTCGCTCGGCTGCGGGCCGACGCCCACGTGGTAGCGGATGAGCCCGGGCGTGCGCAGCG
This sequence comes from Chloroflexota bacterium, assembly GCA_025935925.1. Lineage (GTDB taxonomy): Bacteria > Chloroflexota > Limnocylindria > Limnocylindrales > CSP1-4 > CAIXZV01. The sequence goes on from JAICUI010000020.1 coordinate 34,359, forward strand.
CCGCGGGCGCAAAGCTCCGCCTGAACCCCTCGGTGAGCGGCTGGAGGCCTCCGGGGGCCACGTCTCCCCGGACGATCCGCAGGATCAAGCGATGCATCCCTCGACACGCGCCGTTGCCCCCGCGGCGGCCGTTGCAGCCGCCCGGCGCCCCCCGACCATACCCCGCCGGTGCAACCGGCAGGCGGCAGGTCCGTGCGCAGGCGATCAGTGGGCCGCGAGCCGCTCCGCGAGGCTCCGGCCGGTGGGCGGCCGGCCGGACCGCGCGATCCTGTCGTCGAGCCGCCCGAGGGCCCACTGCGTGTACCGCACGCCGAGATAGCGGAAGGGCTCCACCTCCCAGTTCGGGGACCGGTGGCCGACGACGGGCAGCTCGGTCAACGGGCTGCGCGCCGCCGTCAGCAGGTCCGTCAGGATCCGCCCCGAGAGATTGGTGGCCGCGACGCCGTGGCCGACGTAGCCGCGCGCGGTCGCGATGCCCGACTTGGGGTCGAACGCGACGGTCGGATGCCAGTCGCGCGCCATCCCGAGCGGGCCGCCCCACGCGTGCGTGAACCGGACGTCGCGCAGCACCGGGAACCACGAGCGGACGAACCCGCGCAGCCGCTCGTGGGTGGGCCCGTGCCGGTCGTAGGCGCCCCGGATCGGCGATCCGAGCCGGTACGGCGCCCCGCGGCCGCCGAACAGGATCCGCCCGTCCTCGGTCCGCGACAGGTAGTCGATCGAGAGCCGCGTCGAGGCGACGACCTCGCGGTTCGCCCAGCCGATGTCCGCCCACTGCGCCTCGCTCAGCGGCTCGGTGAGGACGATCAGCGACCACAGCGGCACGAGCTGCCGGTGGAGCGGGCGGAGCTCGGTGAGGTACGCCTCCCCGGCGAGCACGATGACGGGGGCGCGGACCTCGCCGCGCGTCGTGACCAGCGTCGCCCGCCCGGACGCGTCGCGTGGCCGGTACGCGGTGACGGCCGTCTGCTCGGCGATCGTCGCGCCCGCCCGCTCGACCGCCCGCGCGAGGCCACGGACGAGGCGGCCCGGGTGGACGACCGCGGCATCGTCGCCGACGAGCCCGCGCACCGCCCCTTCGATCCGGATCCGGTCGTCGAGCGCGGCGCGGTCAAGGAGCCGGTAGCGGTCGCCGAAGCCGAACCGCTCGTACACGGCGAGCGCATGCTCGAGCGCCGGTACGCCCTGCGGCCCGCGCGCGACGCGGATGCTGCCGCCACGGTGGAACCCGGCATCGATGCCGGCCTCGGCGCACGCACGGGCCGTCTCGTCCACCGCGTCGTACGTTGCCTGCTGCATGCGTCGGGCGGCGTCCTCGCCGTGGAGCGAGGCGAGCCGGGCCATCGAGATGTTGAAGTCGGGCGCGCACCATGCCCCGTTGCGGCCCGACGCCCCGAACCCGGCGATCTCGCGCTCGACGACGACCACCCGCAGCGACGGGTCCCGGCGCCGCAGGTACCACGCGGTCCAGAGGCCCGTCAGCCCGGCGCCGAGGATCGCGACGTCGGCGTCCACGGATCCGTCGAGCGGCGGCCGTGGCGACAGGTCGTCACCGCAGCTCTCGAGCCACCAGGACACGTCGCGATAGCGGGTCATCCACGCATCGTACGGACACGATGCGTCCCGCGGCCGGACGTCCCGGGGGACGCGCGGCACCCGGCCGGGGTAGGGTTGTCACGACCACCGGAACCCGAGGTAGCCCGATGTCCGACACGCCCGAGACGCCCGCGTCCATCGGCGAGCTCTTCCGCTCGCTCGGCCTGACGCTCACCGTCCGTCCCGCCACCGGCGACGACGAGGAGGACGCGTGGGCCTGCACGCTGACCCGGCCGGACGGCCAGGCGTACGAGATCGACTCCGTGGCGTTCTTCGACGTCGACCCCGACACCGGCGAGGAATGGGTCGTCGAGCCGAGCCCGTCGCGGGTGCTCTCGGTCCTCGCCGGAGGCGACGTCGAGGACGAGGACGGCGGCGACGCGGGCGCCGACGCCGAGGCTGCCGCGCGGTCGTTCCTCGGCGACGCGGCGTACGAGCTGCTCGGGACGCTGGACGCCTCCGACGCGTAGCGATTCCGGCCGGTGCACGGGATGAACCCGCGCGTCCGGTGGGACTGCAATGCTCCTGTAATGCGCGACGCTCGGCGTCGCGGCCCGTGCGTGACGACAATGGCGATCCAGCCGCCCGTGCCATTCGCCCACCCGTCCCGCACGAGGTGCCGTTCCGAGTGCTGACCGGCCAGCGCACCGCCTCCCCGTCGACTTCCGAGGCCGATCTCCGGCGCGTCCTCGACACGCTCGCGACGTTCGTCGGCCTCACCACGCCCGACGGCACGATCCTCGACGTCAACGAGGCCCCGCTGCGGCTGCTCCACCTGTCGCGCGAGGACGTCGTGGGCCGGCACATCGCGCAGCTCGAGCTGTGGCAGGACAACCCGGCAGCGGTCGCCGCGCTCGAGAGCGCGCTCGCGCGCGCCGTGACGGGCGAGACGCCCAGGGTCGACCTGACGATCATCCTGCCGGACGGCCGGCGCGTGGTGCTCGACCTCCACGTCGCGGCGCTGCGCGACGAGGCCGGCCGCGTCACCCATCTCGTGCCGTCCGCGGTCGACGTCACGGAGCGCCGGTCCGTCGAGGCGGACCTGCGCGAGCGCGAGGAGCGGTTCCGCGCCACGTTCGACGTCGCGGCGGTCGGCCTCGCCCACGTCGACCTCGACGGTCGCTGGTCGCGGGTGAACGACGGGCTGTGCGCGATCCTCGGCTACTCGCGCGACGAGCTGCTGGGCATCCCCGCGACCGACGTCACCCATCCCGACGACGTCGCCGTGGACCTCGCGCTGACGACGCAGCTCGTCGACGGCTCACGCGACAGCTACACGCTCGAGAAGCGCTACGTGCGCGCGGACGGCTCGATCGTGTGGGCGGAGCTGCAGGCGTCCGTCGTGCGCGACGCGGCGGGCGCCGCGCGGTACTTCGTCGCCGCGATCCGCGACGTGACCCAGCGGCGCGAGGCGGAGTTCACCATCCGCCGCCAGCTCGCCGAGATCGAGACGATCTACCGCCACACGCCGATCGGCCTCGCCGTGCTCGACACGAACCTCCGCTTCGTCCGCATCAACGAGCGGCTGGCGGAGATGAACGGCCTGCCGGTCGAGGCGCACATCGGCCGGACGATCCGCGAGGTCGTCCCGGCCGTCGCCGACGAGGCGGAGCCGGCCATGCGCCGGGTGCTCCAGACCGGCGAGCCGCTCGTGGGCATCGAGATCTCGGGCGAGACGACGGCTGACCCCGGCAACAGCCGGACGTGGCTCGAGAGCTGGATGCCGGTCCGCGGGCGGCGCGACGAGATCATCGGCATCAGCGTCACCGCGGAGGAGATCACGGAGCGGCGGCGCATCGAGCAGCTCCGCGACACGTTCATCGGGATGCTGTCCCACGAGCTCCGGACGCCGATGACGTCGCTGTACGCCGCCAGCCAGCTCCTCCGGCGGCGCGATTCCGAGGCCGCCACGGACGCGCCCGGGCGCGACGAGGACCTCGTGGACGAGGTCGTCGCCGGCGCCGAGCGGCTGCAGCGGATCGTCGAGAACCTGCTGGTGCTCGCACGCGTGGAGCGCGGCGTGGCGATGCCGGGTGCCGATCCCGTCCTGCTGCAGCGCGTGCTGCCGGGCGTGGTCAAGGCCGAGCGGCGGCTGTGGCCCGAGCACCGGATCGAGCTCGCGACCTTCCCGCCCAACCTGCCGCCGGTGCGATCCGACACGGATGCGCTCGTGCAGGTGATCCGGAACCTCGTGTCGAACGCGGTCAAGTACGGGCGGCCGCAGGGCCGGATGGTGATCGACGTCGACCGGCCGACCCAGGACATCGTGTGCCTCAGCGTGGCGGACGACGGTCCCGGCCTCGCCGGCGCGGACCCGGACCGGCTGTTCGACCTGTACTACCGGGCGGCGGATGCGTCGCGGCGCGCCGCCGGTGCCGGCATCGGGCTGTTCGTGAGCCGCGCGCTGGTCGAGGGGATGGGCGGGACGCTCACGGCGAGCGACGGCGAGGACGGCGGCGCCGTGTTCCGGGTCTGCCTGCCGGTCTTCAGCGAGGACTGACCGGCTACAGGCCCAGGGGCGCCTGCAGGTCGCGCAGGAGCGCCGCCGAGCGGCGCAGCGCCGACGCCTCCTCCGCCGACAGGTTGAGCGCGAGCGTCCGCTCGATGCCCCGCCGGCCGACCACCGCCGGCAGCGACAGGTAGACGTCGTCGATGCCGTAGAAGTCGGAGATCAGCGAGCTCACCGAGAGCACCGTGTGCTGGTCACGCAGGATGGCCTGCACGATCCGGACCAGGCCCGCCGCCACGGCGTAGTACGTGGCGCCCTTGCGCTCGATGATCTGGTACGCGGCGTCGCGGGTCGCCTTGACGATCTCGCGCCGCTCATCGTCGTCGAGCGACGCGCCGCTCGCCTGCGCGAAGTCCTCGAGCGGCATCCCGGCGATGTTCGCCGACGACCACACCGCCACCTCGGAGTCGCCGTGCTCGCCCGCCACGTGGGCGTGGACCGAGCGCGGGTCGACGCCGGTCCGTTCGGCGAGCAGCATCCGGAAGCGCGCCGTGTCGAGGATCGTGCCGGATCCGATGACCCGCTCCGCGGGCAGCCCGGAGATGCGGTACGTGAGATACGCAAGGGCGTCGACCGGGTTCGTCGCCACGAGGATGATTCCGTTCGGGTTCGCGGAGGCGATCCGCGGCACGAGGTCGCGAAAGATCGAGGCGTTCTTCTGGACGAGGTCGAGGCGGGTCTCGCCCGGCTTCTGGGCGGCACCCGCGGCGACCACGGTGACGGCGGCGCCCGCACACTCCTCGACCGGACCGGCCCACACGCGCGCCGTGCGCGCGAACGGGACCGCGTGCATCAGGTCCATCGCCTCGCCCTCGGCGCGCCGGGCGTTCGCGTCGGACAGGACGATCTCGGACGCGAGCCCGGACAGGAGGAGCGCGAAGGCGAACGAGGAGCCGACGGCGCCGGTGCCGACGACCGCGACGCGGGTCGGATGCGGCGGCGCGAGCGGGTCGACGTGGCCGGCGCGGGCGGTCGTCATGCGGGCCACCGTACCGCACGGCCCGGCGTCGGGCCGGTCAGAAGCCCCGGCGAATCCGCGTGAGGATCGAGCCCTCCGCGCCCGGCTGGTCGTCGCCCGTGATGTCGGCGCCCGGACCCGCGGCCTTGCGGCCGCCGCGCGTGACCGGGCCGGTCGGCGCGGTCGCCGTCGCACCGGCCGTGACGGCGTCACGGTCGACCGGGACCGCGAGCAGGGCTTGGCCCGCGGTCCGGGCGCGGGCGATCGCGCGCCGCTGCTCCGAAGCACCGAGCTCGATGCGGCCGAACCTCGTGAGGCCGACGTCCGCCGCGAGGAGGTCCAGCGCGAGCGTCCCGTGGCCGGCCGCGCGAAGGCGCCGCGCATGCTCGGCCGGCGTCTCGCCGTCCCCGCGCTCCACGGGCGGGCGACCCTCCAGCGAGGCGATCAGCGCGAGCCATGCCTCGACCGCGTCCGAGGGCCGCGACCGGCGGCCGAGCCGCGACGCGCGGCGTCTCGTCGCCGGGGTGCCGTCGAGCTCGCCGCCGCGGTCGATCGTGCGTTCCTCGTCCTCCTCGACGGCGTTGCGCGTCGAGCGGCGGAGCCACAGCCGGGCGAGCAGCATCACGACGAGGACCGCGACGACGAGCACCACCGCGAGGGCGCCGAGCGCGATCGACTGCTGCGCCTGCGGGTTCCCCTCGGTCGGCGGCGACAACGCCGGCGCGCCACCCGTGAAGCCGCCCTTGCTGCTGATCGCTCCGACGGCGATCTGCACGGCCGCGACGATGAGCAGGCAGATCGCGATGAGCCGCACGCTGTAGCGGTCGAAGCCGGCGACGAAGCCGACGACGAGCAGCGGGACGAGCAGCGCGCCCGCAGCGGTCGCGATCGTCGTGCCCGCCGACGCGCCGATCCACGCCGCGCCCAGCGCGGCCACGAGGACGAGTGCCCCGAGCAGCACCAGCCAGGCCGGGTTCCTCCGCCAGTCGATCCGCACGCCGTCGGCGACCTGCGTGAGCCGGGCGAGCGCGAGCGAGCCGATCCCGGCCGCGAGGAACACGAGGACCTGGAACTGCGCGGTGGCGAGGAACGCGCCGCGCCACGGATCGCCGATCATGCCGCCGACGATCGCGGCGAGCGCGAGGCCCGGCACCCCGACCGCGATCATCGTCCCGAGGCGCTGCGCATCGACCGGGAGCCGCGCGTGGGCCATGCCGCGGACGAACGCCAGGGCCAGCAGCCAGCCGCCAGGGTTCGCCGCGACCGCGTCGCCGAGGCCGTCGACGCCGTTCGCACGCAGCAGCGCCCGGACCTCGGGAGACGCCAGCCAGCCGACCGCGCCCGCCGCGACCGCCAGCACGACGGCGACGCGCGACCAGCCATCGCCCAGCCGGGGCCCCAGCGCGCGAGCGGCAACCAGCCCGGCGACCGCGGCCGCGAGCAGCTCGGGGATCCCGGTCGCGGGCGCGTGCAGCGCGAACGAGTCGAGCAGGCCCGCGAGCACGGCAATCCACGCGGCCTCGGCGACAAGCGCGAGGGCAAGCGGCACCAGGACGCCGAGCGGCATCGTTCGCCGGGCGGGTCGCGCGGCGGCGCCCGGCGCGGTCATCTGGCGAGCACCAGGCGCTCCGCGGTCCGCCAGTGGCCGTCGAGCACCGCGCGCCGTGCCGCGAACCCCGCCTCCCGCGCCCGCGCGGCGTCGCGCGTCGCCTGAGCGCCCGCCGCGACGAGGACCACGTCGGCGCCCGCGTGCTGCAGCCGGCGCAGCGCGGGCACGAAGCTCCGCGGGTCGCGCGCGGTCACGACGAGGACCGTCGTCCCGGGGCGCACGCGGCGCGTCGCGACGAGCAGGAGCCGCTCGAACGGCATCGACGCGTGGGACGAGAGTCGCGCAAGGAGGTCGAGCACCCGCTCCGCCTGGCCGGGCGCGGACGAGATCGGCACGCTCGCGATCCGCGTCTCGGCGCCGGTGTACCCGGCGGCGAGGATGCCGAAGGCGACCCTCCGCAGGGCGATCGCGCGCGCGATCGAGCCCGTGACCGCGTACAGCGATTCGACGTCGTCGTCCGCCCAGCCGGCGTCCCACGCGGGCCCGTCGGCCGCCTGGACGTCGAGCGCGATGAGCACCTCGCGGTCGCGCGACGGCTCGAAGCGCTTGACCATCGGCTCCCCCACCCTCGCGCTCGCGCGGGCGTGGATGCGCCGGATGGGATCGCCCGGGGCGTAGGGCCGCACCCCCGCGAACCGCGACGGGTCCTCCGCGAGCGCCGCGATCGCGCGCTCGCGGTCGCCGAAGCGGTCGGGCGGCTCGAGCTCCGTCGTCGGGATCGTGCGCGGCCACACGAGGAACGTGTCGAGGGCCGGCCGCACCTCCACCGCGACCCGGCGCGCGAACGGGTCGCCGGCGCTCAGTTCGACGGGACCGAGCGTGAACACGCCGCGCCGCTCGGCAAGGACGTGGAACCGCCGCCGGACGCGCTCCCACGGCCGCATCGTCCACGCGTTGCGGAGGACGCTCGTGCCCGGCTCCCCGCCGTCCTCCAGGTCCCGCTCCTCGACCTCGACGCCCAGGCTCGCCTCGTCGTCGGCGCGCAGCCACGCGACGGGGAGCGAGCCGCGGTTCCACGCCTCGATCTCGAGCGCGATCCGCTCGCCGAACGGGACCCGGCTCGCGCCGAGGCGGCGCGTGTACCGGATCGGTTCGAGCCCGCGCCGCTGCCACGCGACGTGCACCAGGTCGAGCAGCAGCGTGACGACGCCGAGGACGATCGCGATCGGGACGCCCAGCGCGCTGCCGAGCACGATGAGCGCACCGGCCGCCAGGACGCGCGCCGCCATGGATCAGCCGCCGGCGGGTGCCACCGGCGGGACGGGCACGGCGGCCAGGATCGAGGCGATCGCGCCGTCGGCGGTCGCGCCGCGGAGGCCGCGGTCGAGGTCGACGACGAGGCGATGGGTCAGGACGGCCGGCGCGACGGCCTTCACGTCGTCGGGCGTCACGAAGTCGCGGGCGTCGAGGACGGCCGCCGCCTGGGCGGCGCGGTAGAGGGCGACGGTCGCCCGCGGGCTCCCGCCGAGCGACAGGTCGGGGTGGGTCCGCGTGGCCCGGACGACGTCGACGATGTAGCCCTCCACCTCGTCGGCGACCCGCACCGTGCGCACCCGGTCGCGGTCGGCGAGGAGCCGCTCGCGCGTGATCACGGGCTCGATCGCCTCGAGCGGCTCGGCGGCCGCCTGGTAGCGGCGCGCGATCTGCCGCTCGGCGGCGGTGTCGGGATAGCCCACGCGGGCGCGCAGCAGGAACCGGTCGAGCTGCGCCTGGGGCAGGGCGAACGTCCCCTCGAATTCGACGGGGTTCTGCGTCGCGAGCACCAGGAACGGGTCGGGCAACCGGTGCGTCGCGCCCTCGATCGTGGCCTGGCGCTCCTGCATCGCCTCGAGCAGCGCCGACTGCGTGCGCGGCGTGGCGCGGTTGATCTCGTCGACGAGCAGGACGTTGGTGAACACCGGGCCCTGGACGAAGCGCAGGGAGCCCCCCTCGTAGAGGCTCGCGCCGGTGACGTCGGTCGGGAGGAGATCGGGCGTGCCCTGGACGCGCGCGATCGCGAGGTCGAGCGACCGCGCGACGGCGTTCGCGAGGAGCGTCTTGCCGGTGCCCGGCACGTCCTCGAGCAGGACGTGGCCCTCGGCCAGGAGCGCGATCGCGATGAGCCGCAGCGGTTCGTCCGCGCCGACGACGGCCCGTGCGACCGCTCGACGCAGGTCGTCCCAGAGCCGCCGGCCGGCCACCGGGGCGTTGGGCGTCGTCGCGTCTGCGAGCTCGGCCTCCATGCGGCGCAGGTCTCCTCCGTGCCTCGGGCGTGTCGTGGAAGCCTACCGCCCATGTCGTGGCGGGGTTCGCGGCGCACGCCGTGACGGCGCGCCCGGGTCGCTCGCATTCCACCCCGTCGCCGCGCCAAGGGGTCCGTGTAGAGTCAGGACATGGCCCTCCCGTCGCTCGCCCGTGTCCCCGCCCCGCCGGATCCGATCCTCGGGCTGGCGGAGCGGTACCGCGCCGATCCCCGGCCGAACAAGGTCAACCTGACGTCGGGCGTGTTCGTGGACGACTCCGGGACGACGCCCATCCTCGCGACCGTCGTCGAGGCGGAGCGGCGCCTCGCGGCCGCCGCCGCGAGCAAGCTCTACCGGCCGATCGACGGCGAGCTCGCCTACCGCGAGCTGGTGCGCGCGCTCGTGCTCGGCGAGGGGCACGAGGCGGTGGCATCGGGACGCGCGCTCGCGACCCAGACGCCGGGCGGAACGGGCGGGCTGCGCGTCGCGGCGGACCTGCTCCGCCAGACGGGATCGGGCTCGACCGTGTGGATGAGCGAGCCCACCTGGCCGAATCACCCGCAGCTGTTTGCGTCCGCGGGGTTCAAGGTGCGGAGCTACCCGTACACGGATCCGACCGGGCGGCGGATCGACGAGGCGGCGATGCTCGATGCCCTCGGCCAGGCCAGCCCGGGCGACGTCGTGCTGCTCCACGGCTGCTGCCACAACCCGACGGGCGTCGACCCGTCTGCCGACCTGTGGCGGCGGATCGGCGACGTCGTCGAGGAACGGCGGCTGCTGCCGCTCGTCGACCTCGCCTACCAGGGGTTCGGCGACGGCCTCGCCGAGGACGCCGCGGGCCTGCGCGAGCTCGTGCGTCCGGGCGCGGAGCTGCTGGTGTCGACGTCGTTCAGCAAGACCTTCTCCCTGTACGCCGAGCGCGTCGGGGCGCTGATCGTGGTCGCGCGGTCGGCCGAGGACGCGGAGGCGGCGCAGACCAACGTCAAGGCGGCGATCCGGACGAACTACTCGAACCCGCCGGCGCATGGCGCCGACGTCGTCCGTACCATCCTCTCGGACCCGGAGCTGCGTGCCCGCTGGGAGCAGGAGCTCGCCGCGATGCGCAACCGGATCAACGCGAACCGCGGCGACCTGGTCGAGGCGCTCGACGCGCGCCGGATCCCTGGCGACTGGTCGGCGATCGCCGATCAGCGTGGAATGTTCGCGCTCCTCGGCTTGTCGAAGGCGCAGGTCGACCGGCTCCGCGACGAGTTCGCGGTCTACGTGGTCGGCGCGGGGCGCATCAACGTCGCGGGGTTCACGAGCTCGAACCTCAGCCCGTTCGCCGACGCGCTCGCGAAGGTGGTCGCTGGCTGAGGGTTCGTGACCGCGCGGTGCGTTTCGGGGCGCGCGGCGCGTTCCGCGCCGGGCGTTCCGCGCCCGGTGACCCGGTCCCCGGTACCCGACGCGCGTAGCGGTTGAACGGCACGGTGCCCGCGCCGAACGCGCCGCCGAGCGGCACGAATGCACGCTCGGGGGCCGATTCCGCGACGAACGTGCCGCCACGCGCACCGATCGGCGCATGGACCGTGCAGTCGAGCCGCTGAACGCATCGACGCGGCCCGCGTCGTGGCGCGGCGGTTTCCCGCCCAGGTCCGGCGGTCCGGTGCGACCACGTCGGGCGGGCGCCGCCGCCGGTTCCGGCGTATCACCCGTGAGCATGCGACGAACCGAGGTCCCGGGGCCCCGGGACGCGAAGCGCGCAGCGGCTGAAGTGCGCGGTCACTCTGCTGGTTGGGTCGCTGAGCGCCACGAATGCACGCTCTGGGGCCGATTCCGCGA
>JAICUI010000092.1 GCA_025935925.1 Chloroflexota bacterium
AACGCATCGACGCGGCCCGCGTCGTGGCGCGGCGGTTTCCCGCCCAGGTCCGGCGGTCCGGTGCGACCACGGCGGGCGGGCGCCGCCGCCGGTTCCGGCGTATCACCCGTGAGCATGCGAGGAACCGAGGTCCCGGGGCCCCGGGACGCGAAGCGCGCAGCGGCTGAAGTGCGCGGTCCCGCTGCTGGTTGGGTCGCTGAGCGCCACGAATGCACGCTCTGGGGCCGATTCCGCTACGAACGTGCCGCCACGCGCACCGATCGGCGCATGCACCGTGCAGTGGAGCCGCTGGGCGCACCGCGGCCCGTGAGGCGGCTGGCGACATGCTCCGGCGCGGGCCTGCAAGCCGCTGGGCGCATCGCGGCGCCCGCCCGCTACGCCTCCCCGGCGACCTCGCGGCCGAACCCGAGGAACGCCGTCACCTCGTCCCACGCTCGGCGGCGCTCGACCTCGGTCGTGAGCGGGATCACGCCCAGCACCATCGCGAGCGACCCGTACCACAGCGCGGGAAGCGCGAGCATCGCCCCGATCGGCACCACCCAGCGCTGGTTCCGCGGCGCACCCCAGGCAATCAGCAGCACGCCGGCGGGCAGCCGGATCCAGAGCGGGACCGGAAGCGACGCCCACGTGCCGCTCTTGCCGGTGTTCGCCGCGAGGAGCGCGAGCCAGTCGGCCCACAGCGACGGGTTGAGGACGTACGAGACGGCGATGATCGCCGCGGTGACCCCGAGGGCGATCGCGAGCTTCCCCCACTCGCGGCGGAGGCCGAACCACAACAGCCCGATCCCGGGGGTGATCTTGGTCAGCAGCACGAGCGCCCACGTTGCGGGCCAGCGGAACCCAGCCACGATCCCGAGGGTGAGCAGCAGCGACACGTTCCCGCCGGCGATCTCCATCCCGGCCACGGCGAGGCCGGCGAGCGCGAGCTCGGGCCCGGTGAGCAGGAACACCGCCGCGATCAGCAGCGCCGTCCACGCCGCGATGAACAGCGGCCATGGGAGCAGGTTCAGGGGCCAGATGAGCTGCGCGAACGCCGGCGAGTAGGGGTACGCGCCGATCGAGTTCCAGTCGGTGCGTCCCGCGTAGAGGTGCGCGTAGTCGAAGCCGAAGTAGGAACGCGCGTCCTGCCCGGTGACCAGGTGGCCGCTGAGCGGATCCGTGACGTTGATCGTCGGATCCGAGCCGAGCAGGATCACCACGATCCAGATCACCCCCGCGACGACGAGCGCGGTGAACACGCGCGGGCTCAGCTCGTCGAGCCAGCGGGTCACGGGATGTTGGGCAGTCAGGGAGCGCATGGGCGCCCCCATTGTGCCCGACTGTCGCGAGGCGGCTCTCCATGGACCGGCCCGGTCATCGCAGGTGCGCTACGGCCGGTGATCCGTCCGGACCACCGCCCGCGGCATCCCGGGCGGGTTCGCGGCACGCGGTCGACGGGTCCCGACGAACGGCCGACGAACGGCCGACGAACGCCGACGCGACCCCGACCCCCATCGATACCATGGCCGGCATGAAGGTCGGAATCGTGCTGCCCATGAACGACGCAGACAGTGCCGGCGCGGGGAGCTGGCCACGGGTCCGCGAGCTCGCGAGGCACGCCGAGGCGGGCAGCATCGACAGCCTGTGGGTCTACGACCATTTCATCTTCCGCATGCCCGGCGAGGCGGAGGACGGGATCCACGAGGCGTGGACGCTGCTCACCGCGATCGCCGCCGTCACGGAGCGCGCGGAGCTCGGGACGATCGTCCTCGGCACGGGCTTCCGACCGCCCGCCCTGCTGGCGAAGATGGCGGCGACGCTCGACGAGGTGTCCCAGGGCCGGCTGATCCTCGGGCTCGGCACCGGCTGGCACGAGCCCGAGTACCTCGCGTTCGGCTACCCGTTCGACCACCGTGCCGGGCGGTTCGAGGAGGCGCTCGGGATCATCGTGCCGCTGCTGCGCGGCGAGCGGGTCACGGCGAACGGCCGCTGGTACCAGGTCGACGACGCCGTCCTCATCCCGCCCCCGCCCCGGCCGGCACGGATCCCGGGCCGGCTGCCGATCCTGATCGCCGCGAAGGGCGACCGGATGCTCGGGCTGGTCGCGCGCCACGCCGACGCGTGGAACACGGCCTGGTACGGCTTCCCCGACGAGCGGTTCGCGGGTCGACGGGCGGACCTCCAGCGGGCGCTCGATGCCGAAGGCCGGGACGCGACGACGATCGACGTCACGGTCGGGATCACGGTCGACAAGGAGGCCGCCGCGGGCGGCCGACCGGGCGCGCCGGGGGCGATCGCGTCGGTTTCGGACGAGATTGCCCGGGCGCTCGACGCGTGGCGGGAGCTCGGCGTCGCGCATGTCCAGGTGGACCTGCGGCCGGCGGACGAGCGGTCGATCGACGCGCTGCTCGAGGGCCGGCGGCGGTTCCTCGGCGGAGGCGCAGGCTAGCCGCGAACCCGTCCGACACGCGCGGCGCGCCGCTCACCGGCTGCTGTGCGCGGTGCCTGCATCGATCGAGGCGCCGGCCGGACGGGACGGCGCACCGAACGGCCCCCACCGGTCATTCCAGCCGCCGCGCGGCCGGGAAGGTGCGGGAGCCGCGCGGATGAGCCGCTGGGCGGCGCGGGCCGAGGTGGCGGGCGGCGCCGACGGGGGTGGAAGGGTGCCAGAGCACGCGGCGGGTGCCCGACGCCTCCGCGAGGAACGAGCGAGGCGAGCGGCGGAAACGCCGCCGCCCGCCCGGATCTCAGCTGTGGACGATCCGCTCGCAGTCCGCGGCCGCGGTGTCCTGCGGGCCCAGGAACACGACGTCCCAGCCGTCGCCGCACGACACGGTGTCGGCGGCGGCGTCCCCGGACACGGAGATGACGTCGTTGCCGGCGCCGCCGTAGATCCGGTCGCGGCCGCCGCCGCCGAGGATCCAGTCGTGGCCTGCGCCGCCGCGAATGACGTCCGGACCGGCGCCGCCGTAGAGGTCGTCCGAGCCGGCCCCCCCGAAGATGCGGTCCGCGCCCGCACCTCCCGCGATGCGGTCGGCGCCGCGATCACCGTAGAGCTCGTCGGCACCCGCGAGACCCGCGATCCGGTCCGGGCCTGCCAGCCCGTGCACCACGTCTGCCGACGTCGTCCCGACCAGCACGTCGGGTCCGGGCGTCCCGGTCACGCTCGCCGCGAGCGCGGTGGCGGGGATGGCGAGCGCCGCGAGCAGCGGCAGGGCGACGACGACGGGGCGCGCGATCCGGGTCCGCATGGGCGGCCTCCTCCTGACTGGGAACGGCGACGAGTCTGCCCGACGACCGGACGACCGCGCAACCGGCTTGCGACGGTGGCCGCAGCCCGTTATCTTTAGCCCCGCATTGACCTTCTATCCGCACCAAAGAACCATGGACACGACCGTGACGGACCGCTCTGCCCTCATCGCCCAGCTGCTCGACGAGTTCTCGGGCATGGGGCCCAAGGACGCCCTCCGCCACATCCGCGACTGGCCCGGCGGCAAGCTGAGCCTCGTCCACCTCAACGTCATGATGGCGCTCGACGCGGACGGCGCCCTGCCGATGGGCGCCCTCGCCGAGGCGATGGACGTCAGCCAGGCGAGCGTGACCGGAATCGTCGACCGGATGGAGCAGCGCGACCTCGTCGAACGGCAGCGGGACGACGACGACCGCCGGGTCGTGCGCGTGGCCCTCACGGACGAGGGTCGCCGGCTGATCGGCCTCCTCGCCGCCCAGCGCCGGGAGCACATGGCCCAGCTCCTCGACGACCTGACCGAGGACGAGCTGACCGCCTTCCTCACGGGCGTGCGCGCGATGCGCCTCGCCCGCGACCGCCGCTACGGGACCTCGAGCACCACCATCCAGGAGGCATCGGCGTGATCGGGCTGCTGCGAACCTACCTCGCGCCGTATCGGGCGCCGCTCGTGCTCGTGCTGTTCCTGCTCCTGGTGCAGGCCATCGCGAACCTGTACCTGCCCGAGCTCAACGCCGACATCATCAACAACGGCGTCGCCAAGGGCGACACCGACTACATCATCCGGACCGGCGGCTTCATGCTCGTCGTCACGTTCGCGCTGATGATCGCCTCGATCATCTCGGTGTTCTTCTCGGCGCGGATCGCGATGGGCTTCGGCCGCGACGCGCGCTCGGCGATCTTCCGCAAGGTCCAGACGTTCTCGCAGGTCGAGATCAACCACTTCGGCGCCCCGAGCCTGATCACGCGCAACACGAACGACGTGACCCAGGTCCAGACGCTGGTCCTGCTCGCGCTGAACATCATGATCTCGGCCCCGATCCTCACCATCGGCGGCGTGATCATGGCGCTCCGCCAGGACGTGCCGCTGTCCGGGCTGCTGCTCGTCGTCATTCCCCTCATGTTCCTGCTCATCGGCGTCGTGATGAGCCGGGCGATCCCGCTGTTCCAGGCCCTCCAGCGCAAGCTCGACCAGATCAACCTCGTGATGCGCGAGACCCTGAGCGGCGTCCGCGTGATCCGCGCCTTCGTGCGGACCCAGCACGAGGAGCAGCGATTCGACGCCGTCAGCCACGACCTGATGGACACGAGCCTGCGCGTCAACCGCCTGTTCGCGATCACGATCCCCGCCCTGATGGCGATCATGAACCTGAGCACGGTCGCGGTCCTGTGGTTCGGAGCGTTCCGCGTCGACAGCGGCGAGATGCCGATCGGCAACCTCACCGCGTTCATGCAGTACATCGCGCAGATCCTGTTCGCGATCATGACCGCGGTGATCATGTTCGTGCAGGTGCCACGAGCCGCGGTCTCCGCCGGCCGGATCCGCGAGGTGCTCGACACCGAGCCGACGATCACCGACCCGCCCATCCCCGTCTCGCCGCCGCGCCGCGGGCGCGTCGAGTTCCGCGACGTCGAGTTCCGCTATCCGGGCGCCGAGCAGCCGGTCCTGCGCCACATCTCGTTCGAGGCCAACCCGGGCGAGACGACGGCGATCGTCGGTTCGACCGGCTCGGGCAAGACGACGCTCATCAACCTCCTGCCGCGCTTCTACGACGCCTCCGAGGGGCAGGTGCTGATCGACGGCGTCGACGTGCGCCAGCTCGATCGGCAGGACCTGTGGCGGCGGATCGGCGTGGTGCCCCAGCGGGCGTTCCTGTTCGGCGGCACCGTCGCGAGCAACGTCCGCTACGGCGACGAGCAGGCGAACGAGGACGACGTGTGGAAGGCGCTCGAGATCGCGCAGGGTCGCGACTTCGTGGGCGAGATGCCGGAGCGCCTCGAGGCGCCGATCACCCAGGGCGGCACGAACGTCTCGGGCGGCCAGCGCCAGCGCCTCGCGATCGCGCGCGCGCTCGCGCGCAAGCCGGACATCTACGTGTTCGACGACAGCTTCTCGGCGCTCGACTTCCGCACCGACGCCCGGCTCCGCGCGGCGCTCGGCCGTGAGCTCAGCCACGCGACCGTCATCATCGTCGCCCAGCGCGTCGGCACGATCCTCCACGCCGACCGGATCGTCGTCCTCGACGCCGGCGAGGTCGCGGGGATCGGCACGCACGACGAGCTGATGAGGACCTGCGAGACGTATCGCGAGATCGTCCTGTCGCAGGTGACCGAGGAGGAGGTCGCATGAGCGGCCCGACCCAGCGCCCGGCCGGTCCGGGCAGCGGCACGCCGCCGCGCCGCGGTCCCGGCGGCGGCCCCGGGATGATGTTCGGCCAGCAGCTGCCCGCGCAGAAGTCGAAGAACTTCCGCGGCTCGTTCCGGCGGCTCCTCGGGGAGCTCGCACCGGAGCGGTCCGGCGTCATCGCCGTGCTCGTGCTCGCGGTCGTCAGCGTCGTGCTCGCGATCTTCGGGCCCAAGATCACCGGCGAGGCGATGAACGTGATCTTCGAGGGCGCCATCGGCAGCCAGATCGCGAAGAACGCGCCGCAGCTCGACGGGATGACCGCGGCCCAGGTCGAGGCCGCGTTGCGTGCCGCCGGCCAGACGCAGCTCGCCGACCTGCTGTCCGGGATGCCCGGCGTGGTCGTCGGCGTCGGCATCGACTTCGGGCGCCTCGGCCAGATCCTCGCCCTCGCCGCCGGGGTCTACGTCATGAGCTCGGTGTTCTCGTGGGGCCAGACGTACATCATGGCCGGCGTCACGCAGCGGACCGTCTACCGGCTGCGAACCCGCGTCGACCAGAAGCTCAGCCGCCTGCCGCTCAGCTACTTCGACCGCCAGGCCCGCGGCGACACGCTGAGCCGGGTCACCAACGACATCGACAACATCAGCCAGTCGCTCCAGCAGACCCTGACGCAGCTGATCACGTCCGTCCTCACCGTCATCGGCGTCCTGATCATGATGCTCACGATCAGCGTCCCGCTCGCGGTGATCTCGCTGCTGGTCGTGCCGGTGTCGATCGCGATCACGGTCGTGATCGCCGGCCGCTCGCAGCGCGAGTTCGCGACCCAGTGGGCGAAGACCGGGTCGCTCAACGGCCACATCGAGGAGATGCACACCGGGCACGCGATCGTGAAGCTGTTCGGGCGCCAGGAGGAGGCGATCCGCGCCTTCGACGAGCAGAACGCGGCCCTCTACGCGGCCAGCGCGCGCGCCCAGTTCCTGAGCGGGCTCATCCAGCCCGCGATGACCTTCGTCTCGAACCTCAACTACGTCGCGATCTGCGTCATCGGCGGCCTCCAGGTGGCCAACGGCCAGATGCGCCTCGGGGACGTCACGGCGTTCATCCAGTACTCGCGCCAGTTCACGTTCCCGATCATCCAGGCGGCGTCGATCGCCAACATCCTGCAGTCGGCCGTCGCGTCGGCGGAGCGGGTGTTCGAGCTGCTCGACGAGCCCGAGGAGGTGCCCGACCCGGTCGCCGCGAAGCTGCTGGCGGCCGAGCCCGCCGGCCGCGTCACGTTCGAGAACGTCGCGTTCCGCTACGAGCCGGACAAGCCGCTGATCGCGGACCTCGACCTCGTCGCCGAGCCCGGCCAGACCGTGGCCATCGTCGGGCCCACGGGCGCCGGCAAGACCACGCTCGTCAACCTGCTGATGCGCTTCTACGACGTCGATGCGGGGCGGATCACCGTCGACGGCATCGACACCCGCGAGCTCCGCCGCGACGACCTCCGCCGGACGTTCGGGATGGTCCTCCAGGACG
>JAICUI010000036.1 GCA_025935925.1 Chloroflexota bacterium
CCTCGCCCGCTGCCGGGCCCTCGCCCGCAGCCGGCGTGGCTGGAGGTGCTCGGCGTCTCGCTGCGCCTCGGGCTGACCTCGTTCGGCGGCCCCGTCGCGCACCTCGGCTACCAGCGCCGCGCGTTCGTCGAGCAACGCGGGTGGCTCGACGAGCGGGGCTTCGCGGAGCTCGTCGCGCTGTGCCAGGCGCTGCCGGGACCCGGCAGCAGCCAGCTGTCGCTGGCCGTCGGGCGGCTGCGCGCCGGGTGGCCCGGCGCGATCGCGGCGTGGGTCGGCTTCACGCTGCCGAGTGCGCTCCTGATGGCGACCCTCGGCGTGGTCGTCGCCGGTGCCGCGATCCCGACCGCGGGGCCGATCGCGGGCGCCGTCGCGGGTCTCAAGGCCGCAGCCGTCGCGGTCGTCGGCCAGGCGGTGGTCGCGATGGCCCGGCGGCTCACGCCCGACGCGCCGCGCCTCGCGCTCGCCGTCGCCGCGGCGGCCGTCGCGCTCGCCGTGCCGGTGCCGGCCGTCCAGCCGGCGTTGATCATCGCCGGCGGCATCCTCGGCTGGGCCGCGTTCCGCGGTGGGCCCTTGGCGCAGCGGCCTGCTGACGCGGCGGACCCGGCGGACGCGGCCGACCCAGCGGACGCGGCGGGCACAGCGGACGCGACGTCCCGGCGCGCGGGCGGCCGCGGGACCTCCATCGCGCTCGCGGCGGCGTGGATCGTCCTTGTCGCCGGCGCGCTCGCGCTCGGCGCCGTGGCCCGGGCGCCTGGGCCGGCGTTCGTCGCGGCCCTCGTGCGGGCCGGGGCGCTCGTCTTCGGCGGCGGCCACGTCGTCCTCCCGCTGCTCGATGCCGGCGTGGTCCAGCCGGGCTGGGTAAGCCCGGACGCGTTCCTTGCCGGCTACGGCGCGGCGCAGGCCGTCCCGGGTCCGCTGTTCTCGTTCGGCGCGTATCTCGGCGCCGTGTCGTCCGTGGGTCCCGGCGGCTACGCGGGGGCGGCCCTCGGCACGGTCGCGATCTTCCTGCCCGGCATGCTGCTGCTGCTTGCGGCCCTGCCGGTCCTGCGCCGGCTGCGCGACCGTCCCGGGATCGCGGCGGCGCTCGCCGGGACGAACGCGGTCGTGGTCGGCGTGCTCTCGGCGGCGCTCGTGACGCCCGTCGGGACGGGCGGGCTCACGTCGATTCCCGCGGTCGTGCTCGCCGCCCTCGGATTCGTCGGGCTGGCGTCGGGCCGCGTCGCGCCGCTGGCCGTCGTCGCCGGGTGCGCCGCCGTCATGGCGGGACTCGGAGCTGCGGGACTCGTCTGACCGCGGACGGCGTCCGAGCCGCCGGGTGGGGCCGGGAGCGGCCGGCTCGCGGAGCCACCGGGTGCCGCCGAGCTGCCTACGCCGCCGCTGACGTCGCTTCGGGATTCTCGTCGGCCCCGTCGTCGCCGGCGACGGCCAGCAGGAGGACGAATCGCGCCCCACCGCCGTCGCGCGATTCGGCCCGGAGGTCGCCCGCCATCGCGCGCATCAGGCGCCGGGCAGCCGTCAACCCGAGGCCGGCACCGGTGCCGGCCGCGGCCGCGGACGGCGTCCGGTAGAACGGCTCGAACAGCAGGTCGCGCTCGTCAGCTGCGAACCCCGGGCCGCGGTCGAGCACCTCGATCTCGAGGGTCCGCGGATCGGGCCGTCGCGCCACGAGCTCGACCGGCATCCCGGCCGGTGCGTAGCGCGCCGCGTTGACGAGCAGGTTGCGGATGACCTGCGCGAGCGCGCCGTCGTCCGCGAGGACCGGTGGAAGGTCGGCGGGCACGGCGGCGCGGACACGGAGCGCGCGGTCGGCGCGCACCTCGCCGTCGATGACCCGGATGATCCAGTGCTGGAGCAGGAGCGGCCGCAGCTCGAGCGGGTTCGCACCGCCCTCGTGGCGCGCGACCGCGAGCAGGTTCTCCACCAGGCGGTACAGCCGCTCGGCCTCCTCCTCGACGGCCTCGACCACCTCGTTGCGGACGGGCCCCGGGATGTCCGATCCCGACCCGAGAAGCACCTTCGTCCCGAGGTGGATCGTCGTGATCGGCGAGCGCAGCTCGTGCGAGAGGATGTCGACGATCTGCGTCGCGTCGGGCGCAATGCCCCGGTCGGGGGTACCGCCGGTCACCGACGCGGACGCGGACTCGGACTGATCATCGGGCCCAGGCGCCGGATCGCCGCCGAGCGGCATCGGAAGGCGCGCGCGGTCGTCCGCGCGAGGGCCGGCGCCCAGCGGCCCTCGTCGTCGTTCGTCCCGTGCCCGGCTTTCGAGCCCCATGTGCGCGATCACGCTCCTTCGTGCCTCCTCGCGGCACCCGGTGGTCGACCCGCCGGGCCATCGACCCGCCGGAAACGTCTGGGCAACGGCGCCGCCCACGTGGAGCGAGGCTACCGGGTGGTGGTCTCGCCCCGGCCGTCGATCGGCGAGCGCCCGTTGCGGGCGCGTGTCGAGTCGCTCACGCACGAGACATGTTCCGACGCAGGAGGAGCCAGCAGAGGAGCAGCAGGATCAGCGCGGTTGCAGCGAGGATCGCCGCCTGCCACGGCTCGCGGATCTCCCCGCGGAGCATGACGTCCTGCATCAGCGTGATGCCGTTGGTGACGGGGATCGCGTACGCCGCGATCCGCACGGCGTCGGTGAACTCGGAGATCGGCACGGCGAAGCCGGAGAAGAAGACCGACGCGAGGAGGACGAGCAGCGAGAGCTGGACCGCCTGGCGCTCGGAGTCGGACACGATCGAGATCAGCAGCCCGAGGCCCAGCGAGGCGGCCACGAGGAGGGCGATGATCGCGCCGAGCATCCCGAACGAGCCGAGCATCGGGACGTTGAGCCCGGCGACGAGCAGGACGAGGCTCACGATGGCGATCGCGGCGCACAGCACGCCGAAGCCCAGGATCTTCCCGGCGACGACCTCCCACGACGACACGGGCGACACGCGGAACAGCTCGATCGCGCCGCTGATCCGGTCGCGCACGACCGACAGCGCGATCAGCGTCACGGCCATGTGCTGGAGGATCAGCGCGAGAACCGCGGGCCCGAAGTAGCCGACCACCGTCGGGATGGTCGGCGCGATGTTGACGACGTTGGCCTTGGTCGGCTGGGCGATCACCTCGGGCGGGATCTGGGTCGCGTTCGGGATGCCCTGCTGGACCGCGTTCTGCTGCCCCTCCTCGGCGGCGCGCCGGATGATCTCCTGGTTGACCGAGTTGGCGAACGTGTCCGCCATGAGGCCCGCATACGCCGCCTGGACCGGGTCCGCGATGTCGATCTGGACCTCGATCTCCGACTGCTGGCCGCTCTCGAAGCGCTGCTTCGCGTCGCCCGGCGCGATCGCGACGACCTCGACGTCGCCGGCGGCGAGGCGCTGTGTGGCCTGCGCCTCGTCGGGGACAACCGCCTGGATGTCGAGGAACCGTCCCGCGACCTGCTGATACGACGCGACGTCCGTGGGCAGGCCGGACTGCGGCGGGATCACGAGGATGGTGGTCAGCGGCTTGCGATAGCCGCTGTAGCCGATCCCGAAGATCGCCATGACGAGGAACGGCCCGAACACGAGCGACGCGAGCACGCCCGGCCGCCGGCGGACCTCGACCAGCTCGCGGCCGATGAACGCGAGCAGCCGCGTGAGGGTCTTGGCGATCTCGATGAAGAAGGCCGCGATGACGCTCATGCGGCACCCGCCACGTCATCGCCCGGGGCGTCCATCGAGCGGGGATCCACCGGCCCGTCGCCGTCGCGGGATCCGCGATCCTCGCCGCCGCCCTCCTGGGCCAGCATGCCCTCGCGTGCGGCGCGATCGTGCTCGACGAGCGTCGTGAACACCTCGTCGAAGGTGAGGTGGATCTGGCGCGCCGCGACGACCTTCCCGCCCGACTCCGACACGAGGTCGTCCATCAGCGGCGTCGTCGTGCCCGCGTCGTCCGTCACCGCGATGAACGTCCGCGACCCGGTGCTCCGGACGCGGCGGATGCCGTTGCGACCGGTCAGCGGCTCGGGGTCGAACGCCGCGGCGGTCTCGATCTCGATCAGATCGCCGCCGCTGGCCCGCCGCCGGAGCTCGTCCGGTGTGCCGAGGGCGACGAGCCGGCCGCCGGCGATCAGCGCAACGGCGTCGCACTGCTCGGCCTCGGTGACGTACTGGGTCGTGACGAGCAGCGTCCGGCCGGCCTCGCGGAGCCGCGTGAGCTCCTCCCAGATGACCTTGCGCAGGATCGGGTCGATGCCCGCGGTCGGCTCGTCGAGGAGCAGCAGGTCGGGCTCGTGGACGAGCGCGCACGCCAGCTCCAGGCGGCGCTGCATGCCGCCGGACAGCTTGCCCGCTCGACGCCCGCGGGCGTCCCACAGGCCGACGAGCTCGAGCACCTCTCGGACGCGCCGCCGCCGGCGACGGACCAGCAGGCCGAACAGGCTCGCGACGAAGTCGACGTTCTCGTCGGCCGTCAGGTCCGGGTACAGCGCGAACTGCTGGGGCATGTAGCCGATGCGCTCGCGGGTGTGGCGGCGGAACCGCGTCGGGTTCTCGCCGAGGACGGTCACCTCGCCGCTGGTCGGCTCGAGCGCCCCGGTGATGAGGCGGATCGTCGTGGTCTTGCCGGCACCCGACGGCCCGACGATTCCCAGGATCGTCCCGCCCGGGACCTGGAGGTCGATGTCGAACACCCCGACGCCGTCGCCGTAGTCGCGGCTGACGCCGCGGAGCGCGATGACGTCGCTGGCGCGAAGCGTGTCGTCAGAGCGGACCACGTTGTCTGCCGGAGCGGACGCGGCCGGCGGGGTCGCGGCGTCGGCGGTGGGCGGCACGGGCACATCGGCCGCGGGCGCATCCGGAGCCGGGACGACCGGTGGAGCCACTTGGGGCGCCGGCGCCGCGGCCGCGGGCGCGACCGGTGCATCGGCGGGGGATGCATGCGCGTCTTCGGGCATTGCGGCCGCCGGGGCGGGTGTCGCGTCGGGCTCGGCGCGTGACGGCGCCGTGTTGGGGACGGGTTCCTGCTGGAGGGGCACGGCGTCTGAGGCCTCGTGCGGGCCGGCGGGCGCGCGTGTGGGCATGCGTCCGGGGGCAGCCTCCATCGTCGCGCGCGAGCCCTTGCGGATGACGCGCCGCCGTACCACGGGACCGTTGCAACGAAGGCGCGAGCCGCACCCGGTCGCTCCGCGGGTGCGTGTTCGCGCGCGCGAGGCACCGTGACGCCGTCACTCGCGTTCCCGGGGAGTCGCAGCATGGTCGTCGCCGATCCTGAATCCCGCCGTGAGGCCGCGCGTGCGGCCGGCCTCCGGTTCAGCACCGACTCGCGCCCGGGAATCGCCCGTCGCCGGTCAGGGCGCGGCTTCACGTACCGCGACGCCGAGGGCACGACCGTCCGCGACCGCGAGACGCTCGCCCGGATCCGTTCGCTCGCCGTGCCGCCCGCCTGGACGGACGTGTGGATCTGCGCCGACCCGCGTGGCCATCTCCAGGCGACGGGCCGCGACGCCCGAGGCCGCAAGCAGTCGCGCTATCACCCCGAGTACCGCTCGGCCCGCGAGCGCGACAAGTACGACCGGATGCTGGCCTTCTCGCGCCTGCTGCCCGGCATCCGTGATCGCGTCGATGCCGACCTGGGCCGGCCCGGGCTGCCGCGCGAGAAGGTCCTGGCCGCCGTCGTCCGGCTGCTCGAGCTCACGCTGATCCGCGTCGGGAACGAGGAGTACGCCCGGTTGAACCGGTCGTTCGGGCTGACGACGCTGCGCGACCGGCACGCGAGCATCCAGGGCGAGCGGGTCCGGTTCCGGTTCCGCGGCAAGAGCGGCGTGATGCAGGACGTCAGCATCCGGGACCGCCGGCTGGCGCGCGTGGTCGGCCGCTGCCAGGACCTGCCGGGCCAGGACCTGCTGCAGTACGTCGACGACGACGGCGAGGTCCGCGACGTCCGCTCGGAGGACGTGAACGCGTATCTCCACGAGATCACCGGCGAGGACGTCACGGCGAAGGACTTCCGGACGTGGGCCGGGACCGTTCTCGCGTACCGGGCCCTGATGGCGCTCCAGCCAGGGGAAACGGATCGAGACGCGCGCCGGAACGTCGTCGAGGCCGTGCGCCGCACCGCGGAGTCCCTGGGCAACACGCCCGCAGTCGCGCGCCGGAGCTACGTCCACCCGGAGGTGCTCCAGGCGTACCTCGACGGCTCGATCGGCGAGGCGCTCGTGTCCGCCGCCGAGGAGCAGGAGGCGCCGCCACAGGGGACGACCCCCGAGGAGGAGGAGGCGGTCGTCACGCTGCTGCGCGAGCGCCTCGACCTCGACGCCGCGCGCGGCCAGCACCGGCGCCAGCGGTCGTCGGAGGCGCGGCGTCGCACGGGTCGGACAGCGGCCCGCCAGGTCAAGCGGGCGGCGAAGGCGGGAACGGCGCGATGAGCAGCCTGTTGGACGCCGTCGGGCAGACCTTCGCCGACCTCCTCGGCCTGCCCGCCGTGGGGCTCGCCGGCCGCCTGCTGCTGATCGGCGTGACCGTGCTCTGGCTCGCAACCGCGTGGTGGACGTGGCGCGACATGGAGCACCGCAGCGGCGACCCGCTGTTGCGCCTGATCGCGACGGCAGGGATCGTGCTCGCGACGCCGCTCCTGTTCCCGCTGGCCGTCGCGGTGTACCTCATCCTCCGCCCCCGACGGCCGCAGGAGCCCAGCCGGGCGCTCGAGCTGCGACTCACCGAGCTCGCGGTGGCCGCCGACCCCGACCGCTGCCCGCGCTGCGGCGAGCGGACGGCCCAGGGCTGGCAGCGATGCCCCGCGTGCGGCCAGGTGCTCACGGTCGGGTGTCCCGCATGCGGCGAGCCGGTCGGACTCGACTGGCAGCTGTGCGCGTGGTGCGCGACCGAGCTGCCCTGGACCGACGCGCCGGCTGACGTGGGTCGCGCCTCGCCGCGGCCGGTGGCAATCCCGATCGTTCCCGGCGGCCGGCCGAGGGTCCCGGTGATGGCGGTGCCCGACGGGGCGACTCCGGGGGCCGTCGGACGGCGCGCGCCGGCCAGGACGCACGCGAGCCACCGCCCTTCCCGCTGACCGCGGACCAGACACAGGAACGCCGCACGACCCGGGAGGGGACCGGACCGTGCGGCGCGTCGTCCGCGATCGGCCCCGTCACAGGCCGAGCGCGGTGGTGAGTCGAGTTGCGAGACGAAGTCTAGGTGGGCGCCTGTCACGCGCCTGCGGGTCCGCCGCCACGAGGCGTTGCACCCGCATTACAGGGCCGCGGGATGGGCGACGAACGCGTTGCTCGTCGCCGTCTCGCGAGTGACGCCGTCTACAGCTTGTCGGTGCTCTCGTCGGCGCGGTGCTCCGCGTCGCGGCCGGCGTCGCGAAGATCGTCGCCCGCGTTGCCGAGGTTCTTCCGGATGTCGTCGCCGGCATTGCCGACCTTGTCCGAGAGGTCCTCGCCGTCGCTCTTGCGCCAGGCTTCCTTGGCCGTCTCTTCGCCTTCGCGATAGCCCTTCTTGAGGTCGTCCATCGAACGGTTCCTCCGAGTCCCTGGGTGACGGCACGCCGCCGTCGGTGAGCCGATCGTCTCGTCCCGGCGATGACGCGGACGACCGCCCGTGCCGCCTGTCGCTTGCGGGTTGCTAACAGCGCCGCGGGTTTTCCCGGGCCGCTGCGCGCCTGCCGGCCGACGGCCGGCGCGTCCCGGACAGACGACCGCGGACCGCCGGAGGTGGGGGCTCCGGCGGTCCGCGGGTCTTGTTCGGGAACGCCCCGTCACAAGCGTTCCCGAGGGAG
The DNA here is from genome assembly GCA_025935925.1 of Chloroflexota bacterium. Classification (GTDB taxonomy): domain Bacteria; phylum Chloroflexota; class Limnocylindria; order Limnocylindrales; family CSP1-4; genus CAIXZV01. The sequence continues at coordinate 7,747 of JAICUI010000036.1, forward strand.
AAGCGATTGGATTGCCGTTCCGACGTGCTGCGCTCGTCTCGACGTACCGGCAGGATAGGAGCCGCGACCCCGCGCCCCGCGTCGCAAGGTGGCCGACCGCCCTGACGACCGCATTGCGGTCGCGTCCGGGTTTCCACGTGCCGGGGCCTCGACCGGGACGGCCTGGGCCGCGGGATCGAAGGGAAAGGAAACGGGTGGCTCCCGGACCCCCAGTGGTCGAGAGCCACCCGGCATCAGCGTCGCGGGCGTCGGCCCCACGCTCCGACAACCGCATGCGCGACGGCGTTGCGTGCGGGTTGCACCTCGATCGGCGACAGACCCGCAGGGCCGCGGTCAGGCCATCGCGTCGCGGGTGAGGATCTCCATCGCGGCCGCGGTCAGGTCGCGGCTCTCGAGGTCGAAGCGAGGCAGCGGCACCTTGCCCTGAGGGCGTCGCGGACCGACCAGGACCGTCGTGCCGCCACGGGGACGTCCGAAGGACGGGTAGGGCTCGCCGGTCAGGTACCAGGCGTCCGCGTCGAGGTGCTCCGGCAGCTCCGGCGCGTGCCGGACGGCCGTCGGAAGCTCGGCGGTGGCCGCGGCGTCGTCGCCCAGGAGGACGACCTCGAATCCGGCATCGACGAGGTGCTCGACCGCGTCGTGCGCGCCGGGCGCGACGAGCTCGTCGGCGTCGTCGGCCGGGCTGGCGGGGGGAAGCAGAAGGGCGCTTGGGTCGAGGTAGACCTGGCTCACGGGCGCGCGTCTCCTTGTGAGGGTGCGCCGTCGGTTGGCGCGCAGGGGCGGCACGTGCCGCCTCGCCTTCGTCCTCCTGACGCTAGCCCGGCGACGGGGCCAGCGGTGTTGCAGGGCCTCGGAGCCCCGTTGCGGATGCGCAGAGAGCGGTCCTGGCGCCGCGCGGCCCAGACGCAAAACGGCCGCCGTCCCGGTCGGGGACGGCGGCCGTCGCGTGTGAGCCTGAGCTACATGTCGCGGTCTTCGACGCGCTCGCCGGTGCCCACGTCCTGGGGATTGGACATCCCGGTTCCCGTCACGTCGCTGCGGGTCGTGCGCGCGTCGCTGCCGGTGTCGTACACCGTCGAGCTGCCGCCGACGCCGTACGGGTCCGACGCGCCGGTCCCGGCCGAGCCGGTCCCGAAGTCGCGGTCGAGGTCGCTGCCGGTGCCGCTCATGCCCATCGTGCCGGCGCCCGCGAGCTCGCGGTCGCTCGACGACGAGCCCTGGCCGCTGACCTGGCCGCCATCGACCTGGCCGCGCCAGCTGCCGGTCGACGACTGGCGCTCCTCGATGAACTTCTTGAACCGCTCGAGGTCGCCCTTGACGGACGCGCCGGTGACCCCCAGGGCGGTGCCGATCTTCTCGAGCACATCCGAGGGCTGGACGTCCATCGTCAGCGTGATCCGCGTCTGGTCATCCGAGAGGCGGTGGAAGTCGACGGCGCCGGCGTTCTTGTCGCCGCTCGTCGCGTGCCAGGCGACGCGCTCGTCGGGCGTCTGCTCGCTGATCTCGGCGTCCCACTCCTGGCGCTTGCCGGCGATGGTCGCGACCCAGTGCAGGTGGGTGTCGTCGAGCTGGCGGACCGACTCGACGCCCTCCATGAACTGCGGGAACGACTCGAACTGCGTCCACTGGTCGTACGCGACGCGGACCGGGACGTTGACGTCGATGCTCTGCTCGATGTTGGCCACGTGGCCCTCCTTCCGATTCCGGGGATTCATTGGCTGGACAGCGCGACGCCCACCGGCCGGCCGGTGGGCGTCGGATGGATGCGCGTCAGACGGCGCCGCGACCCGTTCGGGTCGAGCCCATGACCATGCCGACCACGAGGACGACGATCACGGCCCCGATGATCGCGGTCACGATCGACGAGATGTCGAGCGGGCCGTCGATCGGGTTGGTGCCGAACAGGGCGCCGGCCAGGAAGCCGCCGACCAGGGCACCGACGATGCCGAGCACGATGTGCCCGATGACACCGAGGCCCTCGTCGCCGCGGACCAGCAGGCCCGCCAGATACCCGGCAATGGCGCCGAGCACGATCCAGGCGATGATGCTCATGTGGTTCCTCCGATCCCTTGCGCTCGACGGGGTCGAGCCGTGGAGGCCACTGTTGCCCGGGCGCGGCGGCACGACGGCTACACCGGGGGACATCCCGGTTGCAGGTGCCTGACACCGTCCCGCGGCGCATCGGCCCGCCGTGCCGTCCGGGGGATGACGTTCCGGTGTCGCCCGGGTCGCTCACCGTCGCAGGCGGGTTGCAGCACGTGGCGTGCAACCGCCCTGCAAGCGTGGACGGCCCGGTGGGTCTCCCGTCGCAGCGTCGGGCTGCCCTACGGTCGAGACCCGGGCGCGGCCCGGACGGCGCCTAGGAGACACCCGATGTTCGAGCTCAACACCCAATCGGCCCCACCTGAGCGAACGGCCGGGCAGTCTGCCGCCGCGACGTACCGCCGGCTCCGTGCCGCGGGCCTGAACCCGCGTGAGGCCGGCTCGCTCGTCGGTCACCTCAACGGGCTGTCGACCGTGCCAGGCGGCTGGGCGATCGAGGAGGTCGAGCACCTGCTCTTCGTGCGCGAGCTCGTGCGCCTCGGGCGCATCGGCTCCTAGCCGGCGCCAAAACCGTCATCCCGGCTCCTGCGAGCGGGCCGGGTTTTCCCGCCCGGGCCCGTTGCCGCCCAAGGGGTACGATCAGGGGACCGGCGCCCGCCCACCACGCGGCCGGGAGACGCCGCGTCGTTCACCCCCCGGTCGCCCAGAGCCGAAGGAGCGCCCCGAGCGTGACGAGGCCACCCGCGCTGACCCACCAGCCGACCCGGGTCGAGCGGCGGCGCATCGCCTCGAGCCGGAGCACCGGCAGCGCGATCAGCGCGACGACCGCGTACACGAGATGGAGCGGATCGGCGGGTCCGCTGCGGCCGCCGACGGCGAGGATCGCGAGCGCGCCGCCGAGCACGACGTTCGCGGCGACGAGCACGAGCACGGCGAGGACGAGCCGATCGAGCCAGAGCCGGGCCGTGTGCCCGCGCACGGGTCCAACGCCCACGAGCGCCCCCACGCTGGCGGCGGCGACGGCGGCGATCCCGGCGGCCGCCGCGATCCACGCGTGGACGACGTCGAGGCCGGGCATGTCGCCACGGTACTCCGGCCGGGTGCCCGCGCGGTGAGGCGCCACGCGACCGCACGGGGTGGGCACCGCGCCGCACGCGCCGGCGCGAAGGCCATGGCCGGGCTGGCCGCGCTCGGCGCCGCGCTGCTCGCGACGGGCGTGGCCTGGGCGGTGAGCCCGGCGGCGCCCGACCCGCAGGCTGCGACGAACGCTGCCGCGGCAGACCAGACCGTCGTCGACGCGGGCCGCGGGCTGTTCACCGCGAACTGCGCCGCCTGCCATGGCCCCGCGGGGCAGGGCGGCAGCGGCGGCCCGAGCCTCGTGGGCGCCGGTGCGGCATCCGCGGACTTCTACCTCCGCACGGGGCGGATGCCGCTGTCCGCGCCCGGCCAGCGGGTCGTGCGCCAGCCCGCACACTTCGACGACGCCGAGATCCAGGCGCTCGTCGCGTACGTGGCATCGCTGGGTTCGGGCCCCGCGATCCCGCAGGTGTCCTCGGGCGGCGAACTCCACCAGGGGTGGCAGCTGTTCCAGGCGAACTGCGCCGCGTGCCACAACGCCACCGGCGCCGGCAACGCGATCGGCGGGGGCTACGTCGCCGTCGGCCTCGGCAACGCGGACCCGACCACCATCGGCGAGGCCACGATCATCGGCCCCGGCGCGATGCCGGCGTTCGCCTTCGACGACCAGTCGCTCGCGGACATCGCCGCGTACATCCGCTTCCTCCAGGACGCCCCGACGCCGGGCGGCGCCCCGATCGGCCAGGTCGGGCCGGTCGCCGAAGGGTTCATCGGGGTCGCGATCGGGCTCCCGCTGCTGATCCTCGTGTCGCTGCTCGCGGCGCGCCGCGGCAAGCCCGAGGAGCAGAACCCGTGAACCGCCGCGAGCGGCGTGCGGAGCGCCTCGTCCTCGCCTGCTTCGCGGTGACCTTCCTGACCGGGCTCGGGCTGCTCGGCGTCTACACCTTGGGCGGCGACACGCAGGTGCAGGGCGTCCTGCTCGCCCTGTGCCTCGGCGGGCTCGGAGCGGGGATCGTCCTGTGGGCCCAGGAGCTGATGTCCAACGAGGAGCGTGTCGAGGAGCGCCACCCGCTCGGGACCGGCCCCGAGGGCAGCGCCGCGGTCGCCGAGGCGCTCACGGACGAAGCGGGCTTCAGCCGCCGCCGGGTCCTGCAGGGCGGGCTGGTCGCCGCGCTCGGGGGGCTCGCCGCGGCGCTCGCCATCCCCGTGCTGTCGCTCGGGCCGGCTCCCGGTCGCAGCCTGTTCGAGACGCCGTGGAAGAAGGGGTTGCACCTCGTCGGGTTCGACAACCAGCCGGTGAAGGCCGACGCGATCCCGCAGGACGGCGTCGTCACGGTCTTCCCGGAGGGCTTTCCCGGGAGCGCGGATGGCCAGACGCTGCTGATCCATGCCGGCGCCGACCGGCTCCAGCTCCAGGGCGATGCCGCCACCTGGGCGCCCAACGGCTTCGTCGCCTATTCGAAGGTGTGCACCCACGCCGGCTGCCCGGTCGGCCTCTACCGGGCGGCGCAGGGCCAGCTGATCTGTCCGTGCCACCAGTCGACGTTCGACGTGATGCAGGGCGCCGTGCCCGTCTTCGGCCCAGCCGCGCGGCCGCTGCCGCAGCTGCCGATCCAGCTCGAGGCCGACGGCACGTTCACGGCGCTCGGCGACTTCAGCGAGCCGGTCGGGCCGTCGTTCTGGGACATGAGGCTCGGCGGGTGAAGGCGCCTCGCTTCGGCCGCCGCGAGCGACCCGTCGTCGATCCCATCGGCCGGCCGCTCAACGACCCTGCCCGCGAGCTGCGCGACGCCGAGGCGCGCGGCGACGCGTCCGCGGTGGACGTCATCGCCGACCCGGAGCCGACGGAGCTCGAGCGGATCACCGGCTGGCTCGACGAGCGGACGGGTCTCGCCGGGCTCGTCCGGACGACGCTGCGCAAGGTCTTCCCCGACCACTGGTCGTTCCTGCTCGGCGAGATCGCGCTGTTCTGCTTCATCATCCTCGTGGCAACGGGCACGTTCCTGACGTTCTTCTTCGTCCCCTCGGCCAGCCAGACGACGTACGCGGGACCGTATCCGCCGCTCCAGGGCGCGACGGTGTCCGAGGCGTACAACTCCGTCCTGCGCCTCTCGTTCGACGTCAAGGCCGGCCTCCTGATGCGCCAGGTCCACCACTGGACCGCGGTCGTGTTCGTGGCGGTGATCGTCGCGCACCTGTCGCGCGTGTTCTTCACCGGCGCGTTCCGCCGGCCGCGCGAGATCAACTGGCTGATCGGGTTCGGGCTGCTCACCTTCGCGCTCGCCGAGGGCTTCACCGGTTACTCGCTGCCGGACGACCTGCTGTCCGGGACCGGCGCGCGGATCGCCTACTCCGCGGCGATCTCGATCCCGCTGATCGGTCCGTACGTCGCGTCGCTCCTGTTCGGCGGCGAGTTCCCGACGGCCGCGTTCCTGCCGCGCTTCTTCGTGCTCCACGTGATGCTCCTGCCCGCGCTGTTCGCCGGCGCGATCGTCGCCCACGTCGGGCTCGTGTTCCTCCAGAAGCACACGCAGTTCCGGGTCGGGCGCGCGCGCGAGGACAACGTCGTCGGGCGTCACTTCTGGCCCGGCCAGGCGTTCGTGTCGGGCGGGCTGTTCTTCCTCACCGCGGCCGTCGTGGCGCTGCTCGGCGGCCTGGTGCAGATCAACCCGATCTGGGCGTACGGACCGTTCGACGCGCCGATCGTGTCGTCGCCCGCGCAGCCCGACTGGTACGTCGGCTGGCTGGACGGATCGCTGCGCATCTTCCCGCCATTCGAGCCCGTGATCCTCGGGATCACGATCCCGTCGGCGTTCGTCCCGGGCGTCGTGATCCCCGGGATCCTGTTCACCATCGTCGGCATCTGGCCGTTCATCGAGCGCCGCGTCACCGGCGACCGCGCCCCGCACAACCTCCTCGACTGGCCGTGGGAGTCGCCGTTCCGTGCCGCGACCGGCGCCGCGATCCTCGGCCTGTTCGCGATCCTGACGCTCGCCGGCGGCAACGACGTGCTGTCGGCGTTCCTGGACCTGCCGATCGAGAGCCTGACCTGGCTGTTCCGGTTCCTCGTCCTCGCGTTCCCGATCGCCGTCTGGCTCGTCGTCTATGCCCTGTGCCGGAGCCGCCAGCGGTACCCGGCGCCCGACGAGCGGCCCAAGGGCGGCATCCGGCTGGTGCGCAACGCGACCGGCGGCTGGGAGGAGGCGGAATGACCGCGCGCCGCCGGGCGACGGCGATCGCCGGCCTGACCGCGATCGGCGTCGTGGCGGCGGGCTGCCTGCCGGCGCCGGCGACGGTCGAGGCGCGACGAACCGCCGACCTGTACACGACGTTCGTCGCGGTCGCCGCGGTGGTCGCCGCCATCGTCATCGGCCTCAGCGTGTTCGCGATCGTCCGCTACCGGGCGCGCGGCGACGAGACGCTGCCGCGGCAGGTCATCGGCAACACCCGCCTCGAGGCGGTCTGGACCGCGATCCCGCTGATCACGGTCGCGGTGCTGTTCGGGCTCACCGTCCTCGTCCTCAACGCCTTCGACGACGCCACCCGCGCCGCTGCCGGCGTCGAGATCCGGGTGACGGGCTTCCGCTGGGGCTGGCGCTTCGAGTACCCGGCCGAAGGCATCCGGATGGAGGGCGTCGGACGGCCCGGCCCCGAGGCGTACGTCCCGGTCGGCGAGAACATCCACGTCACCCTGACCGGCGCCGACGTCATCCATTCGTTCTTCGTGCCGCAGTTCCTGTTCAAGCGCGACGCGATCCCGGGCCGGCTCAACGAGTTCGCCTTCACGGTCGACGCTCCCGGCCGCTACGGTGGCCAGTGCGCCGAGTTCTGCGGCCTGTATCACTCGCAGATGCCGTTCACGATCGTCGCCGTCTCGCCCGCCGACTACGAGGCCTGGGTGGCCGCACACCGGGGCGGGGGAGCGGGCGCATCCGCGTCGCCCGGCGTCGCGCCCGGTGGCTCAGCCTCGCCCGCGGCGTCCACGGCGGCCGGCGCGTCCACGTCGCCCGGCGCGTCCACGTCGCCCGGCGGTTCCGCAGCTCCGGAGCCGAGCCGGTGACCGCCGCAACCCTCGAGGCCGGCCGCCAGGGTCACCTCGACCTGCTGGGCTGGATCGCCACCACCGACCACAAGCGGATCGGCGTGCTGTACGGCGTGACGGCGCTCGGCTTCTTCCTCGTCGCGGGTCTGCTCGCCCTCGTCATGCGGGCGGAGCTCGCGGTCCCCGGGCTGCAGCTGGTCGGGGAGCAGACCTACAGCGGCCTGTTCACGATCCATGGCACGGCGATGATGCTGCTGTTCGCGACGCCGATGGTCTCGGCGTTTGCGAACTTCCTCGTGCCGCTCCAGGTCGGCGCCGCGGACATGGTGTTCCCGCGCCTCAACGCCCTCAGCTACTGGCTGTTCCTGTTCGGCGGGCTCGTGATCCTGTCGGGGTTCCTCGTCGCCAGCGGGCCGGCCGACATCGGCTGGACGGGCTACGCCCCGAACTCGACGCTCCCGTACTCGACCACCACCGGCACCGACCTGTGGGTCGTCGGCCTCCTCCTCACGGGCGTCGCGACGATCTTCGGCGCGGTCAACTTCGTGACCACGATCGTCACCCGCCGGGCGCCCGGCATGGGGCTGCTGCGGATGCCGGTGTTCACGTGGTCGATCCTCGTGACCTCGATCCTGATCCTGTACGCGTTCCCGGCGATCACGGCGGCGCTGATCATGCTGCTGCTCGAGCGGCGCTTCGGGGCGACGTTCTTCGACCCCACGGCGGGCGGCGACCCGATCCTGTGGCAGCACCTGTTCTGGTTCTTCGGCCATCCCGAGGTGTACATCATCGCGATCCCGTTCTTCGGGGTGATCGGCGAGACGATCCCGGTGTTCAGCCGCAAGCCGCTGTTCGGCTACAAGGCGTTCGTCCTCGCGACGATCTTCATCGGGGCGTACTCGATGACCGTCTGGGCCCACCACATGTTCACGACGGGCGCCGTGAACCTCCCGTTCTTCGCCGCGACCTCGTTCCTCATCGCGGTCCCGACCGGCGTCAAGTTCTTCAACTGGACGTTCACGATGATCGGCGGCCGGCTGACCTTCCCGGCGCCGATGCTGTGGTCGGTCGGCTTCCTGTTCACGTTCCTGTTCGGCGGCATCACGGGCGTGATGCTGGCGTCGCCGCCGCTCGACTTCCAGTTCCAGGACACGTACTTCGTCGTCGCGCACCTGCACAACGTGCTGGTCGGCGGCTCGATCTTCTCGATGTGGGCCGGGATCACGTTCTGGTTCCCGAAGGTCACCGGCCGGCGCCTCAACGAGCCGCTGGCCAAGGCGCAGTTCTGGCTGTGGACGATCGGGTTCGTGGTGACGTTCCTGCCGCAGTACCAGCTGGGCGCCGACGGGATGCCGCGGCGCTACGCGGACTACCCGGCCGACGCCGGGTGGACCACGCTGAACATGATCTCGACCGTCGGCGCGTTCCTGCTCGCGCTCTCGGTGCTCGTGTTCCTGATCGCCGTCGTCGAGGCGCTCCGGCGACCTGCCGACGCCGGGCCGGACCCGTGGCAGGCGAACTCGCTCGAGTGGTGGGCCGACTCGCCACCGGGCCACCACAACTTCCCGAACCTGCCGCCGATCCGCTCGGAGCGGCCGGTGTTCGATGCGCGCGAGGCCGCGCGAGCGGCCGCGAATGGGGAGCCGCCTGCCGGTTCCGCCGTCGCGCCCGCGCCCGCCGGCCCCGGGCCGGTCGGTCCCGCGCCCGCCGGCGGCTCGCCCGAGGCGCCCGCGTGATCCGGCGGGTCCTCGACGCCACCGGCCCGGCCGAGGCGCGCTTCTTCCTGTTCGTGGGCGCGTTCGGGCTGGTGCTCGGCGCGATCTACTGGTTCGTCTCGTACGAGCTCGCGGGCACGGTGCTCCTGGGCGGCTTCGGGGTCGGCGCGGGCGTCCTCGGGCTGCGGCTTCGGCTGGAGCGGCCCCCGGCGCCCGTCAAGAGCGACGACCGCCGAGTCCATGCCGTGGAGGGGGCGGGCGGCGCCGAGACGCCGTTCCGCGACGATTCCGGCCGCCTGCCGGGGGAGACGCTGGCGCCGCTCGCCGTCGGCCTCGGGGTCGCCCTCGGGCTCACCGCGGTGGTGTTCGGGCCGTGGCTGCTCGTGGCCGGCGTGGTGCCGCTCGCGTGGGGCGCGTGGACGTGGCTCACCGGCGCGCGCGACGAGCTCGCGGCCACCGTGGCCGACGACGTGCCGTCGCGGGCGGGCCGCCGTGGGCGTGGCGCCGAGCCGCCCGCCACGGCGTCGACGGTCAGCGGTCCTGGCCGGCCTCCCGCCGCGCCTCGTCGCTGACCTGGCCGCCGTCCCGGTGGCCCTGGGGCGGCTCCTCGGCCTGGCCACGGACGTCCGGGCGTCCGACGCCCGTGCCCTGGCTGCTGTTCGCGGCGACGCGCTCGTCGTCGGGGCGGACGCCGCCCGGGATCGTCTCCTCGCCGCGCTCGGGGAACCGCCCGACGTACGACCCCGGGTCCGCGTCGTCCTCGCGGCCCTCGTAGCGCTCGGTCTCCACCGGGTCGTTGCGCTCGGTCATCGTCCTGGCCTCCCAAGTCCATCGTCGTCGCCGACGACCGACAGCAGCAGCGCGCCGTCGTCGTCCATCCGCAGGTGCCACGCCTGGTCGCCGCCGAACCACGCCACGGAGCCGGCGGCGAGCTGCTCGGTCGGCGGTGTGCCGCCCGTGCTCGCCGCGCCGCCGCCCGCACCCTGATCGGACGCGCCGGGAGCGCCGCTGCGGCCATCGGCCGCCACGCGTCCTTCGAGGATCTCGACGGCTACCGGCCCGTCGGGCCGGTCGGCCCCGAGCTCGGTGCCGGCACGCACGGCCGTGAGGACGAGCCGCAGCGGCCCCGATCGCGCGAGCGTCTTCGAGCTCCGGCCGTACTCGCGGTACTCGGGCTCGGAGCGCAGCGCGTCGAGCTCGGAGGAGAGGTCGAAGGCGAGGAGCGGCGCGTTCAGCGGGCGGGGCTCGCGGGTGTCGCTGCCGGTCGTCCGCTCGTCCATGTCACCTCCTCGGTCCGTCAGGACGGTCCGTGATGCGCGAACGCCGGAGCCCTCGCGGACTCCGGCGCATGCGCTGGGTTCTGCTTACGACGACGCCGGCGACGCCTCGGTGCTCTCGCTCGGCGCCGAGCTCTCGGTGGTCGTCGAGTCGCTCGGGCTCTCGACCGGCGTCAGGGACTCGGTCGTGGTCGTGCTGGCGGGGCTGCTGCTGCTGTTGCCGCAGGCTGCGGCTGTCAAGGCGGCAAGCCCGAGAAGGAGCGCGAACAGCGTCTTTCGCATCAGTACCTCATTTCCTCGGTTCCAGGGGTGGACCGGAGCTGGGTTGGTCCGCCGGGCCGCACCGCCTGGGCTGGGCGGCACCGCTCCGGCGTTGGTCACCCTAGGCCCGGGTTCGGGCGCTCCGGGGACCACCTTCAGGGCTCCGGCGTTGCGGCTGACTCGCAATCGGCGGCGCGTAATCGGGCTGATATGACGCGCCCCGGCGGCGTTCCGCGGGCCCGATGCGGCATTCCGCATCGTGGTCCTCGCCCGGAGCGGCGGTGCCCGCCGCGAGGGCCCGTCGTCGGCGAACAAGGAGTGCCCAGACCATGACCGAGCGAATCAGCGAGCTCCGCGCCCACATCCCCGCCCACCAGACGTTCGGCAGCCGCGAGGAGCGGTCGATGCGCTGGCTCGAGCTCGGGATGGCGTTGACGGCGATCGGGGCCGCCGTGCTGATGGCCTTCGCCCACTGATCCTGGCGTCTGGGCCCCGAGCCGCCGACCGCCGGCGGCGAGGCCCGGCCAACGGGCGCGTCAGGCGGGACGCGGCCGCTTCGGGCGTCGAGGGTCGCCCCGGCCGTCGGAGAGCTTGACCTCGACGTCGTCCTGCCCGAGATCCACCTTGTCCACGGCGCCCGCGTCCTGGGCGACCGGCACGGTCCGGTCCTGCAGCCGGCCGAGGATGACCTCGATCGCCGCGGCGAACGGCACGGCGACCACCGCGCCGAGAACCCCGCCGGCCGCGAACCCGATCAGCAGGCTGACGGTCACGATCAGCGGCGACAGCCCGATCGAGTTGCGCATGACCACCGGGACCAGCACGTTGTTCTCGACGAACTGGATCACCCCGGTGGCGACCAGCACGCCCACGAGGAGCTCGGGCGACACCGTCAGCGCGGCCAGCGCCGCCGGGATCGCGCCGAGCAGCGGGCCGACCATCGGGATCCCCTCGCACAGCGCGGCGATCAGCGCGAGCAGCAGCGCCGACGGCACGCCGAGCACGACGTAGGCGATCCCGCACATCACGCCGACCGCGCCCATCAGCACGAGCTGGCCGCGGAACCAGCGCCCGAGGCGGCCCTCCACGTCGTTCCAGGCGCGCCGGACCCCGCCGCGCCGGTCGAGCGGCACGAAGGCGAGCACGTAGCGCTGCAGTCGCGCATGGCTCACCAGCCAGAAGAACACGATCGCGAGCGTCGTCCCGACGGCGGCGAACACCTCCGCGGCCGTGAGGCCCGCCTGGATGACGACGGCGGGCGACGGCGCCTGGAGGTCGATTCGCGACCGCGCCGCGTCGACGAGTGACTGAACGGTCGCGCGAACCTGCTCCTGCTGGATCGTCTTCGACCACGTCTCGGTCTCGTCGAGCAGCGCCGGGATGCGTCCCAGCGCCACGTTGGCCTGGCCGACCGCGATCGGCAGCACGAACACGCACAACGCCGCGACGGCGGCGAAGAACGCGACGTACACGCCCAGGATCGCGAGGCTCCGGGGGATGAACGGCGCGCGCGTCCGGATCCAGCCGATGAACGGCTCCAGCGCCGTCGCGAGGAGCACGGCGATGAACACCAGCGCGAGGACGTTGAGGGCGGATGCGAACACCGTCGCGAGCAGGAGCACGCTGCCCGCGCCGATCGCGAGTCCGGCGCCGCGCGCGGTCCAGCCGACGAGGAGGCGGCGCATCGCTAGGGCTGCGGGGGCGCCGGTTCCGGCGTCGGCGTGGGCTCGATGGCGTCCTGGGTGCCGCCGGCGCCGCCGCCACCACCACCACCGCCGCCGCCGTTGCCACCGCCACCGCCGCCGCCACCGCCGCCGCCGTTGCCACCGCCACCGCCGCCACCGCCGCCGCCGCCGCCGTTGCCGCCGCCGCCGTTCCCGTGACCGCCGCCATGATGGTGCACGGGACCCGGGACGTGCTGCGGCCTCGGCACGAAGCACGCCCCGAGCAGCGGCCCGCCCCAGCCCGTGCGGCCCCAGAAGTAGGCCGTCTTCGAATCGAGCGGCCCCTGGACGCCGACGCCGCGTCGCGCGCGGGCCAGCCAGTTGGCCACGTCGCCGTCCCACGACGCGGGACCGAGCTCGGCCTTCATGGGGTCGACGCGCCACCCGCCGCACGCCTGGGTATAGAGGAGGCCCGGCGGATCGATCTGGCCCTTCGCACCCGGCTGCGTGCCGGCGCGGAACAGCTCCGTTCGGGTGTCGCGCGTCCACGGCCCGGGCTTGCCACCGGACCAGGCGTCGATCTTCGCGGACACCACGCCCTTGGGCTCCTTGAACGCGGCGATCGGGTCGCCCTTCGTGAGCCGGTTCATGAACGAGTGCCAGAGCGGCGCCGCGGCCGACAGCGAGATGGCCGGGTTCTTCGTGCGCGGCGTGGAGTGGTCGCTGTTGCCGATCCACACGCCGACCGCCCATGCCGGCTGGTTGGGGTCCGACGGCGGAGCGACGTAGCCGTACGTCGACAGGTCGCGGGCGTCGTTGGCCGTGCCCGTCTTGACCGCCGCGGGCCGCCGCTGGCCGTTCGGGCCGTTGAACAGCGCGAGCGGCTTCGCCCAGATCGGGTTCTGCTTCTTGTCGGTGTTCCCCGCGAGGATGTCGGTCACGAGGTAGGCGCTCGACGCGGCGATCGCCTGGGTGCTGGCCTTGTCGGTCGACGGCGGCTGCCACACGACGTCGCCGGAGGAATCCTGGATGCTGAGGATCATCCGCGGCGGCACGTGCACGCCGTCGTTGGCGATCGACCCGAACGCCGACACGAGGTCCAGCGGCCGCACCTCGACCGTGCCGATCGCGCCCGCGAGGCCGGCCTGGAGGAACGCCTTCTTGCCGCCCTGGAAGCGCAGGCCGAGCTTCTCGGCGGTGTCGGCGACGGCCGCGTTGCCGACGCGCTGGAGCGTCCGGATCGCCGGGATGTTGAGCGACATCTGGAGCGCGTTGCGGACGAGGACCGGGCCGCGCTCGAGCTGGTCGGCGTCGCGCGGCGCCCAGCGCGCCCGCGGCGCGAACGTCGTGGTGATGTCGAGCAGCAGCGAGCCCGGGTCGAGCACCTTGCGGTCGAACGCCGCGGCGTACAGGACGGGCTTGAACGCGGACCCCGGCTGGCGCGTCCCGATGCCGGCGGCGTCGAACTTCGGGTTGAAGCGCTTGGAGGCGAGGTCGTCGCGGTAATAGCCGGCCGAGCCGACGTAGGCGCGGACGTCGCCGGTCCGGTAGTCGAGCGCGACCAGCGCGGCGTTGTGGAGGTCCTTGCCGCGCAGGGCGTTGATCCAGCCGCGATCGCTCTTCGGGATCTTGAGCCGGTTGAGCAGCGAGGTGGCCTTGGCGCGCGGGAGGTTGGGCGAGATGATCGCGGCGGTCACCGAATCCTCGGCGAGCTGCTGGGCGTTCCAGTCGAGCGTCGTGATGACCTTGTAGCCGCCCGTGTCCACGGCGTCACGGGAGCCGAGGATCTGCTCCAGCTGGCGCAGGACCTGCCAGCTGAAGTGCGGCGCGCGGAAGATGATCGGCTTGTCGCCGCGGAGGATCACCGGCTCCTGCTGGGCCTCGGCGATCTGTTGGGGCGTGAGGTGCGTCCAGCGACCGGCGGCGAGGCTGTTGAGGATGTAGTTGCGGCGCACGACGGGCGGCGAGTCCTGGGGGACGACGAGCCTGCCGTCCTTGTCGGCCACCGCGTAGCGGTACGGGTCCAGCACCGACGGCGACTGCGGGAGCCCGGCGAGGAGCGCGGCCTGCGCGGGGGTCAGCTTCGAGAGGTCGGTGACGCCGAAGTAGGCGTTCGCCGCCGCCGCGATGCCGTACGCGTCGTGGCCGTAGAAGATCTGGTTGAGATAGGCCGTGATGATCTGCTGCTTGCCCTGCTCGCCGGGGTAGGCCTGCGTGACGCGGGCGGCCTGGATGATCTCCTTGGCCTTCCGGATGTAGACGTCCGCGCCCGGCGCGACGACGTCGGCCGGCAGGAGTCGCGCCCGCACGAGCTGCTGGGTGATCGTCGAGGCGCCACGGCCGTTGCCGTTCAGCGTCTCCATCCCGGCCGAGATGATCGCTTGGACGTCGAAGCCCTCGTTCGACCAGAAGGTGTGATCCTCCGCGCCCGTCGTCGCGTCGATGACGAGCTCCGGGATCTGGTCGTACGTGAGGACGGTCCGCTGCTCCTGCTGGAACTGGGCGAGCTGGACCTTCCCGGTGCGGTCGTAGATGACGGTCGGCTGGGCGAACGACAGCGATTCCAGCTGCGAGGGGTCGGGCAGCCCCTGCGACAGGGCGGTGATGGACGACGCGACGACGATGCCGCCGATCCCCAGCCCGCCCGCGATCACGACCACCAGCGCGATCGCGGCCGTGACGAGGAACCCGAGGATGATCGAGCCCGCCGAGCGCCCCTGCCGTGCGGGCGGGCGATGGGCGCGCCGGACGAGCACCGCGGTGTTGTGGGCGCGGTGCGTCACGGGCATGGCGTGACGGCGTGCTGGCGACATGGCGACAGCGTCGCCGATCCGCGATCTCGGACCCGGCGGCGTCGGTCGCGCGCCGGTTGCAGGTGTCTTGCGCCCGTGTCCGGCCGCCGGAGGCTACGATCCGGCCGAGCGTCCGCCGGACAAGGGAGAGCGAGCGATGACCGAGGACCGTCCCACCGTCACCGTCGCCGGCACGGGTCGCGCGCGTCGGTCCGCCGACATCGCCCGGGCGACGTTCGTCGTCGAGGCGATCCGCCCGACGGCCGCCGACGCGCGCACCGTCGCGGCCGCCGCGGCGAGCGGCGTCCTGGCGGCCCTCCACGGCGCGGGCGTGGCCGCTTCGGACGTGCACACGGCCGGGCTCGACCTGTCGCCGAGCTGGGAGCACGACGGGACGCGCATGGTGCGGACCGGGTTCACGGTCACGAACCGGATCGCCGCCACGGTCCGCGATCTCGACGGCGTCGGCCGGGTGCTCGACGCGGGCCTCGCGGCGGGCGCGACCGGGCTCGAGGGCGTCGAGCTCGCGCTCGAGGACGAGGCGGGTGCGGCGGAGGAGGCGCGCCGGGCGGCCGTCGCCGATGCCCGGCGCCGGGCGGCGACCATCGCCGACGCGCTCGGGTCGCAGCTCGGCGCGCTCGTGGCGATCTCGGAGGGCCAGCCCGTGGGTCCGGTGCCGCTCCGGGCGGCGAAGCTCGCGCTCGCCGCGAGCGCGGACGCGCCGACACCCGTCGTTCCCGGGAGCGTCGAGGTGTCCGTGACCGTCAGCGCGGCGTGGGAGCTCGCGGACGCCGGCGGCCGCTGACGCGCGGAAGGCCGACCCGCGTCAGCTGGCCGGGACGAGCTTCGAGACCTGGCCCCGCAGGTCGGTCAGGTAGACCTCGCCGTCGTCTCCGGCCGACACGGAGCTGATCGATTCGCCGGTCTCGAGGAGCACCGCGGGCGTCTGCTGGGCGTCGACGCCGGCGTCGATCGCCCACAGCGTGCCCGAGCAGTAGTCCGAGAACAGGTACGCGCCGCGGAGGGCGGCGATCGCGGCGCCGCGGTAGACGACCCCGCCGATCACCGAGCAGCCCTCGGCGTGCGAGTACTCGGCCACGGGCTGCGTGACGCCCGCTCGGTCGCAGCCCTGCGGCGGGTCGTAGCAGTGGCGGCCCTCCCAGCGGCGCCATCCGAAGTCGAGGCCGCGCTGCCCGGCCCGCGCGACGTCGACCTCCTCCCAGGCGTTCTGGCCCACGTCGCCGATCCACAGGTCCCCGGTCGCGGCGTCGATCGCATCGCGGAACGGGTTGCGGAGGCCGAAGTGGAGGATCTCGGGCCGGGCGCCGGGGCGACCCGCGAACGGGTTGTCGGCCGGGATCGCGTACTGGCGGCCGTCCGAGGTCGTGGTGACGTCGATCCGGAGCATCTTGCCCAGGGGCGACGCGAGGTCGGACGCGCGGTTCTGCGGGTCGCCCGCCGAGCCGCCGTCTCCGAGGGCCAGCAGCAGCATGCCGTCGCGATCGAAGCCGATCCAGCCGCCGTTGTGGTTGGCGTACGGCTGCGGCTCGACGAGCAGCGCCCGCTCGGACCCCGGATCGGCGCGATCGGTCGAGCCGGCCGCCAGCCGGAACTCGGAGAGGGTCGTCGCCCCGTCCGCGCCGGAGTAGTGCACGTAGAACCGCGGGTTGCTCGTCCCGAAGCCCTTCGGAAACGCGAGGCCGAGCAGCCCGCGCTCCCCACCGGACGTCACGCGGTCGGTGATGTCGAGGAAGGGCGGGTCCTCGACGTTGCCGCCGGCGATGATCCGGATCCGACCGGGCTGCTCGACGACGAACAGCCGCCCGGTCCCGTCGCCCGTGACCCACAGCGGCTGGTCGAGACCGGATGCCACCGGTGCGAGCGCGACGTGGACCGCCGCGAGGTCCGGGTGGTCCGACGGTGCGGCGCCCGACGGCACCGCACCCGCGGAAGCCGGCGCGGCGGGCGACGCGCCCGGCGAGGACGAGATCGTGGGCGAGCCGCTCGGCGGCGGCGCGGAGGTCGCCCGGGCGGTCGCGCTCGCCGTGGCCGGCGTCGCGGTTCCTGCCGGCGCCGGGCTGCCGTTGCCGCCGCCGCACGCGGCCACGGCGACGAGCAGCACCGGGATCGCGAAGCGGGACGGGCGGGTCGCGGCGGGCATCGGGAGTCGTAGCGTAGCCGGATGGGGGCGGATCACCCGCCCGGAGGATCGACCGCTCCTGGTCCTGTTCGGGCCGGCCGAAGCTTCGCACGCCGGCTGACCGACGGACCTACCCTCGGATCCTCGCCCGGTCCACGCGCTCGGCGAAGGTCTCTGCGTGGACGGCGCTCGTGCCGTCCTCGTCGTGCCGGAACAGGACGTACGCGTCCATCCCGTCGTCGAGGAACGGGACGAGGCGCGCCGCCCAGGCGTCGAGCGCCGCGTCGTCGTACGCCGAGCGCCGGAGCCGCAGGTACAGGAAGGGGCCCGTCCGGCGGATGTCGGGCGGGTCGTCCTGTCCGTCGAGGTCCGTCGTGCACAGCACGGCGCCCGCCGCGCGGAGCGCCGCGAACGTCTCGTCGACGTGCCAGCTGGGGTGCTGCGCCTCGACGACGAGCGGGATCGTCGATGGCCACGCGGCGAGCACGCCCGCCAGCCGCCCGTCGTCGCGCGCCGACTTGGCGTCGATGCGGAACAGCACGGCGCCCAGCCGCTCGCCGAAGCCCGGCAGCGCCTCGGTGAGCCACGGGACGGACGTCGCGGCGTCCCCGAACAGCGAGCGGACGGCCGCGCCGCGCTGCGCCTTGATCACGAACCGGAACGACGACGGCGTCGCCGCCACCCACGCGGCGATCTTCTGCGGCGTCGGGCGTGCGTAGAAGGTGTTGTTGAGCTCCACGGCAGGGAGCCGGCCGGCGTAGTGCGCGAGCAGCTCGCCCGAACGCAGCGACGAGGGGTAGAAGCGCGGCGCCCACGCCGGATAGGCGAAGCCGCTCGTACCGGCGAGCACCCGGCCGTCAGACGCGCGGCCCGCGGCGGGTCCGGCGTCGGGCCGGTCCTGCGGCGTCAGCCGCCCTCGGGGAGACACGACGCGTCGAGCGCCGGCGCGCCGCGGCCCAGGCCGTCGATGATCCCGTTCGCGGCGCGCTCCACGGCGGCGCGGTCGTCGTCGCTGACCGGCGCGATGAAATAGCGCTCGACGCCGTCGAGGTGCGTCCGGGACGCGGCGCGGAGGCGGTCCAGACCGGCCGTCGTCAGCGAGGCCTCGGCGCCCCGCGCGTCGGTGACGCACGCGGACCGGGCGACCATGCCGGAGCCCTCGAGCCGGTCGACGAGGCGCGTGATGCCGCTCCGCGACAGCAGGACCCGCTCGGCCAGCACGCTCATCCGGAGCCGGCGCTCGGGGGCGTGGGCGAGCTGGAGCAGCGCGTCGTACTCGGCCAGCGACAGCCCGTGCTCGGCCTGCAGCTCCTCGTCCAGTCGCCGCAGCAGCCTGGCGTGCGCGCGCAGGAACGCGCGCCACGCGCCGAGGCGCGCATCGTCGGGGGCGGGGACCGTCGCGGGCCGCGCGACGCCGAGCTCGGTGGCCATCGGCGCCATCCTAGCGCATCGGGCAGGTTGTTGACAGCGCAACGAGTGTCGCCGGCGCGCTCCGCCCGCCCGCGCCGCTCGCGCTACGATCGGACGCCGACCGTCACCTGCGAGGACCGCATGCCCACCTTCGACGTCGATGCCGTGCGCGCCCAGTTTCCGGCCCTGTCGATCGAGCAGGACGGCGTGCCGGTGGCGCTGTTCGACGGGCCCGGCGGCACCCAGGTCCCGGCGTCGGTCATCGATGCCGTCGCGGCGTACTACCGGACCTCGAACGCCAACAATGGCGGCGAGTTCCTGACCTCCCGCCGGAGCGACGCGATCGTCGACGACGCCCACGCCGCGCTCGCCGACCTGCTGAACGCCGCGGACCCCGACGAGATCAAGCTCGGCGCGAACATGACGACGCTCACGATGCACGTCGCGCGGTCGCTCGCCGCCACGTTCGAGCCGGGCGACGTGATCGCGGTGACGTGCCTCGACCACGAGGCGAACGTCGGGCCGTGGCGCAGCATCGCCGCCGACCGCGGGCTCGAGCTGCGGACCGTCGACATCCGGCCGGACGACGTGACGCTCGACGTCGAACGCTTCGACGCGATCCTCCACGAGCGGCCGAGGCTCGTCGCCTTCGGCTGGGCGTCCAACGCCGTCGGGACGATCAATCCCGTCGCGGAGCTCGTGCGCCGCGCGCACGAGGCCGGTGCGCTGACGTATGTCGACGCCGTCCACGCCGCGCCGCACGTCCCGATCGACGTCCGGGCCGTCGGCACGGACTTCCTCGCATGCTCGGTGTACAAGTTCTTCGGGCCGCACGTCGGCGTGCTCTACGGGCGCCGCGACGCCCTCGACTCGCTGCCGAGCTACAAGCTGCGGGTCGCCCACGACCGCTTCGAGACCGGCACCCTCAACTTCGAGGGGATCGCGGGCGCGCGGGCCGCGGTCGAGTACATCGCCGGCGTGGGCCGGCGGTACGGCGCGGACCACGCCGGCAGCTTCCCGGGGATGGACGGCCGCACGCTCGACGCCCACGCCGGCATGGCCGCGATCCGCGCCTACGAGATGCCGCTGTTCGGGCGGCTCCTCGACGGCCTCGAGGCGATCCCGGGCGCGCGGGTGTGGGGCATCACCGATCGGGCGCGGTTCGCGGAGCGGACGCCGACGGCCGCGGTCACGTTCGAGGGCCATCCCGCGGAGGCCGTCTCGCGCGCGCTCGGAGACCGGGGGATCGCCACGTGGTGGGGCAACTTCTATGCCATCGGTCCGATGGAGCGCCTGGGCCTCGAGCCCGAGGGCGTGCTGCGCATCGGGTTGACGCACTACAACACGGCGGCCGAGGTCGACCGCCTGCTCGCCGAGCTGGCCGCGATCACCGGCGCCGGCTGAGGACGTGACCGCCGGCGGGCCGTGGCCCGACGTCGCGATCGTGGGCGGCGGGATCGTCGGGACGGCACTTGCCGCGGACCTGGCACGTCGCGGCGCGCGCGTGACGCTGTTCGAGCGGGCGGGGATCGCCGCCGGGGCGTCGGGCCGCAACCAGGGCGTCGTGTGGTACCCGCAGGACGCGGTGCTGGGCTCGCTCTACCGGGAGTCGCTGGCGCGGTACCGGACGCTCCCGGACGAGGTCGAGCAGGAGCTGCCGCGCGGCGACACGGCGGCGTCGTTCCGGCTCGCCGACGAGCCGTCCGGCATCCTGCTCGTCGGCACGGACGAGCGGTGGCTCCGCGGCCGCGCGTCCGCGATCGCCGCGGCGAACCGCGACTTCCGCCCCGCCTTCGTCGACGCCGCCGCGCTCCGTCGCCTCGAGCCGTCCCTTGCCTCGGACCTCGCGGCGGTGCGGCTCGACATCGGGTTCCCGGTCGCGCCCGCCGCGGCGGCCGGCGCGTTCGCCGCGCTCGCCCGTGCGCGAGGCGCCGCCATCGTGGAGCACGCGCCCGCAACCGTGGAGCGCGAGGCTGGCCGCGCGATCGGCGTCGCGACGCGCGAGGGACGCGTCGCCGCCGGGGCCGTCGTCGTCGCGGCGGGGCCGTGGACTCCCGCCATCGTCGACCCCTCGGGTGCCTGGCGCCCGATCGTCGCCTCGTGGGGCGTCATCGTCGAGCTCGCGCTCGCCGAGCCGCCCGTCCACGTGCTCGAGGAGGCCGAGGTGGATGCCGTCATCGACGCGGGATCACCGCCCGGCGACGCCGCGCCGGTGCACGAGGTGCCGGCGGGTCGCCTCGGGTTCAGCCTCGTCGCGCACGAGGGTCGCGCGTCGCTCGGCTCGACGTTCCTGCCCGAGGAGCCGGATCCCGCGGCCTTCGCTCCGGCGCTGCGCGACCGTGGCGCGCGGTTCCTCCCGGCGATCGCGGGCGCCGCGACCACGGGGCTTCGGGCGTGCGCGCGTCCGCTTGCGCGCGACGGCCGGCCGCTCGTCGGTCCCGTGCCGGGCGTCGACCGGCTGTTCGTTGCCGCGGGCCACGGGCCGTGGGGCATCTCGACGGGCCCGGCCTCCGCGGCGCACGTCGCCGCGCTGGTCGTCGGGGACCCGGATCCGCGCGAGCCCGCGGTCCGCGTCGCCACCGACGCCGCGCGCTTCGGCGATCCCTAGCGAGGATCGATCCGGTACACGGTCCCGTTGAGATCGCACAGGAACAGCTCGCCCGCGTCGCTCTCACCGAAGCCGCTGATCAGGCGGCCGGTCCCGGGGCCGACGAGCCGGACCGGCGTCGCGGGTCGGGACGCGGTCGCGCTCACCGCCCACACCTCGCCCGAGCAGTAGTCGCCATAGACGTACCAGCCGCGCAGCGCCGCGATCGCGGAGCCGCGGTAGACGTACCCGCCCGAGATCGCGCAGCGGCCGCTCGACGCGTGCGAGTACGTCGCGAGCGGAAGCGTCTTGCCGGACCGGTTGCACCCGGTCGCCGGCGCGTAGCAGTGCGTGCCCTCCATGACGCGCCAGCCCCAGTTGACGCCCCTGCCCGGGCCGCTCGAGCCGTTGACCGCGCGATCGACCTCCTCGTAGCGGTCCTGGCCGACGTCGCCGATCCAGAGGTTCCCGGTCGCGCGATCGACCGAGAAGCGCCAGGGATTGCGCAGCCCGCGCTGCCAGATCTCGTTGCGGCCGCGGCGGCCGACGTACGGGTTGCCCGACGGGATGCGGTAGCTGCGGGTGGCCGACGTGCCGTCGACGTCGATGCGCAGCAGCTTGCCCAGGAGGCTCGTGACGTCCTGCGCGCGATGCCCGGGGTCGCCGGCGCTGCCGCCGTCGCCCATGCCGATGAAGAGCAGGCCGCCCCTGCTGAACGCGAGCATCCCGCCGTTGTGGTTCGCGTATGGCTGCTTGATCGTCAGGATCGTCCGGGCGCTGGACGCACTCGCCACGTCGGCGTTCCCGCTCGACGCCTTGTACTCGCGGACGACGGTGCTGCCGGCCGTGTTGGTGTAGTCCACGTAGAACCGGCGGTTGGTCCTGAAGCCCGGGTGGAAGGCGAGGCCGAGGAGGCCCTGCTCGCTGCCCCGGGACACGAGCGACGAGATGTCGAGGAACGGGGTGCCGAGCAGCGTGCCGTTCTTGACGATCCGGATCGTCCCGCCCTTGGACACGATGAACACCCGGTTCGTGCCGTCGCGGGCGCCGATGGCGAGCACCGGCTGCGGGACGCTCGCGATCGGCGTCAGCCGGATCGACGCGGCGCTCGGAGCGGCCGCGGTCGCGCCGCCATCGGTGAGGCGACCAGGCACGACCGACGCGGCGGCGCCCGGGGCGATGGCCCCCGCGGCGAGCGTCGCGAGGGTGGCGGCGACGACGAGGGACGCCCGAAGGCGGGCCGCACGCCCCCCGGGCACGTGACGGTGTTCGCGCATCGCCGCATCGTGACGGCCCGCGACGCCGTTTGTCGACCCGGTTCGCGTCCCGCGCGGTTGCGTACCATCGGCCGGTGAGCAGGAGCACCACGCCCGTCGACGACGCCCGATGCCGCGTCGTCGTTCCGTGCGCCGTCCGGGCTCGCCGATGAGCGCCGGCACGCTGCGGTCCGGCGCCCGGGCGGCCGCCGATGCGGTCGATCGGGGCGCGCTCGTCGACGACCTGCGCTGGCTCGTCCGGACCCCGAGCGTGACCGGCGACGAGGCGCTCCTCCAGGTGCGTCTCGCGGACCGGCTCGAGGCGCTCGGGCTGCGTGTCGAGATCTTCCATCCGGACCCGGCGGCGATCCGCGACGACCCGGCGTGGCCCGGCGAGGAGGTGCCGCGGACGGCGCTGCCCGTCGTGCTCGGGCGCGCGGGCCGGGGCGGGGGACCGCGGCTGATCCTGTCGGGCCACGTGGACGTCGTGCCGCCCGGGGAACCCTCGACCTGGACGGTCGACCCGTGGGGCGGCGAGGTCCGCGACGGCCGGCTCTACGGCCGCGGGGCGTGCGACATGAAGGGCGGCGTCTCGGCGATCCTCGCCGCGGTCCGGGCGCTGGCCGCGACGGGGACGCTCGACGCTCTCGCCGGCGAGCTGATCGTCGCGCTCGTGCCGTCCGAGGAGGACGGCGGTCAGGGCACGCTGGCCGCGATTCGCGCCGGCGCGACCGGTGACCTGTGCGTGATCCCCGAGCCGTCGGGGCTCGACATCGTGGTCGCGCACGCGGGCGCCATCACCTTCCGGCTGACCGTCCCCGGGCGCGCCGCGCATGCGAGCACCCGGCGCGAGGGCGTGTCGGCGCTCGACAACCTGGGCGATCTCGTGCGCGCGCTGGAGGCCGACGAGACGCGTCGCAACGGCGAGGAGACCGATCCGCTGATGACGCGCATCGGGCTGCCGTATCCGACGATCGTCGGCACGGTCTCCGGCGGCGCCTGGGCGTCGACGGTGATGGACCAGGTCGTTGCCGAGGGCCGCTACGGCGTGCGGCTCGGGCAGTCACCCGACGCCGCGGAGGCCGAGCTGCGCGGGTGCGTCGACGACGCCTGCGCGGCGCACCCGTTCCTGCGCGACCACCCGGCGTCGGTGGAGATCACCGGTGCCCGATTCGCCACGGCGAGCGTCCCCGCGGACCACGCGCTCCCGGACGGGCTCGCGTCGGTGGCGGCCCGCGTCACCGGCCTCCGGCCGTCGTTGATCGGCGTCCCGTACGGCGCGGACATGCGGCTGTTCGTCAACGAGGGCGCCACGCCGTGCGTGATCTTCGGCCCGGGCGACGTCCGGCGGGCGCACGCCGCGGACGAGTTCGTCCCGCTCGACGACGTCGAGGCATGCGCCCGGGTCCTCGCCGCGTGGGTCGCCACCGCGCTCGGCTGACGGCGCCGCCGTCAGGTCGCGGGTTGCGCCCCTCCCTTGGCGCCGCGCTGGTCAGGCGTCGCGTCCGGCGTCCGTCGCTCGCGGAACGCCGGCGGTTCCCCCGCCGCCCGCCTCGGCGGCCACCATCCGTTGCGCGAGCGCCATCGCGTCGGCCAGGGTCAGGTCGAGGGCCTCGTGGGACTCGGCACGGTAGGCGTCGCGCAGCTCGACCAGCCGTTCGAAGAACTGCTTCCGCTCGGACCTGGACATCGTTCGGTTCCTCTGGGGGGTCCCGTGGGGAAGGACCCGATGCCCGCATCGTCGTCGTCCGGCGCCGGGCGGCCATCGGGACACAGCCGCATCGACCTCGCCGCCAGTGGGCCCGAAAATCGCCGGCCGTTCGCCCCGGATGCCTTACGTCAGGGCAGGACGATGTCCACGTCGCCCGGCAGCTGCGCGTCCATTCGCGCCGTCGCGCGCCGCTGGGCGCGCAGCGCGAGGACCGGCAGGATGACGAGGCCCGCGCCAAGGATCCCGAGGGCGGTGTAGCCGACCGCGGCCATGATGATCCCCGACCCGAGGCTGGCGGCCGCGCTCGCGCTCCAGATCATCGCGTCCGCCACGCCCTGGACCCGGGTGCGCTCGTGGAGCTCGAGGCTGTGCGAGAGC
>JAICUI010000116.1 GCA_025935925.1 Chloroflexota bacterium
ACCTGGACCCAGGTCTTCGACACGGCCGCGGTCGGGACCGGCAAGACGCTCACCCCGTCGGGCACCGTGGCCCACGGCGAGACCAACGTGGCCGCGAGCTACACGATCGCCTTCGTGCCGGTCACGACGGGCGTGATCACGCCGGGCGCAGCCGACGTCACGACCTCAACCGTCACCGCGAATCCCGGCTCGGTGAAGGCCGGCGGGGCCGACACGGCGACCGTGACGGTCAAGCTGTTCGACCGGCTCGGCAACGCGCTGATCACCAGCGGTGGGGTCGTGACGGTGTTCGCGGACCACGGCACCGTGGGGACCGTCACGGACATCGGCAACGGGACGTACACGGCGGTCTACACGAGCGACGCGTTCAAGGGCCGGGTGACGATCTCGGCGACGCTGGACGGCGTCGCGATCACCCAGACGGCGTCGATCAACCAGCACTGAGGGCACGGCCGGCAGCCGCGGATCGCCGCGGGCGCGACCGTCAGGTGTCGCGGCGGCCGAGCTCAGCCGGCCGCCGTCCGGTGTCGCGGGCGGCCGAGCTCAGCCGGCCGCCGTCCGGCCGCCTCGGTCGTCAGCCCAGGAAGTCGCTCACCACGCGGACGTGGCCGTGATCCTTCCAGACGCCGATCCCGATCCGGTGGAAGCTTGCGTTCTTGATGTTCTTCCAGTGGCCGCCCTTGGTCGCCTTCTCGCGCTGCATCGCGAGGTGCGAGGCGAGGATGGACGCGTACACGTCGCTGGTCCCGTTGCCACAGCCGATGTTCTCGCCCCACGTCCACGTCGTGAACCCGGCCTTGCGGAGGCGCGCGCCCGGGTCGCCGTGGTAGCAGCCGTTCACGACGGCGAGGTGCTTGGCCCACGCCCGTGAGACCGTCGAGATCCGTACGCGGAGCGAGAGCGGCGCGACGTACCGGCTGTAGCGACCGGAGCCGTAGCCGTCGCAGGTGCCGTTGGCGCGGACCCAGCCGCCCGTGCGGGTGCAGTTCACGAGCTTGAGGTAATACGTCTCGGCGGCGTACCACGGCGCGGTCGTCGTGGCGGACACGGGCGCCGCGGTCGCGGTCCCCGCTCCGACGGCGAGGACGGATGCGAGGACGGCGCCGGCGAGAATCGCGGGCAGGTGGGGCCGCGGCGCCGGACGGCGCGCGACGAGCAGCGGGCTGTTCACGATGGGTCTCCTCCGGGGGGCCGCGGAGCGACTGGGGCACCACCCTACGCGCCGGGCCACCGAGCCGCCCTCCCCCGGATGGACCAGCGCCGCCGGGGGCCGGAGGTCCCGCGTCATGCTCGCGGTAGAGTGGCGCGACCATGTCGACGGAGGCGCCGCCCGCGGCGAGCGCGGACCCCCTGGATGCGCGGCGGGCGCGCAACGCGCGGCTGCCGGCGCTGCTGCGCGAGCGGATCCTCGTCCTCGACGGCGCGATGGGGACGGTGATCCAGCGTCACGCGTTCAGCGAGGCGGACTTCCGCGCGGAGCGGTTCGCCGGCCACGAGCGCGACCTTCGCGGCGACAGCGACCTGCTTTCGCTGACCCAGCCCGACGCGATCCGCGCGATCCATCGCGCGTACCTGGCCGCCGGCGCCGACATCGTGAGCACGAATTCGTTCACCGCGACCCGCATCGCGCAGGCCGACTACGGGCTGTCGCACGTCGCGGGCGAGATGAACGAGGCGGCGGCGCGGCTCGCGCGCGAGGCGGCGGACGAGGCGGAGGCCGCGGACGGCCGTCCGAGGTTCGTCGCAGGCTCGCTCGGGCCGACGAACCGGACGGCCTCCATCTCGCCCGACGTCAACGACCCGGCGGCGCGCAACGTGTCGTTCGACGAGCTGGTCGAGGCCTACGACGAAGCCGCGACGGGGCTGATCACCGGCGGCGCGGACCTGCTGCTCGTCGAGACGGTCTTCGACACGCTGAACGCGAAGGCCGCGATCTTCGCGGTCACGGGCGTGTTCGAGCGGCTCGGCTTCCGCGTGCCGCTGATCGTGTCGGGGACGATCACCGACGCGTCGGGCCGCACGCTGTCCGGGCAGACCGTCGAGGCGTTCTGGACGAGCGTCCGCCACGCGGACCCGCTGCTCGTCGGGCTGAACTGCGCCCTCGGACCGCGGCAGCTCCGCCAGCACGTCGAGGAGCTGGCGCGGCTGGCGGACATCCCCGTGTCGGCCCATCCCAACGCCGGCCTCCCGAACGAGCTCGGGGGCTACGACGAGACGCCCGAGCAGATGGCGGCGGCGCTCGGCGAGTGGGCGCGGTCCGGGCTGCTGAACATCGCGGGCTCGTGCTGCGGGTCGACGCCCGACCACACCGCCGCGATCGCCGCCGCCGTGGCCGGCGTCCCGCCCCGCGCCGTCGCGAGCCACGACGCATCGACGCACCTGTCGGGCCTCGAACCGCTGTCCATCCCGATGCCGGGCGGGCTGCTGGTGAACGTCGGCGAGCGGACGAACGTCACGGGCTCGCGCCGGTTCGCGCGGCTGATGCTCGGCGAAGGCGCGAACGACGGCGTGAGCCCCGACGAGGACCAGGCCGTCGAGATCGCCCGCGACCAGGTCGCGAACGGCGCCGTGATGCTGGACGTGAACATGGACGAGGCGATGCTCGACGGCGTCGCGGCGATGACCCGGTTCCTGCGGCGGCTCGGATCGGAGCCGGATATCGCCGCCGTCCCGGTGATGGTCGACAGCTCGAAGTGGTCGGTGATCGAGGCGGGGCTGCGGCAGCTCCAGGGTCGGGGCGTCGTCAACTCGATATCGCTGAAGGAGGGCGAGGACGAGTTCCTGCGCCAGGCCCGGCTGTGCCGGCGGTACGGCGCCGCCGCCGTCGTCATGGCGTTCGACGAGCAGGGCCAGGCCGACACGGTGGAGCGGCGCGTCCAGGTCCTCACCCGCGCCCACCGGCTGCTCACCGAGCGTGCCGGCATCCGGAACGAGGACGTCATCCTCGACCCCAACATCTTCGCGATCGCGACCGGGATCGAGGAGCACGCCGACTACGCCAACGCGTACTTCG
>JAICUI010000098.1 GCA_025935925.1 Chloroflexota bacterium
CGGGCTGTACCTGACCGGCCTCCCGTTGGGCGTCGTCGCGGAGCGGATCAGCGCGTACACCCAGACCTACTCGACGGACCTGCGCGACGAGTCGCTCGACGGGCAGCGGGTCGTGATCGGCGGCATCGTGACGGCGTCGCGGACGGTGATCACGAAGTCGAAGTCGACGATGGCGGTCGTCACGCTCGAGGACCTCCAGGGCACGCTCGAGGTCGTCGTGTTCCCCCGGACGTACGAGTCGACGCTCGGCATGTGGCGCGAGGGCGCGATCGTGCTCGTGGCGGGCCGGGTCGACCACCGCGGCGACGAGGCGTCGCTCCTCGCCGACGCGGTGTGGGACTGGGACGGCGTCGCCGAGCGCGGGCCCGAGGCGTTCGCCCGCGAGGTCGGGTCGCTGGACCGGCGGCCGCGGCGGGGTCCCGGCGTGCCGGTGGGGCCGGGTGGCAACGGGAGCGGGACCGGGAACGGGAACGGCAACGGGAACGGCAACGGCGAGCGGATCGATGGCAACGGGTCCGTGCGCGGGGGCGGACCGGCCGGCGCGGCCAAACGCCCGGGAGCGGGCGTCGCCACGGCGGTTGCGCCCTCGGTCGCGTCGGTCGCGCCGTCCGTTGCGTCGCCGGTCGCGCCGAGGCGCATCGTCGAGCCCGTCGCAACCGGTGCCGACGCCGAGCCCGGTCTCCCGCGCGTCGTTCCCGCGGAACCGATGCCGACCTATGCCGAGCCACCCGACCTCGTGACCGTCGCCGGCGCGGGCGGCGAGCTGCCCGACGAGCCGCCGCTGCCCGACGAGGCCCGCGCGGCGGCGGCGTCGGCGGCGCAGGCGCCCTCGCGGCCGGTAGAGGCGTCCCCCCATGCCGTGCTCAACGTCCGCTTCACGCGCGACGCGGGCTCCGAGCGTCTGCTGTCCGCGATGGAGGCGTTCAAGTCGATCCTGCGCGAGCGACCCGGGGCGACGCGGGTCGTCGTCCACGTCCCGGCACCCGGCGGCTCGGCCCTGCCCATGGAGCTCCGGCCGGTGGCGTACGACGCCGAGCTGGTCGCCGAGGTGCGCCGGCGCGTGGGCGACGGCGTGATCGAGCTCCAGCTGGCGTGAACGGTTGGCGTCCGCCTCGCGAGCCTCGTTTCGAGCCCGGGCGTCACGCGACCGGGCCCGTCATCCGTCATCGCGCGCGGAGGACTTCCATGACGCAAACCCGCCTCGCGCACCTGCCGCTCCGCATCCGCCACCTCGCCGCGGTCATCGCGGTCTCCGTCGTCGCCGCCGGGTGCCTGCCCGGCGCCGTCGCCCGTTCGGGCGGCGACCCCACGAGCACCGCCGCGGCCGTCGTCGTGACACCGCGCACGACCGGCACGGCCGCCGCGAGCGTGGTCGCGCGGACGCCGAAGCCGCCCAAGGCCAGCGCGTCGCCCCGCACGACCTCCGCCCCCACCGAGGCGCCGACCCAGGCCCCGCCGTCGACGGGCCCCGTAACCGCGCCGTCGCAGGCACCCGACATCCAGGGGACGCCGACGCTCGCGCAGCTCGTCGGCCAGCGGCTCGTCGTCCGGATGGACGGGACGACGGCCAGCGCGAGTCTCCTCGGCCGGATCCGGCGCGGCGAAGTCGGCGGCGTGATCCTGTTCGGCGCGAACATCGTCGACGCGACGCAGCTGCGTGCGCTCACCGGCCATCTCCATGCCGCGGCGGTCGCCGGCGGCCAGCCGCGGCTCCTCGTGATGACCGACCAGGAGGGCGGCGCCATCCGCCGCATCCCGTGGGTCGGTCCGACCAAGTCGGCTCGCCAGATGGCGGCGACCCTCACGAAGACCGGCATCCGCACCCAGGGCCAGAAGGCGGGGCTGTCGATGGACGGGCTCGGGATCGACGTCGACCTCGCCCCGGTCGGGGACGTGCCCAGGACGACGTCGTCGTTCATGTGGCTCGACGGGCGCACCTTCGGCTTCGACCCGTCGACGGTGTCGCCGGACACGAACGCGTTCGCGCTCGGGCTGCGCGACGGCCGGACGGTCGCGACGATGAAGCACTTCCCCGGGATCGGCCGCGCGACGAAGAACACGGACAACTACCAGGTCACGCTCCCGGCGAGCCTCGCATCGCTCCAGGCGCGCGACCTCGTGCCGTACACGACCGCGATCGCCAACGGCATCCCGATGATCATGCTGTCGAACGCGAACTACCCCTCGCTCGACGCGGCGAACGGCGCCGGCTGGTCGCGGGCGATCACGAAGACCCTGCTGCGCGACCAGATGGGCTTCCGCGGCGTCACGATCACGGACGGCCTGCCGGCCGCCGCGAGCACCCGTGGCGTCACGACTGCGTCGCTCGCGATCGCCGCGGCGGTCGCCGGCACGGACTTCCTGCTCGTGACGTCGAGCGAGACCCACTCGGCGGCCGTGTACCAGAAGCTGCTGGCAGCCGCCCAGGCCGGGACGATCCCGCTTGCCCGGCTGCAGGCGTCGTACAAGCGGATCACGACGCTCAAGGCCGCGCAGTAGGCGGCGGCTCGCCGAGCACGAAGAAGGCCGGGCGTCAGCCCGGCCTTCGGCGTGCCGTGGCGCGGCGGAACGCTCAGCCCTCGACCGGGCCGTGCGTGTTCCAGTCGGCCGCGCGGGCGGCGATCGCAAGCAGGACCCCGGCGACGACGAACGTCATCGCGAACGACGTGCCGTCCACGGACGTGTCGTGGGCGCCCGCACTGGCCGCGAGGATGACGATGCCGGCCACCAGGTCGAGGACGCCGAGCCCGATCCCGAGCGCCGCGGCGGTCCGCGACCCGAACAGGATCCCGACGCCCGCAACGACATGGCCGACGCCGACGAGGCCGAAGATTGCCGCGAGCGGCGCGAAGGCCTGGAGCGTCGCGACGTCGGCGGCATCGGCCTTCACGACGCCCCGGCTGATGATCCCCTGGGCGATGGCGATGCCGACGACGCTCGAGACGAGCAGCATCCCGGCGGCGCCGTGCGCGACGCCCGCGACGAGGCGGGAGACGAGACCGCGCGGCATCGAGGCGGTGCCGAGCGCGACGGTGGCGGAGGCGGAGGGCGTGGTCACGGTTGGTTCTCCGATGGTCCGGCTCGGGCGACCGGCTGAAGCCATCGTCGAGGGACGGCCGTGACCCGGCCATCGGCGGGTGTCCGCGTGGGGCATCGTCAAACGACGATGCCGGAGCTCAGCCCTGCGCGACCTCGCGGGCCGCGCGCACGCCGCTCAGCCGGTCGTGGAACTCCTCGCGGATCCGGTTGAGGTCCGCCCGCTCCACGTCCAGCTCCTCGGCGACGCGGTTCACGAGGTGCGCCTCGCTCGCGTCGATGACGTCGTCGGCGGCCATGACCAGGAAGCACGCGCGGAGGAGACGGTGGCGCTCCTCCATCGTGGAGATCGCCTTGAACTCGCGGGCGACGAGGAAGTCCTCGGTCGCGCCGAAATCCGCGGACAGCGTCGAGGCGAGGTTCACCACGAGCCTGGCCGTCTCGGCGTCGAGCCCGGCCTCCTCGCCGATGTGCGCCATCTCGCCCCGCTCGGCGTCGCTCACCTCGAGGTTCGCGTTCGCCGCGCGCCCGAGGAGGTACGCGAAGGCCGCGACGTAGCGGGCACGGGCCGGCCGCAGGCCGCTCAGGGCCGCCCCGATCATGTGGACGCTCGACGTCTCGCCGGGAAGGCTCTCCTTCGACAGCGAGGGCAGGGGAGCGTGGGGGTCGACGGGCAGGTCCTGCGAGGTCGGCTCGTCGAGGTTCAGCACGCGGCGGAAGAGGCTCATTGGGGCTCCGGGTTCGGACGATTCGGTGGGAGTCTAGCAACGACGCGCGATCGCGCCCTCGCGAGCCAAGTCCGGGCCGCGTGCCCGGGGTCCGCGGCGCATACTCGCGCCGTGCCGATCGTCGTCGATGCCTTCCTCCTGGGCACCGCGGCACAGCTGTCGCTGCTGCTCGCGGGACTGGCCGCGACGATCGTCGCGGTGCCCAAGAAGGTCGTCGGGGCGATGGCCGGGTTCGGGGGTGGCGCCCTCGTCGCCGCCGTGGCGTTCGATCTCGTGGGCCAGGCGAAGGCGCTCGGCGGCGTCGGGCTGACGTTCTGGCTGCTGCTCGGTGCGGTCATCTTCATCGCCGGGGACCGCGTCGTCGACCGCCGGTTCGGCGACGCCGGCGTCGGGGGCGCGATCGGCATCGTCCTGGGCTCGATCGTCGACGGCATTCCGGAATCGCTGATCTTCGGCATCGGCGTCGCGACGGGCTCACCGGTCAGCGTGGGTTTCCTCGCAGCGGTCGCCGTGTCCAACATCCCGCAGGCGCTCGCGCCGTCCGTCGACCTCCACGACGCGGGCTGGAGTCGTAGGCGCCTGTTCGTGCTGTGGGCACTCGTGGTGATCGCGTGCGGGTTCGCTGCCGCGATCGGGGCGAGCATCGCGCTCGCGATCCCCGGCACGACCGGCGACGAGATGGCGGCGCTCGCCGCAGGCGGGCTGCTCGCGATGATGACCGACTCCCTGATGCCGTTCGCGTACGAGCACGGCGGCGACCAGGCCGGGTTCTGGACGGTCGTCGGGTTCGCCCTCGCCGTCGTGCCGTCGCTCGGCTGACCGCCCAGGCGCCGCCGGGACGCCGATCGGGTCGGACCGCGGACTCGCGGGTTCCGCGTTCGGCCTAGTGCCCAGTCGTGGTACCGAAGGTGGGACTCGAACCCACACGAGGTTGCCCCCAGCGGTGTTTGAGACCGCCGCGTCTGCCATTCCGCCACTTCGGCTCCGGTGGCAGATCGTAGCGGGCCACGGAACCGGAGCGCCCGCTGCGGCGTCAGGGACGCAATGCCCAGCCCGTCCGCCGGCTCCAGCCGACCCCGATGCTAGACTCGCCGCGCCTCGCCACCGTCCCAGGGAGGGTCGCCCCCGTCGTGGAGGACGCCCGGCCGTCGGAGGCCATCGACGACCCGGTCCAGCGCCGTGACCTGATCCTGCTCGAGCAGGCACGCGACGGTTCCCTCGACGCCTTCAACGGCCTCGTGGAGTGCTACCAGGACCACCTGTTCGCCCTCGTCGCCCGCATGGTTCCCGACCGGGACCAGGCCGCCGACGCCGTGCAGGAGGCGTTCTTCTCGGCGTATCGCAACCTGCGTGCGTTCCGGGGCGGCAGCGTTCGCTCGTGGCTCAGCCGGATCGCGATCAACGCTGCGATGGACCAGCAGCGCCTCAAGAAGCGTCGCCCATCCCAGCCGTATCCCGAGCTCGAAGACGACAGCTGGCAGCCCCCGGCGGGGGTCGAGGCCGACCCGCTGCATACCGCGATCCAGGGCGAGCGCTCGCGGGTCCTCAACGCCGCCCTGGCGGCCATCACGCCTGACCAGCGGACGGCGATCGTGCTGTTCGATGTCGAGGGCTATGACTACGCCGAGATCGCCGACCTCACCGGCGTGTCCCTGGGCACGGTCAAGTCCCGGATCCACCGCGGGCGCCTCGCGCTGCGCGGCCGGCTCGAGGACTCGATCGCGCTGTTCCGGGGCGAGGGAGACTGAATGCCGCACGTTCCCGACCACCAGACCGATCACGAGCCGCTGCTGATCGCCGCGTTCGCCGCGGGCGACGCCTCGGGCGCGGAGCTCGATCGGGCGCGCGACCTCGTCGCGGAGTGCGACGCATGCGCCGCGCTCCACCAC
>JAICUI010000046.1 GCA_025935925.1 Chloroflexota bacterium
CGGCGCCAACCCGCACCGGCCCGGCGCGGCACCGCAGGTCCCCGGGCCGCGGGGCCGCCCCCCCCCCGCCCCCGGCGCCCACCCGGGCCGATTACAGGTAGGCGGATCGGGGGGCAAACCCCGGCGGGCCGCGGGGTGGCCCGCCCGCTCCCCTTCTGGGCCCGCGGGCGGGGGGGGCCCGGGGGCCGGGGGGGGGGCGGCCCCGCGGCCCGGGGACCTGCGGTGCCGCGCCGGGCCGGTGCGGGTTGGCGCCGCGGCGCGGTGCCGCGCCGGGCCGGCGCGGGCGGGCGCCGCGGCCCGGGACCCTGCGGTGCCGCGCCGGGGCGGTGCGGGTTGGCGCCGCGGCCCGGGGCCGCCCCGAGGCGGGCTCCGGCGCCGCGGGCCGGGGTCGGCGACGGGGAGCCCGCCGCGCCCGGAATCAACCTCAGTACTGGAACAGCAGCTCGCGGTACTTGGGCAGCGGCCACAGGTCGTCGGCGACGTGCGCCTCGAGCCGGTCCGCGACCTCGCGCAGCCGGCCCTGCGCTGGGATCACCCGGTCCTTGAAGGCCGTCGCCTCGGCGACCAGCGACGACGCCTCGTGCGCTTCGTGCTGCGCGTGCTCGAGGTCGTGGACGGCGTCGACGAGGTCGTCGGCAAGCGACGAGACCTTCTCGCACATGTGCGTGATGCCGCGCGACGAGGGACCGGCCGCGGACAGCTGTCCGAGGTACGCGACGGCCGCCGGCAGGATCATCGTCCGGGCGATGTCGAGCGCCGCGGAGGCCTCGATGTTCGAGACCTTGACGTACCGCTCCCAGGCGATGTCGGCGCGGGCGTTGAGCTCGCGCTCCGACAGGACGCCGAAGTCGGCGAACAGCGCCTTGGCCTTGTCCGTGGTGAGCGACGGCAGCGCGTCGACGGTCGTCGGGTTGTTGGGCAGCCCACGGCGCGCGGCCTCCGCGTGCCACTCCTCCGAGTAGCCGTTGCCCTCGAACAGCACCTGCTTGTTCGCCTTGACGATCTCGGACAGCACCTTCGTCAACCCGTCGAAGTCCCCGGGCGTGAGCCCGTCGAGGACGTCGGCGAGCGACTTCAGCGAGTCCGCGACCGCCGTGTTCAGCACGGTCTGCGGCCAGTAGATCGGCGCGGACGAACCCACCGCCCGGAACTCGAACTTGTTGCCCGTGAACGCGAACGTCGTGGTCCGGTTGCTGTCTGTCGCGTCCTTGGGCAGCTCCGGCAGCGTCGTGACCCCGAGCGAGACGGACCCGCCCTGCTTCGACGCGGACGCCGAGCCCTGCTCGATCTGCGAGATCACGTCCTCGAGCTGCGACCCGAGGAAGATCGACATGATGGCCGGCGGCGCCTCGTTCGCCCCGAGCCGATGGTCCTGGCCGGCGTCCGCGATGGATGCCCGCAGCACATCCGCGTGCACGTTCACGGCCCGGATGACCGCGATCAGGAACGCCAGGAACTGCGCGTTGGCGTGCGGGTCGGTCCCCGGGTCGAGGAGGTTCTCGCCCTCGTCGGTCGACATCGACCAGTTGTTGTGCTTGCCCGACCCGTTGATGCCGGCGAACGGCTTCTCGTGGATGAGGAACGCGAGGCCGTGCTTCGGGGCCAGCTTCCGCATCGTCGACATGACGAGCATGTTGTGGTCGGACCCGACGGAGGTCGGCTCGAACACCGGCGCCATCTCGAACTGCGCGGGCGCGACCTCGTTGTGGCGCGTCTTCGCCGGGATGCCCAGCCGCCACAGCTCGCGGTCGAGGTCCATCATGAACGCGAGGATCCGCTGCCGGATCGAGCCGAAGTACTGGTCCTCCAGCTCCTGGCCCTTGGGCGGCGGCGCCCCGAACAGCGTGCGGCCCGTGAGCAGCAGGTCCGGCCGCTGCTCGGCGAGACGGCGGTCGACGAGGAAGTACTCCTGCTCCGGCCCGATCGTGGTGAACACCCGCTCGGCCGACGTGTTGCCGAACCAGCGCAGCACGCGCAGCGCCTGCTTGCCCAGCGCCTCCTGCGAGCGGAGGAGCGGGATCTTGTGATCGAGCGCCTCGCCCGTGAACGAGACGTACGCGGTCGGGATCGTGAGCGTGACGCCGTTCGGCTCGACCTGCAGGAAGATCGGCGAGGTCACGTCCCACGCCGTGTAGCCGCGCGCCTCGAACGTCGCCCGGATGCCGCCCGACGGGAACGACGATGCGTCGGGCTCACCCTGGATGAGGTTCCGCCCCGAGAACTCGGCGATCGTCGAGCCGTCCGGCTGGGGCGCCAGGAACGAGTCGTGCTTCTCCGCGGTCGAGCCGGTCATCGGCACGAACCAGTGGGTGTAGTGCGTCGCGCCGTGGGCCATCGCCCATTCCTTCACGCCGTGCGCGACGGCGTCCGCGATGACGGTGTCGAACGGCTCGAGCCCGTCGATCGTCCGGCGGAGGCGCTTGAACACCGGCTTGGCGAGGTACTCGCGCTGGACCCGCTCGTCGAACACGTACTCGCCGTAGATCGCCTCACCGGCGGACGCGAGGTACTCCTGGTTGCCCGCGACCTCGTGCTTCGAGATCGCCTCGATGGCCGACGTTCGAGCGGTCATGGTGCTCCTGCCGTGCTGCCGGGACGGACCGGTGGCGGGGCCGGACACGGGGTTCGTGGGCACCCGCGGGACTGGCGCGAACCTATCGCAACCTTCGTGTCATGTCGATACGCGGCGGCCAATCTGCACCGTCCCGCCGCGGCTCGGAATCCGATCCGCAACCGGCACCGGTCAGGCCTCGGACGGCGCCTCCGCAAGCCCGCCGGAGCGCGCCCGGACGAGGTCGTCGAGCACACGCCCGAACTCTCGTCCGACGTCGACGTAGCGATCCGCGCGCACCACGAGCGACATCCGGCCGTCCGCGTCGAGCCGCCCCCACACGCGGCGGCGGGGCATCCAGAACGTGATCAGGATGCCGGCGATCAGGAACCCGAAGGCGCCCCACACGATTCCCTGTCCCGGGTCCTTCTTGGCGATCAGGAGCGTGTACTCGCCGAACGAGCGCAGCTCGACGGAGAAGTCGGTGCCGGCGGCCGTGTCGCTCTCGCCCTTGACCAGCGCCATGGGCTCGAGGCCCTGGATCGCCGGCGACCCGTCGGCGTTGGTGCCCACCTGCTGGAACGGGAGGACGAGGAGCACGCCGGTCCCGTCGTCCGCGCGCTGGAGCAGCAGCTGCAGGACGACGTCACGCCCCGGGACCGTGAACTGGGCGAACGGGAACCCGGCGGCCGAGTCGGTCATCGCGATCGGACCGGTCCACAGCGGCTTGCCCTGCGCGTCGCGGATGAGCACGTCCGGCGCCGGCCCGAACCCGTTCTGGTGGAACGTGTACCCGCCGATCGTGAGCGGGTCGTTGACGCGGATCGTCTTGCGCGCGATCTCCTGGCCGTCCTGGTACACGGCGAGGTCGGTCGTGAAGTCGCTCGGGTGGCCGGTGTCGAAGCCGGGCGCGTTGAACCCGAAGTTCCGGACGAGCAGCAGCCCGGGGGTGCCGATCGGCTGGACGGTCAGCGACTGGCCCTCGGGCACCACCAGCCCCTGTTCGTCGCCCAGCCGCGACGTGATCGCCGCCGCGAGCAGGAACAGCACGAGACCGGTGTGCGTGAGCAGCGTCGCGAGCTTCGTCCAGCGGTTGCGGTCGCCGTACAGGTACGTGGCGCCGCCGACCTCCTCGCGCCGGACGACGAACCGGTGCCGGCGCAGGACCGCCGCGGCCGCGTCCGCGGTCACGCCGCTCAGCGCCGCGCGATCCGGGAGCTTGGGGTCGTAGAACGGGTCGGGCTGGACGACGCGGATGTCGGCCGACTGGCGCCACAGGCGCGGCGTCCGGTCGATGGTGCACGCGACGATCGAGATGATGAGGACGACGAGGCCGATGCTGAACCACGTGGAGCTGAAGACGTGGAACAGCTGGAGCCGCTCGAGGGCGTCGACCACGGACGTCCCGAGGCCCGGGTCGTACAGGTCGTGGAGCTTGCTCATCTCGTTCGCGTAGTCCGTCGGCGATCGGAACGCGAACCCCGGCAGCTGGCGGAGCGTCATGCCGACGACCGCGAACAGGCTCAGGACGATGATCTGGACGACCGCGAAGTCGACCGACGTCAGCAGGCCCCAGACCGCGTTCCCGAGCCGCGTCGCAGGGCCGGGGAGGGGGCGCGCCGCGGCCTGGCGCGCGGCGATGGTCGCGATGGCGGGCTCCTAGCTGGCGGTCAGGAGGCCGATGCTACACCGAGGCCCGGGATCGGCCCGTCAGGCGGTCAGCGGGTCCCCCACTGGTAGCTCTGCTTCATCAGCCGCAGGTAGACGAAGGTCTCCGTGTCGCGGACGCCCGGGATCTTCCGGAGCCGCTCGCTGAGGAACTGCAGCAGGTGCTCGTTGTCCTCGGCGACGCACTCGACGAGGATGTCGTAGGTCCCTGCCGTGACCACGACGTAGTCCGTCTCGGGGAACGCGGCGATCTCCTCCGCGACCTCGATCAGCCGCGCGGCCTCGACCTTGACGCCGATCATCGCCCACTGCTGGAAGCCGAGCTTCAGCGGGTCCGTGACGCCCACGACCTGGAGGATGCCCTTCTCGATCAGCCGGTTCGTGCGCGCGCGCACGGCCGCCTCGGACACGCCGAGGTCGACCGCGATCTGGGTGAACGCGCGGCGGCCGTCCTGCTGGAGGTGCTCGATGATCCGCTTGTCGAGGTCGGACACCTCGTAGCCGCGGGTGGCGCGCGTCCGGGCCTCGCTCATCGCGCGGGATGCTAGCACCGCGGCCCGCCGGTTTCGCGTGCGGGGGCGCGCTCCGCGCCGCGGCCGTCCCGTCAGCCGCGGTCGAGCTGCTCGAGGACCGGCGCCAGCTCGGCGACCGACGCCTCCGTGATCGGGTCGACGACGAGCTGGACGTGCCCGATGCCCTCGCGGGCGTACGCGCGGAGCGCGTCCGCGATCGTCTCGGCGTCGCCTTCCAGCGGCGCGACCCGTTGCCGCTCGTCGGTGTCGCCCATCGTCCGGCCGGTGCCGCCGGGCATGCGCACGAGCACGGCCACGGTCCGCTCGATCGACGCCGGATCCCGCGCCGCCGCCCGGGCCGCGTCGTCGACCGCCTCGCGAAGCGGCGGCACGCCGGCCGGTGAGTTGCGCGTGTCGGCGTACCAGGCGTTCCAGGCCGCGGCGTACGGCAGCGTCGCCGCGAGCATCCGCGGGCCGCTCGACCCGACGAGGATCGGCGGGCCACCCGGCCGTGCCGGCCGCGGCAGGAGCTCCGCGTCGCGCGCGGTGTGGTACCTGCCGTCGAAGTCGATCCGGCCCTCGGCGAGGAGGGTCCTGACGATCGTGAACGCCTCCTCGAACCGGGCGATCCGGTGGTCGAACGGCGCGCCGAGCGCGGCGAACTCGGTCTCGTTCCAGCCCGCGCCGATGCCGAGCACGAGGCGGCCGCCCGAGATCTCGTCGACCGTCGCCGCCTGCTTCGCGAGCATGAACGGGGCGTGGAAGCCCATGGCGGCGACGAGCGGCCCGATCGTCACCCGCAGGGTCGCCTCCGCGAGCCCGGCCAGCGTCGTCCACGCCTCCCACGGCCCGCGTGTCGACCCGTCGGCGTAGCGGTACAGCAGGTGATCGCCGAGCCAGATCGAGTCGAACCCGGCGTCCTCGGCGGTCATGGCGATGGCGCGGAGCTCCGGCCAGCGCACCTCGCGCTCGACCTCTGGAAGCTGCACGCCGACCCCAAGCGGGCGGCCGTCACGTCGCGGGATCATCGGCGCCTCCTTCGCACGGTCAGGACGTCGGGCGCGACGGCGCGCCCAGGAGCTCGCTCAGGACGACGTCGATGTCGGCGGTCCCGACGATCCCCGTCGCCTTCGCGCGCACGATGCCCTGCCCGTCGACGACGAAGATCCACGGCATGTCCGTCGCGGGCCAGGTGGCGTCGCCGAGTCCCCACGCAGCCGCCCACCGGTTGAGCGGCGGGTCGGTGATCGGCCCGTCGAGCACGGGCTCCTCGGTGACCACCTGGTACCTGAACGGCTCGAGATGGATGAAATCGACGTTCGGCCAGCGGTCGACGAGGACCTCGATCATCGCGAGCGCGCGGCCGCAGGCCGGCGACACCCGGAACCGGGACGAGTCGATGACGATGACGTACGGCGTGCCGGTCGCCCGCGCGTCGGCGGTCGACGTCGTCGACAGCCGGAGGTCGGGTGCGGGCTCCGTCGTGACGGCCCGGACCACGCCGCCCACGTCGTCGAGCGTCGGCGTGTCGATGTCCGGGGCGGGGGCCCCGATGGGGCTCGTGGCGCCCGGGTCGAGCGCCTGGACGGGGACGCTCCCCTCGGCATCGCCCGTCCGCACGACGAGTCGCCAGGCGCCCGGGTCCGGGATGTCGAGGTCCACGACGAAGTACGGCCGCCGCTCGCCAGCGGGCAGCACGGCCGTCGCGGTGACCGGCGCGCCGACCGGGGTGCCGTCGGCGAACCGGACGAGTTGCACCGACACCGCGTCGCCGGCGTCGAGCGGCGCCCCCGAGGCGTCCGTCGCGCGGAGGATCACCGGTGCGTGCTCGCGGGCCCAGACGCTCGTGGACACGACCTCGGGCAGGAGCTGCGCCGCGGCGGGGGCGGCCGTCGACGGCGGCGTCGTGGCCGGTGCGGGGGTCGGCGGCGCCGACGTGGCGTCCGGGGCGGCCGGGGTCGGCGTCATCCGCGTGGCCGGCGTCGTGGACGCGGTGGTCGGCGGGGCCGTCGGCGCCGGAGCGACGGACGTCGCCGATGCGGGACCCGGGGATGCGGCGTCGGCAACGGGCGCTTCGCGGAGGAGGTCCCCGAGGTACGCCGCGATCGTCTCGGGCGGCGTCCCGAACGGGAACCGGGCGCGCAGCCGGCCCGCCGCGTCGACGAGGAAGACGTCCGATGTGTGAGCCATCCCGTACCCGGTCTCGCCGGGCTCTGCCTCGACCGTCGCGTACTTCACGCCCCACCGGTCGGCGTTCGTCCGGACCTCGAACGGCGTCCCGGTGAGGCCGATCAGCCAGTCGGGCAGGTAGCGGGTGTACGACTTCATCGCGGCGACGTCGTCGCGTTCCGGATCGATCGACACGAACAGCGCCTGCGGGCCCGGGCCCGCGAGGCCGACCGCCTGCGTCAGAACCCCGACCGTCTCCGGACACACGTCGGGACAGTGGGTATAGCCGAAGAACACGAGGGTCGGGCGGCCCGGATCGCCGAGGGTGAACGCCTCGCCGTCCTGGTCGGTCAACGAGAGCTCGGGTGCGGGCTCGACGTCCGCGACGGCGTACGCCGACGCGCCGGGCGCATGCGCCGCCGCGGCCGGATCGAGCACGACGAGCGCGACCAGCGCGGCGCCCACCGCCCCGAACAGCAGCACGACGATTGCGGCGGCAACGGCGGGCCGCCGGTCGCGGTCGCGGCGTGCGGGCGGCAGGCTGTGGGTCGTGGGCACGGCATGGCCTCGCGCGGGTGGCGGACCTGGACAGTGTCGGGCGCCGCGGCGACCGGTCGGCGGGCCGAACGGCCCGAAGGTACCCGGCCGCCGGGCATCGTGCAGGATGGGCGGCATGCGCCACGGCATCGTCCTCACGACCACCGATCCGCTCGCGACCGCCGACCTCGCCGCCGCGGCCGAGGCCGCCGGCTGGGACGGCGTTTTCACCTACGACGCGATCGCGATCGGCGACATGCCCGGGTTCGATCCGTGGATCGTGCTCGCGGCCGCGGCGATGCGGACGGAACGGGTCGTGCTCGGTGCCATGGTCTTCGCGCCGTCGCGCCGCCGCCCCTGGAAGCTCGCGCGCGAGCTGGCGACGCTCGACCGGCTGTCGGGCGGCCGCGCCGTGTTCCCCGTCGGGCTCGGCGCGCTGGACGATGCCGGCTTCGGGGCCGTGGGCGAGGCGACGGACGCACGCGGCCGGGCGCAGCGCCTGGACGAGACGCTGGCCATCGTCGCCGGACTCGCGAGCGGCGAGCCGTTCGGCTACGCGGGCGAGCACTACCGGATCGATCCCGCGATCACGCTGCGTC
Organism: Chloroflexota bacterium; assembly: GCA_025935925.1. Lineage (GTDB taxonomy): Bacteria > Chloroflexota > Limnocylindria > Limnocylindrales > CSP1-4 > CAIXZV01. The sequence goes on from JAICUI010000046.1 coordinate 8,037, forward strand.
CGACGCCCATCCAGCGACCGCGGGTCCCGGTGTGGGTCGTCGGCGCGTGGCCGCACGAGCGATCCATGCGCCGGGCCGCGCGCTGGGACGGCATCGTCGTCCAGGCCGAGGCGGATGCGGCGACCGGCACCCCGCGCGACCTCGAGGCGATCGCCGCGTGGCTCCGGGACGAGCGCGCCCGTGCCGGCATCGGAGGGCCGTTCGACATCGTCCTCGGCGGATCCACGCCCGCGGACCCGGCGGCCGCGCACGAGCGGCTCGCGCCGGCCGAGACGGCGGGAGCGACGTGGTGGATCGAGCAGGACTGGGAGGACACCTCGATCGAGCGCCTGCGGGCGCGGATCTACGCCGGGCCGCCGCGGGGTCCTGGCGCGTAAGGGCTATCCCGGCCTCCGTCATTCGGCGGATGACCGGCCCGGCGCCCGCGGCCACGCTGTCGGCTGACCCCCAACCGTCACACGCGAGTGCGCCCGCCGCCCAGCGCCGGCGCCCGCGTCCTGGCTCGTCGCCGTGCCGCGCGCCGGCGTCGCCGATCGTCGCCGTGGATCGCCGCGGCGTTCGGGTAGAGAGGAGGCAGGCCCTTGGCGTTGTTCGCGGATGTCGCCCATCGGGCGGCTCGCCGGCTCGGGCGCGCGATCCCCGTCGTCGTCGCCAGCGCGGTCGCCGTCACGGCCGCGATCACCGTCACCGCACCCGCGCAGGCCGCCTCCGCGCCGCGCGTCGTCATCGTCGTCGGGCCCGCGGGCGGCTCGACGTCGGACTACCTGTCCCACGCCCACGACTACGCCCGGCAGGCGCGCGCCTATGGCGCATCCGTCACCGAGATCTACACGCCGCACGCCACGTGGAGCCGCGTGCTGAGCGCCGCCCAGGGCGCCAACGTCCTGATCTACCTCGGGCATGGCAACGGCTGGCCCAGCCCGTACGCGCCGTGGCAGACCCGGACCAAGGACGGCATGGGCCTCAACCCGTACGACGGCGCCGGGAACGGCAACGTCAAGTACTACGGGGAGGCGGAGCTCCAGGCGTCGATCCGGCTGGCGCCCGGCGCCGTCGTGCTCCTCAACCGCCTGTGCTACGCCTCCGGCAGCGCGGAGCCCGGCATGGCCCAGCCGACGTGGACGGTCGCCGTCAAGCGCGTCGACAACTACCAGGCCGGTTTCATGCGCACGGGCGCCAGCGCGGTCCTCGCGGACGGGCACACGAGCCTCGTCTACGAGCTCGCGGTGCTGTTCCACGGCAACCGCTCCGTCTACGACGCCTGGTCCGCCGATCCGGACGCGAACGGCCACACCAGGTCCTTCGATTCCTCGCGCAACCTGAAGGTGCGGCTCCACCTCGACCCGGATCGCGCGAACACCGGCTTCTACCGGTCGCTCGCGGTCCGGCCGGGTGCGGCGACCGGCAACATCCGGATCGCGGCGTACGCCGGGACGCTGCGCACGGGCGCGGCCCTCCGGTCCGGCGGGAGCTCCTCGGCTCGGATCATCGGATCGATCCACAAGGGCGAGCACGTCTACGTCCGGGGCGCGATGCACACCGACGGCGCCGGCCGCACGTGGGCGCCGGTCATGACGCGAGCCGGCCACGCGGGCTGGGTCGCCGGCTGGATCGTGGGCTACGCCGGCACCGCCGTCACCGGCCCGAAGCTCGTCCTGCGCGCGTCGCCGTCGGTGACCGCCGGGCGCCGTGGCTCCGTCGCCTCCGCCGCACGGGTGCGGATCGTCGGCAGCGCGCGAGACCGTGCCGACCGCGCCTGGCTCAAGGTCGTCGCTCCGAGCGGCAAGACCGGCTGGATCGCGGCCTGGCTCACGAAGCCCTAGCCCCGATGCCCCGTCACGCTCCGGGGTGAGCGGGGCCTGGCGGCCGCCGCTACGGCAGCGGCCGCCAGGCCCGCCCCAACAGCAGGGCGATGCCCGCGAGCAGCGTCCCGACACCCACGAACGCCACACTGATCTCGACCGGCTCGGTCTTCGTCACGATCGTCGCGGGCAGGTGGTTGAACACGTCCTGGAGCTGCGACGCGCTCTCGGCCGGCGCGTACTCGCCGCCGGTCAGCGACGCGATCGACTTCAGCGTGTCCTCGTCGATGCCACGCCGGAACCCGCCGCCGCCGAAGCCGCCGCCGAAGCCGCCCCCGAACCCCTGCCCGCCGCCGAACCCGCCGCCGAAGTTGGGCTCGTTGCCCATGAACTGCTGGCGGCAGGTCGGATTGAGCTCGCCGCCGGCGGCGGAGCCGAAGCCGATCGTGTACACGCGGAGCCCGCGCGCCGCCGCCTGCTTCGCGGCGTCGAGCGGGTCGGGACCCGCGTTGCTCGCCCCGTCGGTGAGCAGGACGATGATGTCCGGCTGGTACTGGCCGGGGAGGACCGGCGCCGGCTCGACGCCCGGCTGACCGTCCGTGACGACCTTCGGCACGCGCGGGTCGACCTCGGCGATCGCATCGATCGAGGCCTGGATCGCGCTCCCGACGGCCGTCCGGCGCCCGGTCGTGAGGCTGCGGATCGCGTCCTCGAGCCGCTGCCGGTCGGAGGTCGGGGCCTCGAGCACGGCCGCGAACCCGCTGAACGCCACGAGCCCGATCTGCGTCCCCGCGGGCTGCGAGCGCACGAACTTGACGGCCGCGTCCATCGCCGCCTCGAGCCGGGTCGGGGCGATGTCGGTGGAGCACATGCTGCCGGACACGTCCATCGCGAGGACCATCGTCGTCTGGTTCGTCGGCACGCTGAGCACGACGACGGGCCGCGCCACGGCCACGGCGAGGGCCGCGATCGCCGTCGCGAGGAGGGCGATCGGGACGTGCCGGCGCCAGCGCCTGGCGGGCGGGCCCGCGGCACGGATCAGCGACAGGCTCGAGTAGCGGGCTGCGGGCGGTCGCCGGCGGCGTCGCGCCCAGACGTACAGCGCGATGACCAGCGGCACGGCGACCAGCGCGACGAGGAGGCTGGCCCACAGGAAGATCACGGCAACCGTCCTCCACGCGCGAGCGAGATCGCGGCGCCGCCCACGAGCAGCGCGAGCCCGATGGCGCCGACGAGCCCGGTGAGCTCCACGTTCTCGTCGCGGACGACCAGGGCGCGCGCAAGCTGGTCATAGACCCCGGCGCTCGCCGCGCCGTCGGCGGGGAGGTAGGCGCCCGCGGTGCGGTCGGCGATCGCCTGGAGCGTCGGCTGGTCGAGCCGGGTCTGGACGCGGAAGCCGTCGAGGTCGAGGGTCGTGCCCTGCTCCGTGCCGACGCCCACGGTCACGATCCGGATCCCGCGATCCGCGGCCGCCTGCGCGGCGGTGAGCGGGTCGGGGCGCTCGTTGTTCTCGCCGTCGGACAGGACGACGATCATCGTGGACGCGTCGCTGCCCGGGGCCACGGGCGCGGGCGTGGCGGTGGGCTCGGGCGACTGGTTGCTGTAGTAGGAGCGCGGCGTGGTCGCGCGCGCCTTGTCGATCGCCTGGAGCGTCGCGAGGATCCCGGCGCCGAGCGACGTGCCGCGGGCCGGCGCCATGCGCTGGATCGCGGCGTCCACGTCGACCTCGCTGCTCGTGGGCTCCTGCACCGCGAGGCCGGCGTCGCTGAAGGCGACGACCCCGACCACGACGCCATCGGGACGCGCGTCCGCGATCGACGTCGCCGTCGCCTTCGCGACCTCCATCCGGTTGGGGTTGACGTCGTCGGCCGCCATGCTTCCCGACACGTCGAACAGGAGCATCACGGTGCCCTCGAGCCGCGGCAGCGCGACCGTCGCCTGCGGCCGCGCGAGTGCGACGCACAGCACGACGATCGCCCCGGTTGCGAGCGCCGCCGGCAGCGCACCGAGCAGGCGGCGCCCCGGCCCGCGACGAGGCGTCGGCCCGGTCGCGGCGCCCGCCCCGCCGCCCGCGAGCCCCGCGAGGTCCGCCACGCGGCCGCGCCGCCGCTCGGTGATCCGGCGCGCGACGAGCAGCCCGACCGGCACGAGCAGGAGCGTTGCGAGCAGGCCGGGCCAGATGAAGGTCATCGCGCGCCGCGGGCCCGCCGGCGCCGCTCGCCGGCCATCCGGACGATCGCCCGGACGAGGTCGTCCTCCGTCGACAGCGTCGCGACCTGGACGCCCGCCGTCGAGAGCGACCGGGTCACGGCCGCCTCCCGCTCGGCGGCCGCCCGCTCGAACCGCTCGCGGAAGCCGCGGTCGCTGGTGTCGATCTCCAGCTGCTCGCCGGTCTCCGCGTCCGAGACGACCACGAGCCCGACGTCGGGAAGGATGCGCTCGCGCGGATCGGTCAGGCGCACCGCGAGCAGCTCGTGGCGCTGGTTGAGCAGGTGCAGGCGCGACTCCCAGCCGGGCTCGCTGATGAAGTCGGACACGATGACGACGAGCGACCGCCGGCGGATCACCTTGAGCGCCGTGTCCAGCAGCTGGCCGAGATCCGTCGCCGGTGCCGCGGCATGCATCGGCTGCCGCTGGAGCTCGTCCACGAGCCGGAGCACCGCGAGCCGACCCGAGGCGACCGGGATCGTCCGCTGGACGCCGGCACCGTAGACGATCGCCGCGACCCGGTTCCCGCGCCGTGTCAGCACGCGCGCGAGCGTGGTGACGAAGTCGATCAGGACCGTCCGCTTGAGCCGGCCGTCGGCCGCCGTCCCGAAGTCCACGGACGGCGACAGGTCGAGCAGGAACCACGCGCTGAGCTCGCGCTCCTCGTGGAAGTCGCGGACGTGCGGCACGTCCGTCCGCGCCGTGACGTTCCAGTCGATCGCGCGGATGTCGTCACCGGGCTGGTACTCGCGGAGGTTCGCGAGGTCCATGCCGGCACCCCGGAACAGCGTCCCGTACTCGCCCTGGAGGAGGCCGTCCAGCCGGCGGACGACCTGCCAGTCGAGGCGCTGGACGACGCGTTCAGGCGCCGGCGGGGACGGCGGCATGGTCGCGCAGCGGGACGGACGGCGGGGCGACGCGCTGGAGGATCGTCGCGAGGATGCGGTCGGGCGTGACGTCGTCGGTCAGCGCCTCGTACGAGAGCACGAGGCGGTGGCGCATGACGTCCGTGGCCATGTCCAGCACGTCCTCGGGCAGCACGTAGCCGCGGCCGCGGACGAACGCCAGCGCCTTGCCGGTGAGGATGAGGTTGATCGACGCGCGCGGGCTCGCGCCGTAGGTGATGTACCGGGCGAGCTCCGGCATCCCGAACCGGCCCGGGAGCCGGGTCGCCACCGCGAGGCGGACCGCGTAGTCGTACAGCGCCGGATCGACGTAGACGCCGTCCACCCGGCGCTGGAGCGCCACGAGCTCGTCCGTCGTCAGGACCCGCGACACGCGCTCGACGGACGTCGTCATCCGCTCGACGATCGCGAACTCCTCGGTCGGTGTGGGGTAGCCGACGATGACCTTGAGCATGAACCGGTCGACCTGCGCCTCCGGCAGCGCGTACGTCCCCTCGGTCTCGATCGGGTTCTGCGTCGCGAGGACGAGGAACGGCTCGGGGACCCGGTGGGTCTCGTGCGCGATCGTGACCTGGCGCTCCTGCATCACCTCGAGCAGCGCGGACTGGACCTTCGCGGGGGCGCGGTTGATCTCGTCGGCAAGGAGGAGGTTGGTGACGATCGGCCCGAGCGACGTCGTGAACTCGCCGGTCTTCTGGTTGTAGATCCGCGTCCCGACGAGGTCCGCGGGGACGAGGTCCGGCGTGAACTGGATCCGCTTGAAGTCGCCGCCGATCGAGTCCGCGAGGGTCTTGATCGCCATCGTCTTCGCCAGCCCCGGGACGCCCTCGACGAGCAGGTGCCCGCGCGCGAGCAGCGCGACGACCATCCGCTCGAGCAGGTGGTCCTGCCCGACGATGACCTTCTTGACCTCGTACAGCAGCCGCTCCATCGGCAGCGCCGCCGTCCGTCCGTCCTGTTCGCGCTCGGTCAACTCGGGGTCCTCCTGGGGTCGTTCCCGGCTCAGTACGGGGGCAGGCCGGCGGCGCCGCCGGCCACGTCGATCGGCACGGCGAGCCCGATGCCGATGAACACGTCCTGCTTGGTCGGGTTGATCAGCGCCGTCACGATGCCCACCACGGCCCCGTTGGCGTCGAGCAGCGGGCCGCCCGAGTTCCCGGGGTTCACGGCCGCGTCGACCTGGATCAGGCCCTGCATGACCTGGCCGGTGTCCTGGCGCTTGAAGCTGCGGTCCAGCCCCGACACGACGCCGGCGCTGAGCGACCCGTAGAGCCCGAACGGGTTGCCGACGATGTAGGCGTCGCTGCCGATCGCCATGGACCCCGGGTTGCCGAGGACCGCCGGCGGGATGTTCGCGGGCGGCTGGTCCGCGGTCACCACCGCGATGTCCTTCGACGCGTCCTGGGTCGTGATCGTGCCCGACGACCGGGTGCCGTCGGCGAACGTCAGCGTGATGCTCGTCGCGCCGTCGACGACGTGGTTCGCGGTCATGATCTCGCCCTGGTCGGTCACGACCACGCCGGTGCCCTCCGCGCTCGCCTCCGTCCCGTCCGCTGCGTGGCGCTTCGTGTCGATCAGGACGATCGACGGGCGGATCCCGGCGTACACGAGCTGGGCCGTCGGCGGCGGGGTCTGCGACGCGAGAGCCGAGGCGATCGCCTGCTGCACGTCGCCCTTCGTGACCGGCGCCGGCTGGGGCCGCAGGGCGTTGACCAGCAGGACGACCAGCAGCATCACGGCGAGGCCGGCGACGAATGGCCCGAGCCTCGGTGGCACGCGGCGCCGCGGTGCCGCGGCCGGGACGGGATCCGCCGGCGGCGGTGCGGGCTCGGGCGGCGGATCCGGGAGGACGGTCATGCGAAGCTGGGCTCCGGGGACGCGCGCGGCCGGCGGCGATGGGGTGGCGACGGCCGGAGCGGCAGTATCGCCCCGGGAGATGAACGCTGCATGAGAGCGGTTCGTCGGCCGGGTCGCGACCGGATCTCAGGGCACCGTCGGTGATTGGCTGCCTCGCCGTATCACCGGCGTCACGCCGTCACGGCGTCACGATCAGCGTCCCCGTCATGCCGTAGGCCTCGTGCCCGGGCAGGTGGCACACGAAGGTGAGGACCCGTGGGCGGTCGAACGTGATCGTCGTGGTCTTCGTCGTCCCGGCATCCAGGCTGACCTCCGGCGGCCGCGACGCGTGGTACGGCTCCGTGCCGGTGCGGTGCCGCTCCTGCGTGGCCTCGTCGCCGACGATCCACTCGTGGTCGATGGGGTCCGTGTTGTCGAGCACGAACGTCACGGGCCGGCCAGCCGGCACCTCGACGACGGACGCCGAGAAGTGCGCGTAGTGGACCGAGATCCGGACCGTCACGGGCTCCCGAGCGCTCGCGACCGCGGAGACGAGCATCGCGGCCAACGCGAGCCCGGCGAGGAACGCGAGCCCCGAGGACACGAGGAACGGCCGGCGGGTCACCGCTCGCCGATCCGCCGGCCGCCGACGCCGGATCCGGCGAGCACGAGCACGGCCGCGATCCCGAGCATCGCCACCGCGATGGCAAGCACCACGCGTGGCACGTCGGTGTCTGCGGCGCCGCCGACGGCAGGTGCCGAGGGCAGCGCCAACCCGGCGGCGGTCGCCGACGGCGTGCGGGTGCCACTCGCGTCGACGGCGAGGTCGTAGCGCAGCTGGTCGGCATTGGCGTCCACGGCCACCTTGGTCAGCCACGCCGAATCCGGAACCCAGCCCATCCCGCGGTCGGTGCGCAGGTCGTCGAGGAGCGATGCCGTGGCGGCGGCGCTGTGGTCGAGCCGGATGCCGTTGTCGCCCGTCGGCACCGGGAGGAGTGCCGGCTGGTGGTCCGTGAGGAGGTAGACGTCGGCGTCGACGCGCTCCTGGCCGGTCTTGCCGAGCGCGAGGATCCGGAGCGGGACCCACGGGTTGCCGGTCGGGATCGTGATCTGCACCGGCGTGCCGTCGCCAATCTGCTGGCCACGAGCCGCCGCAGCGTCGGCGTCGAAGGCCGCGGCGAGGAAGATCGGGCTGCGGCTGGCGTAGAAGTCGAGCACCTCGGGGGCGTCCGGCGGGAGGCGGAAGCCGTGGTCCTTCGCCCAGGTGCCGATGTCGGCCGCGCCGCCACGCAGGACCGTGATGTCGAGCGCGTCGATCTTCACGTTCATGAGCTCCTCGGCGCCGCTGGCGGCAGCGACCGCGGTGTCCGCGACCGCCGATCGCTGGACCGGATCGGTCTCGCGGATCAGGCGCTGGAGCGTCCAGTCGCCGCCCTTGACCACCTCGCTCGGGACGCCGGGCAGGGGCGTGATCGACCCGAACGCACCACCGCCGCCCGCGAACTGGAACGCGGTGACGTAGTGCTCGTTGCCGTCGTGGTACCCCGCGAAGGTCGTCGTCCGGAGGAGGTTGACGGCCCCGTTCGGGCCGATGAGGCCGCCGCAGGCGAGAGCCGGGGCCGCGGTGAGCAGGAGCGCCAGCAGCGCGGCCGGGACGAGGATGCCGAGATGTCGCATCGATCGGTCTCCTTCCGCCGCGGACGGCGCGGTCCGCGGATGCCGGTGGAGACGGCGGCGGCGGCTCGGTGGTTCCCACCCGCGATGCGGGCACGGCAGGACGGCCGCGACGCGCGCTGGCGCGGTCGGTTGACAGCCCCGGCCGCGATGGCCGATGGTCGAGCCGATGCCCGACCCCGCCGCCGGCTCGCCGTTCGTCCTGTCGCTGCGCGAGGCCGCGGACCGGCTGGGCGGGTGGGAGACCGTCAAGGCGGGCGGCGTCGACGTCGCGATCGCCTGGCCCGCGAGCGCGGAGGGGAAGCCGTCGGCGCGTTACCCGCTCGTCGTCCTCGTCGCGGCGGACGGGATCCGCGGCTCGGCCGCCGAGATGAGCCGGCTGATGGCGACCACCGGCGAGATCCGCGAGTCGATCCTCGCGTTCGTGCCGGCACCCGCCGGCGCGAAGCCCGACGCCCTCGCCACGTACCTCCGGGACGCCCTCGTCCCGACGCTCCGAGCGCGCGGCCGCCTCGACGACGGGCCGCTGCTAGTGTTCGCGCCCGCCGTCGGCGTTGCCAGCGGTCGCGACCTCGTCGTGCTCGACGCCGATGCGACGCCCGCGCGCCTCGTCCCAAGCTTCTGCGATGGCCTGCGCGCGCACCTCGCGACGGGGAAGGCGTACGGTCGCGAGGTCGTGCCGCTGCGGCGCCGCCCGGTCGCCGCCGCCATCACCGCGCTGCGTCCGCTGTTCGCGCGGCGGGCGCGCAGCCGGCCGGGACCCTCGGGCAGCCCGTCGCGGTTCGAGGTCCCGTCCGCATCCTTCGGCCGGTCGTTCGAGGTGTTCGCGATCCTCCCGGAGGCGAACGCGGAACCGGCGGAACCGGCGCGCCGCTACCCGGCGCTCGTCGTGCTCGACGCGCTGATCGAGCTGTCGGTCGTGGCCGAGACCGCCGCGCGCCTCGCCGCGGCGGGCCGGGTCCCGCCCCTCGCGATCATCGGCATCGGCAACCCCCGGCGCGAGGGCATGCAGCTCGCCGGCCTGCGGCGATTCGAGGAGTTCGCGCCGCCTGCGGACGGCTACCGCTTCGACGACGACCTCGGCCGGATCTTCCGGTCGCTCGGAGCGCTGTTCGGCGTCGACGCCCGCCGCCGGATCAACCAGGCGCCCGCGTTCCGCCGGTTCCTCGTGGACGAGCTGCTGCCGCGGCTCGAGCACGAGCTCCCGATCGACCCGCACGACCTCGGCCTGCTCGGACACTCGGCCGGCGGCACGTTCGTGCTGTACGCGCTCCACACCGGGGCGCCGTTCGGCCGCTATCTCGCCCTCAGCCCGGGGATCGCCGTGAGCGGTTCGTGGCTGCTGCGCACGGTGGACACCCGCGAGACGCTCGACCCACCCCGCGAGGCTTTCCTGTCCCTCGGGTCCGACGAGCGGACGAACGCCTTCAACGTGATCGCCGGCATCCCCGACACGCCCGCGTACGCCGAGCGCCTCGCGGAACGCGGTGATGTCCGCGTCGCCACCGCCGAGCTCGACGGGGAGACCCACAGCAGCGTGTTCCCACGCGCGGTCGCCGACGGCCTGCTCGCCCTCTACGGCACCGGTCACGCGCCGGCATGACGGACATCCTCGAGGCCCTTCGCGACCTCCTCGACGACGACGCGGTCCTCGCTCCCGACCAGGCGGCGCAGCGCGCCAGCTCGTACTGGGATCCCGCCCCGCTGCGCGCCGCCGCGCTCGTCCGGCCGCGGGACGCCCGCGAGACCGGGCTCGTCCTCGCCCTGTGCCACGACCGAGGACAGCCGGTCGTGACCCACGGCGGCCTGACCGGCGTGGTGGACGGCGTGCGAAGCGGCCCGGGCGACGTCGTGCTGTCGACCGAGCGCATGACCGCGATCGAGGCGCTCGACGACGTCGGACGAACGGTCACGGCGGGTGCGGGCGTCACGCTCCAGCGACTCCAGGAGGCGGCGGCGGCCCGCGGCCTGCTGGTGCCGATCGACCTCGGCGCCCGGGGCTCGTGCACGATCGGCGGCAACGTCGCGACGAACGCCGGCGGGATCAACGTGATCCGACACGGCATGACGCGCGACAACGTCCTGGGCCTCGAGGCTGTCCTCGCCGACGGCACGGTCGTCACGTCGCTCAACCGGATGGTCAAGAACAACGCCGGGTACGACGTCCGGCAGCTGTTCGTGGGCTCCGAGGGCACGCTCGGCGTCGTGACGCGCGTCGTCGTCCGGCTGGTCGAGGCGCCCGCCGGCCGCACGACCGCCCTCGCATCCGTTCCGTCGTTCGACGTGGTCCCGTCGCTCCTGCGCGCCCTCGAGCGCGCACTCGGCGGGCAGCTCACGGCCTTCGAGGTCATGTGGGGCGACTACGTCCGCGCGGTGACCGAACCCGGGCTCCACCGCGCCCCGATGGGTCGCGACCACCCGTTCTACGTGCTCGTCGAGGCGGAGGGCGGTGATCCCGCGACGGATCGCGCGGCGTTCCTCGCGGCGCTGGAACGGGTCATGGCCGGGGAGCTCGTGACCGACGCCGTCGTCGCCCACTCGGAGACCGAGCGCCGTGCGCTGTGGGCGATCCGCGAGCAGTTCGAAGCGCTGTTCGAGCGCCGGCCGATCTTCCTGTACGACGTGAGCCTGCCGCTGGGCTCGATGGCGGCCTACGTCGACGAGGTCCAGGCGCGGCTCCGGCGGCGCTGGCCGGACAGCCGGTGCGACGCCATGGGCCACGTCGGCGACGGCAACCTGCACCTGTTCGTGCACCCGGGCACGGCCACGGGCGACGACCTCCACGCCGAGGCGGACGACGACGTCTACGAGCCGCTCCGTCCGATCGGCGGCTCGATCTCGGCGGAGCACGGGATCGGGCTCGAGAAACGTGACCGCCTCCCGATCTCCCGCTCGCCCGCCGAGATCGAGCTCATGCGCACGGTCAAGCGGGCGCTCGATCCACGGAACATCCTCAATCCCGGCAAGGTGCTGCCGCCTGCCTGACGTGCAGCGGCGGATCCGGCGGCACGCATCGGCGGCCCCATGGGCACGGACCTGGTCGGACGTCGACCGGCGGCTCGAGGCGATCCGGCGGACGACCGCGGGCTAGGAGCCGGCGATCGGCGCGGGCGGATGGGCGACGGGCTGGCGGATCAGGACGCGCCGGCGAGCGGCGCTCCCCCCGCCCGACAGCGCGACCGTATGCAGCCACCCGTCGGGGAGCAGCCCGCGCTCGTCGATGCCGCGGTAGAGCTTGGCGACGCTGTCGCGCTCCTCGTCGGCCGGCCCCATGTGCAGCACCTGGGCCGAGAGGCCCTCGACGAGCACGAGCTCGCGGATCAGCGCGACGTCGCGGCCGGCGCGCTGCCGTCCTTCGTCGATGGCCGCGTCGATGTCGGCGCCGCTCGCGGCATCCGGCAGCTCGATCGCCTGGCGCCACGTCCAGCGCGACCGATCGGCGAACGCGGCAGGCAGCTCGTCCGGCGGGAGCGGCTGCGGCGGGGCCCAGAGGCACTCGAGCGCGGCCACGCGGACCGGCACGAGGACGCCTCCGCCGCGCAGCCGGCGGCCGAGGAGGTCGGACGCGAGGTGCAGCGCCGCGCCTGCCAACGCGAAGTCGGACCCGGTCGGGCCGCCCATCCCTCCGATCGCGAGGAACCGGCGCTCGGGGACCACCACGTAGATGGCGTGGTCCGTCGAGGCGTGCAGCAGCTCGAGCGGCGGGCTCGGGACGGCGGCATCCGGGAACATCGCGGTCATCGGTCGGGTCCCTTCGTCGACCGGAGCGGGAGCGCGCCCGGCACCGGCGGTCGACCCGATACCGAGGGCGGGATGCGAACGATGGCGCGCGCCGGCGCGGCGAGGCGCGGCGCGGCCGGCCGCCGGAGCGACGCGGGACGGAGAACGGCCTCGGCCCTGCGTGGACCCGCGTCGCGGATGACGCGGCCATACGCCGCCTCGTGCTGCTCGACCATGCGGTCGATCGAGAACCGCTCGCGGGCACGCCGCCGGATCTCGGCACGGTCGAGCGAGGCGACCCGCGTCAGCGCGAGCCGCGCCTCGTCGAGGTCGTCGACGAGGTAGCCGTCGACCCCGTGCTCGATGAGCTCCGGGAGCGCGCCGGCACGGCGGCCGATGACCGGCGTCCCGAGCACGAGCGACTCGGCCGCGACGAGCCCGAACGGCTCGGGCCACGCGCCCAGCATCAGGGTGGCTGCCGCGTCGACGATCATCGCGTCGCGCCGCCGGGTGTCGACCTCACCCGCGAACTCGACGATCCCGTCGCGGACCGCCGGGTCGATGTGCTCGCGCACGAACGCGTGCTCCTCGTCGGTGTAGACCTTCGCCGCGAGGCGCAGCCGGCGGTGGCCGTCGCGGGCGAGCTCGATGGCCTCGACGACGCCCTTCTCGCTGTCGGCGCGACCGATGAGGACGAGGTCCGTCGACGGCTCGGTCACGAGCGGGAGATCGGGGAACGGGACGCCGTGATGGATGGTCGCGACCCAGCGGCAGCGCGGGAAGAACCGCCGCTGGCTCTGGCTGATCGCGATGAGCGGCACGTCCCGGTGGCGGCGCAGCACGCGCGGCGTGTCGCCGAGGTCGAGCCGGTTGTGGAAGGTCGTGATCACCGGCGTCGCCACGGCGTCCGCCAGGTGCAGGCCCGCGGCGTCGAGGTGGGCGTGGATGATGTCGAACCGGGACGCTTGCTCGCGCACGAGCTCCACCGTCCGGCGGATGGCCGCCTGCACCCCGGCCGGATCGTCGGCGACGCCGTCGCGCCACAGCGATCGCTCCACGGTCGGGACGAGCTCGTAGTCGACGGTGGAGTCGCCCGGGGCGAACAGCGTGACCTCGTGGCCGCGCCGCCGGAGCCCGGATCCGAGCGCCTCGACGACGCGCTCGGTGCCGGCATAGCGCTCGGGCGGGATGGCGAGGACGGGCGGGGCAACGAGCGCGATTCGGCTCACGGTTCGGACCTCGTGCCGCTCGACACCCGCCGCTAGATGACGGCACCGGCGGGGGGCGGGCGCCCCGTCGGTGCAACGGGGTTCGCCGTCGCGCGCAGGCACGGGTCGCGCCGGCGGCGATTGATACTATACGGCAGCTTGTGTCGGAGGGCATTGAATCTTGATCTCAGATGAGCTCGTCGAGGCGATCGAACGGCTGATGGTCGAGGTGATCGGCGTCACCGCGGTGGCGCTCGCGGAGGCGGGTCCCGACGTGGACCTGTCGTTCGTCCAGTGGCGCGCGATCGCCGTCGTCGGGGCCGCACCGGGCGGGATCCGGGTGGGCGCCCTGGCCGCGCGGATCGGATCGACCGTGCCGACGACCAGCCGGCTGGTCCGGCGGCTGGAGCTCCGCGGGCTCGTCGTCGCGGAGCGCGACGTCGCGGACCGACGCGCCACTCGCGTCCGGTTGACGGACCTCGGCGACGGGATCCGACGGGCCCTCGTGGCGCACCGCCAGGAGCGCGTGCGCGATGCGCTCGAGCGGTGTGGCGGCCGGTGGCCGGACGACTTCGTGCCAGCGCTGCACCAGGTGGGCGACGCGCTGGGCGCCTACAGCTGATCCCTCGACCGCCGCGTCGGCGGCGCGGGGTCACGCGGCGGGCCGGGCCCTGTCGCGGTGCGGGGCGATCCACGCCCCGACCGATCTCGGCGCGAGCGTGTCGCGGATCGCGCGCTCGGCCTCGCCGATGACCGTCGTCATGTCGACGTCGTCCCGGACCCTCGCGGAGAAGGCGCGGACGGCAAGGTCGGCGTCCACCCGCGCCCGGTTGAACCGATGATCCACGCGCGACTGGACCGCGCGCCGCAAGGGCTGGAACGCGGCCGCGATCACGAGCGTCGAGGCCGCGACGAGCAGCCCGTTCTCCTCGAGGCCGGCGGGCAGCACCGCCTGCAGGCCGATGACCAGGACCGCGAACAGCGCGGCCAGCGTGACCGTGAGGATCGTGTACGCGATCGTTCGGCTGACGATGCGGTCGATCTCCCACAGCCGGTACCGGAGGATCGCGACCGCGATCGCCCCGGGAAGCGCCGCGAGGGCGAGCATCGTGCACACCCACGCCACGTCCGAGATGGGACCCGTCGTGAGGATCGAGGTCACGAGCGCGCCGATCGTGACCGAGGCCACGAAGCCGAACCACTTGAGCTGCTGCCGCTCGACGTCGTGCGCGCGACGGAACCGAAGCAGGAAGCCCGCGAACGCGACGATCGCGACGGGAACGGCCATCAGGTTGCCCGCGGTCGTCGCGACGCCGACGGCATCGCTCTCGATCCCGAACGGGTTCACGATCCACGGCGCCGCGCTCAGCGGACCCGGCGCGAGCGCCATGCCGGCGACCGACAACGGCAGCCCGATGCACGCGATCACGAGCGCGATGCGCCAGCGAGGCGACTGGAACCTGCCGGTCGGGTACAGGAGCAGCAGGAACACCGCGAGCGCGCCTAGCGTGGGCCCGAAGAGCCACGATCCGAACCGGGCCCCTAGCACGGCGAGCGTCCCGGCCTCGGCGCCCGACTCGTGCACGAACTGCGCGTACGTGCCTCCGTAGAACGAGAGCGCCGCGCCGAGACCGCCGAGCACCAGGAGCCAGCCGACCGCGTTGTCGGGGACGCGGAAGGCGACGTACCCGCCGACCCCCGCCAGCTCGACGACGATCATCGCGAACACCGCGATGAAGGCCACCGAGCCGGGATCCGTGCCGGACACCGCGAGCTGCATCGGGATCCCGACGACCGTGAGCAGCAGCGACGGCGCGGCAATCGCGATCGCCAGCGAGCGGAGCGCGAACGGGCGCGTGGTCGCGAATGCCATCGGTCTCATCGTGGCACGTGGACGTCCCGACAGCGTTACGAACCGGCCGGGCCCCGAGCGAGGCGAATGGTCGGGGCGGTGGGATTCGAACCCACAGCCTCGTGCTCCCAAAGCACGTGCGCCACCGTTGCGCCACGCCCCGATCCGGAGCCCTAGGCTACACGACGGGCTCGAGATTCCGGACCCGGCGCCGGACTGAGGTGACGCGGCGCGCGCAGCGACCGGAATGCACGGCGCCGGTGCGGTTCAACCGCTCGGCGACACGGCTGCGCGGCGATCGCCCGTCCGGCGCGTCGATCGGGTCACGGCGCGCCCCAAACGGCACGGGCGGCGTGCACCCGAGCCGCTCGGCGACTCGCTGAGCGTCGGTCAGCGCCCCGGCTCGAACCGTCGGATCCGCTCGCCCGGCAGCGTCCGCGGCTCGCCGTTACCCGCCTGCGCGTGGCCTCGCTGGTGCGCCGCGGGTGTCGGCGGGCGATGACCGATCGTGCTCCCGGGTGTCGCCGCAGGCGCTGACCGTCCGCTGGAGCGCCGACGGCGGCGCGAGCCCGACGCGCCATGGCTCCCGGGCTGCGCGGCGGACGGCGGCGCGCCGGTGCGACCGTCGTGTCCGCCGTGCCCGGCACCCGGAGCGGCGCCCACCTGCGCGCCATGGCCGCGGTGGCCCGTCGCGCCCATGGCGGGCCGGCTCGGGCGCGTGCCCGGCGCCGACGTACCGCGACCGCCACGCGGCTCGGCGGCGCGACCCGCACGCTGCTCCGCGCGCTCCGCGGGCGTCGACCGGAGGCGGATCGGCTCGGGGCGGATGCTCCGGTTCGGCTCGAAGCCGGCGATCGTCTCGGTGGGGATCGGCCGGCGCAGCAGCGCCTGGATGTCCGCGAGCAGCGGCTTCTCGTCGACGCACACGAGCGAGATCGCCTCGCCGACCTGCCCGGCGCGACCGGTGCGGCCGATGCGGTGCACGTAGTCCTCGGCCACCATCGGCAGCTCGTAGTTCACGACGTGCGGGAGCTGTTCGATGTCGAGGCCGCGGGCCGCGATGTCGGTCGCGACGAGGATCGCGACGCGACCCGCCTTGAAGTCCTCCAGCGCCCGCACGCGCTGCGCCTGACTCTTGTTGCCGTGGATCGCGGCGGCACGGATCCCGTCCTTGCCCAGCTGCTCGGCGAGCCGGTTCGCGCCGTGCTTCGTTCGCGTGAACACCAGCGCCTGCTCGATGCGGCCGGACGCGTACAGCTCGCGCACCAGGTCGCGCTTGCGCTCCCGGTCGACCGGGATCGCGACCTGGCGGACCAGGTCGGTGGTGGAGTTCCGGGGCGTGACCTGGACGCGGGCGGGGTCGTGCAGGAGCCCGGAAGCGAGCGCGCGCACGTCGTCCGAGAACGTCGCCGAGAACAGCAGGTTCTGGCGGCGCTCGGGCAGCAGCTCGAGGATCTTGCGGATGTCCCGGATGAAGCCCATGTCGAGCAGCCGGTCGGCCTCGTCGAGGACCAGGATCTCGACCCGCGACAGGTCGATCGTCCGCTGCCCGACGTGGTCGAGGAGCCGGCCGGGCGTCGCGACGACGATCTCGGGACCGCCGCGCAGCTTTGCCTCCTGCGGCCCGAACCCGACACCGCCGTAGATCGTGGTCGACTTGACCGGGCGGTGCCGGCCGTACGTCCGGACGCTCTCCTCGACCTGGATCGCGAGCTCGCGCGTCGGCACGACGACGAGGACGCGGACCGGCGGCCGCGTGGTGGCGGGCTGCGAGCGACGGCCCTGCTGCGAGGGCAGGTTGCGAACCGGCTGGCCCGGCGCCCGGGTCGCGTGGAGGATCTGGATGATCGGGAGGACGAAGGCCGCGGTCTTGCCGGTGCCGGTCTGCGCGCCGGCAAGGAGGTCGCGGCGCTCGAGGACGATCGGGATCGCCTCGCGCTGGACCGGGGTGGGCTCGGTGTAGCCCTCGTCGGCGACGGCGCGGCGCAGCTCGGGCGTCAGCCCGAGGGCATCGAATGACATGTCGTGGAACGCTCCTGGACGGGGCCCATGCCGCCGCTGGCGGCCCCGGTCCGGGCGCTGGTGGTGAGTCGGGATCGGACGGTCGGAGATCGACCGGGGGCGCTGACCGGAGCGCCCATCGAGCACGAGGGAACGCGGCAAGCCTAGCAGACGCGGCGTGTCGGCCCCGCCTGCGTCAGAACCCGAGCGTTCGGAGCACCGGCGTCATCCGTCGCGCGGCGCGCGAGCGGTGGGAGATCGCGTGCTTCTCCGCCGTCGACCACTGGCCGAGCGTCCGTCCGCCCGGCGGCTCCTGCTCGGGCTCGAACAGCGGGTCGTAGCCGAAGCCGCCGTCGCCGCGCAGCTCCGTGGCGATCCGTCCTCGGCACGTGCCGCGCCGGGTCACGAGGCGCAATCCACCGCGCGGCCCGGCGTCGTCGCGCGGCAGCGCGAGGGCGAGCACGCACACGTAGCGCGCGCCGCGTTCGGCGGCGGGCACGCCGGCGAGCTCGCGCAGCAGCTTCGCGTTGTTGTCCGCGTCGGTCGCGGCGGGCCCCGCGTACCGCCGGGTGTACACGCCGGGGCCACCGTGCAGCGCATCGACCTCCAGGCCCGAGTCGTCGGCCAGCGTCGGGAGCCCGGCGCGCGACCCGTAGTAGCGGGCCTTGATCCGTGCATTCGTCTCGAACGTCGTGCCGGTCTCGTCGGGCTCGCCCTCGATCCCGA
Organism: Chloroflexota bacterium; assembly: GCA_025935925.1. Lineage (GTDB taxonomy): Bacteria > Chloroflexota > Limnocylindria > Limnocylindrales > CSP1-4 > CAIXZV01. The sequence continues at coordinate 25,969 of JAICUI010000046.1, forward strand.
GATCGTCGGGCGAGAGCAGCTCCGTGGCCGGATCCAGGGCGAGCAGCTCGCAAAGCTCGCGCAGCTTGTGCCGCGAGCGCGTCGCGACGAGGAGCCGGAGGGGCTCCGCCACTACCGCCGGACCGTCGCGATGGCCTGCGACTGCGCCTCGAACAGCTGCGCGAGGCCGCTGCCCGCGAGATCGAGCAGCCGGTCCAGCGCCGGCCGGTCGAACGGCTTGCCCTCGGCGGTCCCCTGGAGCTCGACGTACGCGCCCGCGTCCGTGCCCACGACGTTGAAGTCGACCTCGGCGTGCGAATCCTCGCTGTAGTCGAGGTCCAGCATGTCGACGCCGTCGATGATCCCAACGCTCACGGCGGCCACGCGCCCGGTCAGGTGCCGGTCCATGCCGTACGTGATCAGCGCCGCGGCCAGCGCGACGTAGCCGCCGGTGATCGAC
>JAICUI010000075.1 GCA_025935925.1 Chloroflexota bacterium
CGGGGCGGGACCCCCGGCGGACCGCGGCGATACCGCCCCCGGCCGACCGGGGCGGGACCCCCGGCCGACCGCGGCGACGCCGCCCCCCGGCCGACCCCACCGACCCGGGAACCGAACCCCCGGCCGGAGCGCGCCGGCCGGGACGAACGCCCGGCGCAACCCGCCGGATCCCCCGGGCTACGATGGCCCCATGACCGAGACCGACACCGAGACCGAGACGGACGCCCCCACCCCTCCCCGCCCCGCACCCCACGTCCCGACGCTGATGACCGTCCATGCGCATCCCGACGACGAGACGATCGGCACCGGCGGCACCATGGCGAAGGCGGTCCGCGACGGTCGTCGGGTCGTGCTCGTGACCTGCACCCGCGGCGAGATGGGCGAGATCGTCGTCCCGGACATGGACACACCGGACAACCACCGGCGGCTCGGCGAGATCCGCGCCGGCGAGCTCGAAGGGGCCATGGCGGCGCTCGGGGTGACGGAGTGGGAGAACCTCGGCTATCGCGACTCGGACATGATGGGCCGGTCGGGCAACCAGGACGCCAGGTGCTTCTGGCAGGCCGACCTCGACGAGGCCATCGGTCGCCTGGTGTTCCTCGTCCGGACGTACAGGCCCGACGTGATCACCACGTACAACGATTTCGGCGGCTACGGGCACCCGGACCACATCCGGACCCACCTCGTCGCCGTCGGCGCCTTCGCGCGCGCGGGCGATCCGTCGTGGTACCCGCAGCAGCTTGCGCCCGAGCACGGCGGCACCGGCGTCCCCGAGGCCGACGGCGGGCTCGCGCCCTGGACGCCCGCGAAGCTCTACGAGCAGGCAATCCCGGCCTCGGTCCGCCAGGGCATGGCGGAGCGGATGGAGGCGCTCGGCGAGCGGTCTTGGTGGTCGCCGCCCGACGACGCCACGCCCGAGCAGGTCGCCGAGTTCGAGGCGAATGCCGCCCGGATGCTCGTCCCCGACGAGCTGATCACCACCAGGGTGGACATCGCCGACGCGCTCGACCAGCGCTGGGACGCCATCAAGGCGCACGTGACCCAGATCAGCGACGACAACCCGTTCGTGCGCTTCGGCAAGGACGCGTGGGCCGAGTACTGGCACCACGAGGCGTACGTCCGTCGCGAGTCGCGCGTCCTGGCGCCGGACCAGGAGGCGGACCTGTTCGACGGGCTCGACGGCCGCGAGCCCGGCCCGTACGGATGGACCGACCCGGCACCGGTCGCGACGGGCACGACCGCGCGCTAGCGGCTCACCACGGCAGGCGGCCGTTCGAAGCGTTCCACACCTGGTCCATCACGAACTTGCCCGACCCCGCGGGGTCCATGAAGTTCGCCTGCGCCTTGCCCAGGATGATGTGCGGCCGGATGCGCGCCTGCACGAGGTCCTTGCCGCTGAACGTGAGCTCGAGCGTGATCCCCTCCATCGTGTACTCCGACCACGTCTGGTCGAACACGAGGTTGCCGAGCGCGTACCAGATCGGCTTGCCCTTGTAGACCTCCATCCCCTCGGCCCAGTGGGGGTGGTTGCCGATGACCATGTCCGCGCCCGCGTCGATCGCCGCGTGGCCGAGCGTCTCCTGCGACGGCACGGGCTCCGCGCGGTACTCGATCCCCCAGTGCGGGAAGACGATCACGACGTCCGCGCCCGCCTCGCGCGCGGCCCGGATGTCGCGCTTCAGGTTGGCCTTCGTGATCCGCGCGCTGCCCGCGGCCGTGTCGGTCGCGTTGTAGGCGGGTGCGATCGCGTCATAGCCGAGCATGCCGACGGTGACGCCGCCGACGTCGATCAGCGTCGCCGTGTGCGCGTCGGCGAACGTCCGGCCGGCACCCCCGTGCTCGATGCCGTGGTCGTCGAGGTTGCGCATCGTCTGGACGACGCCGCGCCGGCCCTGGTCGCCGATGTGGTTGTTGGCGAGGGAGACCCAGTCGATGCCGGCGTCCTTGAGCGCCTCGATGTACGCCGGGTTGGCCGAGAAGCTCGTCCCGCTCGCATGGAACGAGAATCGGTCGGGAGCCGGGTTCTCGAAGTTCGCGATGGCGAGGTCGGCGCCCGAGATGAGGTCGCGAACCGCGCCCGCGTTGCCGGTCCGGCGGGTGTACGGGAGGTCCCAGCCCATCGACGAGCAGTCCTTGCAGCGCCCGGTCACGTCGGCGGTGCCGCCGGCGAACGGGAAGTCGACGCCGTTGGCCTGGATCGCGAGCGCGACGCCACGGTCGAGCAGGATGTCGCCGCCCGCGAACAGCGTCCACGCCTTGGCCGGGTCATAGCGTGGCGCGCCGGGCGCCGTGCCTTCGAGCGTCGCCGTCAGCGGCCAGTCGCCGAGCGACGCCACGCGATCCTCGCCGAACAGCGTCCTGCTGCCCCACGCGATCGCGCGCATGCCCGGACCGACGTCGTCCGCGCGCACGAACCCGATCCGCGAGGCGTGACCCGCGAGGTCCCGGGCGAGCGCATCCGCGGAGGGCTCGGTGACGAGCCGGTCACCCAGCGCCCTCCGGTCGAGCCCGAGCGCGGCGAGGATGCCGTCCGCGTCGCGCTCCACGAGCACGAGGGCCTTGAAGGGCGAGGCGCCCGAGGCGATGCCGGTGATGTCCGCCTTGCGCGTCGCGGTCCGCGTGGAGCGGAACGGGACGACCGGCGCGATCGCCAGCTCGGCCTCAGGCTGCGGTCCCGCCGGCGTCGCGCTGGGCGGCGCGGTCGCGCCGCCACCGGCGTCCGCCGTGGCCGACGGTGACGCCGCCGCGTCCGGCGGCGAGGGTGCCGGATCGGTCGAGGCCGGGACCGGGCCGGAGGGCGAGACGAGCGCCGTCAGCGGCGACGCACCGCCCGCGGCGCCGGACAGCGACCCGGACGCCCAGCCCACGAGCGCGACGCCGGCGAGGGCGGCCGCGACGACCAGGATCGCGATGCCGGTCCGACGGTGCGGCGGCGGCTCCGGCGGTCCGACCCGGTGCGCCCCGCTGCGCGGGTGCGTGGTTCGCGGATCGAACCCCGGCTGTCGGACGCTCACGCCGAGAGCCTACCGCGTGGATAGGGAACGCCCCGTCCGGGCGGGCGGACGGGGCGTGAGAGGAAGCGATGGATGGCGGACCCGACCGGATTCGAACCGGCGATCTCCAGCGTGACAGGCTGGCATGTTGGGCCGCTACACCACGGGTCCACGACCGGGGGCGGATGATAGCAGCAGCCCCCACAAGCCGCCAACGCGACGACCCGTCGTCCAGAGCGGGTGACGTACCCCGCTCGTATACTCGGGTGGCGGTCGCGCCCGGCGGACGGGCGCCGCGCGGAGGGACATCGATGGCGCTGACCGGACGCCAGCCCGGAGCCGATGCGCTCCGCGAGCACTGGGCGCTGTTCACCGGCACGGGCGTGGTGCTCGCGATCCTCGGACTGCTCGCGCTCGGCAACCTGTGGAACGCGACGGTGATCACCACGTTCATCATCGGCATCGTCCTGATCATCGGGGGCATCGCGCAGATCGCGTTCGGGATCATGGCCAGGGAGGCCGGCGGCCTGCTGCGGGTCGTCACGGGCGCCATCGGCGTGCTCTCGATCGTCGTCGGATTCGACATCGCGGCCGACCCGAAGGGCGCAATCGTGGCCGTGGCGCTCGCGATCGCGATCCTGCTGCTGTTCAACGGGATCATGCGGGTGATCAGCGCGCTCATGAACCGTCAGGGCATGTGGGTGCTGGGCGTCATCGTCGGCGTCATCGACGTGCTGCTGGGCCTGTGGATCTGGACCGGAATCCCGGTCAGCGGCCTCGCGATCGGGCTGTTCGTCGGGATCGACCTCCTGATCGGCGGGATCATGTGGATCATCCTCGGGCTGCAGGCCAGGAACGCTCCGGCCGTCGCCGGATCGCCCGCCTGAGCCGGATGCCGTGACGCTGACGGCCTCGCCCGAGGCGCGCGCTGCGTCGCTCCGGGACTGGCAGGCCCTCCGGTCCCGACTCCAGACCGTCTCGCCACGCAGCCTCGCGCGCGGGCTGCTGCTCGCCGCGGCGATCGCGGTCCCGGCCTGGGTGGCGATCGCGTCGTGGCCCGCGCTGCTGCCGTTCGCGGCTGGCCTCGTGCTCGCGTATGCCGTGCTTCCCGTCGCGAACCGGCTGGACCGGTTCATGCCGCGGCTCCTCGCCGCGATCATCTCGGTCGTCGCTGCGGTCGTCCTGCTCGTGGGGGCGTTGGTCATCATCGTGCCGCCGCTGGCCGCCGGCGTCGTGGACGTGGTCCAGCGGCTGCCGTCCCGTGGGGAGGTCCAGACAGCCGTCGACCAGCTTCAGGCCCAGGTCGGCACCATTCCGACGCCGTTCGGAGGGATCCTCCTCGTCGCCTTCACGGACGTCGTCGAGAACCTGCGCGGCGTCCTGGACGGGTTCCGGAACGGCTTCGGGGACTTCCTGACCCAGCAGATCCTCGGGATCCTCAACACCGCGAGCTTCGTGCTCGGACTGCTCGTGATCCCCGTGTGGATCCTGACGCTCGTCTCCGACGAGCGACGCATCAAGGCGCGGTCGAACAGGATCGTGACGGCGGCGCTCCGGCCCGACGTTGCGGCGCTGATCCGCATCGTCGACCGCGCGCTCGCGACGTTCCTCCGCGTCCGCGTCGTGCTCGCGCTCGCGACCGGCGTCCTCGTGTGGCTCGGCCTCGTCCTTGCCCGCGAGCTCGGGCTCGGCGAGTTCCGGTTCGCGGTCGCGGCGGGCACCCTGCTCGGGATGCTGCAGCTGATCCCGGAGCTCGGCTTCTTCCTGGGGTTCTTCCCGATCGTGCTCGTCGCGGTCATCGCCGGCCCCGAGCCGGCCATCGCGGCGACGGTGGTCTACGTCGGGGCCGTGCGCCTCGCCTCGGCCGCCATCGAGACGCGCCTGTCGCGCGGCGTCCTCGACGTGCATCCCGGGCTCCTGATCCCGGCGATCGTCGCGCTGAGCCAGCTCGGCCTGATCTGGCTGCTCGCCGCGGCGCCGATCGTCGCGATCGCCCGCGACACCGTCCGGTACCTGGCCGGCCGGCTGGCGGATCCGCCGAAGCCCGCCGGCGTCCTGCCCGGGCAGCGGGCCGTCGCAGCGGCCGTCGCGGCCACGGTGCCGACGGCGTACCGACCGCGCCCCGCGCGGGCGGCGATCGCCAGCACGCTCCCACCCGTCGCCGCGCCCATCGCCGCCGTCACCGCCGCCACGACGGCGGGCCGCGCCGCGATCGCCAACCAGCGGAGCCGCCAGCCGTGACCGACGACCTCGCCCGCGCCCAGGCGGCGCCCGCCCCGGATCCCATCCCGCTCGATCAGCCGGAGCCCATCGCCGGTCCGCACGTCCAGATCACGGAAGCCGCCGCCACCCCGTTCGACGCCGGCGAGGTCATCGAGCGGCGCGACGCCTATGGCCGCGTCCCCGTTGTCGTCCGGATCCGCCGGCAGCCGCCGATCCGCCTGGAGTGGATCCTGATCGCGATCGCACTGGGCGCGTCGGGCGTCCTGCTGCCGCTGTTCCTGGCGGTCAAGGCGGTCGTGATCGTGCTCGCGGTCCTCGCCGTGGTCGCGGGCTTCCTGTCGCGGATCTTCCTGCGGATCCCGGCCGGGACCGTGGGCCTCGTGATGCGCGCGGGGCGCCACCAGCGCACGCTGCCGAACGGCGTGCACCGGGTGAACCCCGCGCTGGTCCTGACGCACGTCGTGACGACGCGGGAGATCGCGTTCGACGTGCCCGTGAGCGAGGTCCAGTCGTCCGACGGCGTCGGCGTGATGGTCGACCTGCTGCTGACGCTGCGCATCGAGGACGCCGCGAAGTTCGCGTACAACATCACGACCGGCGACCTCGACGAGCTGGTCCAGGCCGAGACGCAGGACGCGGTCCGGCGACTGATCCGCGGGATCCCGGCGCTGCGGGCGCTCGACCTCGGCAGCGCCGAGGCGGACGTGCTCCGCGACATCATCGACGCAAAGCTCGAGCCGCACGGCGTCGAGGCGCGGGCGGTGGCGTTCACGCGCGTGACGCTTCCCCAGGAGCTGCTCGCCTCGCTCGCGGCACGGCGGCTCGCGGCGGTCCAGCTCGACGAGCAGGCGCAGAGCTTCGAGCTCGACAAGCGACGGCTGTCCGACCAGGGAGCGCTGATCGCGCAGGAAGCCGAGGCCCGACGTGCCGCGGTCGAGCACGAGGCGCAGGCCGAGGCCCTCCGGCTGGCGAAGCTCGAGGAGCGGATCGCGGCCAACCCCAAGGCCGCCCGCTACGATCTCGAGCTCGCCCGGCTGCGCGTCGCGGAGCACCTGGCCGGGAACACGCGCGCGATCGTCACGCTCGACGGCGCCGACGTCGGGACCAGCATGCTGCTCGCGCGCAGCGCCGAGCGCGACGAGATCCAGCCGGCGTCCGGCGGCGAACCCGATGGCAGCGCACCCACCGCCTGAGGTTCGCCCATGCGCCCCGTCCGCATCGTCATTGCCGTCGTCCTCGCGCTCGCCGGCCTCGTCTGGCTCGGGCAGGGCCTCGGCATCATCCCCGGCAGCTTCATGTCCGGCAGCACGATCTGGGCCGTGATCGGCGCGGTCTGCCTCGTGGCGGCCGCCGCGATCGCGGCACGCGAGGTCCGCCGGGCCTGACGCTCGCCGACCCGCGCTATCCTCGCCGGGATGCCTTCCGTGATCGATCTGCGGAGCGACACCGTCACGCACCCGACGGACGCGATGCGACGTGCCATGGCCGCGGCCCCGCTGGGCGACGATGTGTTCGGCGACGACCCCACGGTGAACGAGCTCGAGGCGCGCGCCGCCGCCCTCCTCGGCAAGGAGGCCGGGCTGTTCGTCGCGAGCGGCACGATGGGCAATCTCGTGTCGCTGATCGCGCACCTGCCGCGCGGCCACGAGGCGATCGCCGGCGAGTCGACGCACACCGTGGTCGACGAGGCCGGCGGCCATGCGGTCGTGGCGGGCGCGACGATCCGGGCCCTGCCCGAGCGGCCCGACGGCACGATGGACCCGGGCCGGCTCGCCGACGCGTGGCGCGATCCCGACGACCTCCACGAGCCGATCACGGGTCTCGTCGTGATCGAGAACACGCACGCGCACAGCGGCGGCCGGCCGCTGACGGTCGAGTACACGCGCGCGGTCGCCGCCATCGCCCACGAACGGGGCGTCCCGCTGCACGTCGACGGCGCCCGGTTCTTCAACGCGGTCGTCGCCCTCGGTGTGACCCCGGCCGAGCTCGCCGGGCCGGCCGACACCGTCACGTTCTGCCTCTCGAAGGGCCTGTCGACGCCGATCGGCTCGGTGGTCGTCGGCCCGGCAGCGTTCATCGCCCGCGCGCGCCGCGCGCGCAAGCTGGTCGGCGGCGGGATGCGCCAGGTCGGCGTCCTCGCGGCGGCCGGGCTGGTCGCGCTCGGCAATGGTCCCGATGGCACGATCGCGCGGCTCGCGGACGACCATGCGAACGCGCGGCGCCTCGCCGAGGGCCTCGCGGCGCTCGACGCCGTCCGGTCCCCCGGCGGCATCGCGCAGCCGAGCGAGGGGCGGCTCGACGCGTCCCGCGCCGTGACCAACTTCGTCCTGTTCCGCGTCGACCGCGACCGCTCCCGGTTCCTCGCCGAGCTCGACGCTGCGGGCGTGCTCATGGTCCCGTACGCCAACGGCTCGATCCGCGCGGTGACCCACCGGGGCATCACCGCCGGCGACATCGACCGGGTCGTCGAGACCGTCGACGCCATCCTCAAGGGCACGCGACCCAGCCCGGCACCCGAGCCGGCACCCACGGCGGCCTGACCGGCCACCGCCAGCGCGCGCCGGCACGGCGCGCCGGAGGTACGACGTGACATCGCTGCAGCCATCGATCGACCTGCCGCGTCCCGATCCGGGCGCCGCCGCGGGGCCCCTCGACGCCCGGCTGTACGACCTCGTCGAGGCCCGCGTCCGGCGGATCCTCGCCGACAACCCGGTGCTCGCCACGTACCTCGGGATCCACGACTTCGACGACGCGCTGGGCGACGCGAGCCGGGACGCTGTCCAGGCGGAGATCGACGCCGACAAGGCGCACCTCGCGGCGGTCGAGGCGCTCGACCCCGACCAGCTCTCGGCGGAGGCGCAATTCGAGCGCGACCTGGAGATCCACAACGTGCGGCTCCAGCTGTTCCAGGCCGACGAGATCCGCCAGTGGGAGCGACGGGCGAGCGCCGCCGGCGACATCGGCGACGCGGTGTTCGCGTTGATCGCCCGCGGCGCGGCGCCGCTGGAGGAGCGCCTCGGGCACATCACCAGCCGGCTCGAGGCCGCACCGGCGTTCCTGACCGCCGCCCGGACGCGGGCGGTCGTGCCCCAGGTCGCCTCGTGGCAGCGCATCGACCAGCGCTACGCCCGCGACCTGCCGGGCCTGTTTGCGGAGGTGCGCGCCGCCGGCGAGGGCGTGCTTGGCGCGTCGGACAGCGCCCGCCTGGAGCGGGCGATCGACGGCGCGACCGCGGCGCTCGCCGACCACGTCGCGTGGCTCGACGCGACGATCGCGGCCGGGACGGACGACTGGCCCCTCGGTGCCGAACGCTACGACGAGCTGCTCCGGCGCCGCGCGCTCGACGATCTCGACGCGGACTCGATCCTCGAGATCGGCTGGGAGCAGCTCCGGCGCAACCACGAGGGTCGCCGCGGCGCGCTGCGCGAGCTGGACGCCGGCGCCGACGAGGCGAGCCTGATCGAGCGGCTGAAGTCGGACCATCCCGCGACGTTCGACGAGGCGCTCGAGGCCTACAAGGACACGATGCGCCGGGCGCGCGCGTACCTCATCGAGCACGACCTCGCGAGCATCCCCGACGACGAGCGGATCGAGGTCATCGCCACCCCGGAGTACCTGCGCAGCGTCATGCCGTTCGCCGCGTACTTCTCGCCGGCTCGCTTCGACGCGGACCAGCGCGGCATCTACATCGTCACGCCGGCCGTCGACGACGACCCGAACGCGATGCGCGAGCACTACTACGCCTCGATCTCGAACACGAGCATCCACGAGGCGTACCCCGGCCACCACCTGCAGTTCGCGGCCGCGGCCCATCACCCGAGCCTGACCCGGATGCTCACGGAGGCGCCCGAGTTCGTCGAGGGCTGGGGCATGTACTCCGAGCAGATGATGCGCGAGGAGGGCTTCGACGCCGGGCCCGCGTTCCGCGCGAGCATGTACACCGACGCGATCTGGCGCTCGTGCCGCATCGTCCTCGACATCCGCATGCACCGCGGCGAGCTGACGCCCGAGGAGGCGACGGACTTCCTCGTCGAGCACACGTCGTTCGAGGTCCCGAACGCCCGCGCCGAGGTCCGGCGCTACACGTACACGCCGGGCTACCAGCTGAGCTACCTCCTGGGCAAGGTCCTGATCCTCGGGCTGCGCGAGGAGGAGAAGCGCCGGCTCGGCGACCGCTTCTCCCTCCGGCGCTTCCACGACACGCTGCTCACGAACGGCTCGATCCCCGTGAGCTTCCACCGCCGGCTGCTGCAGGCCGGGAACGGGGGCTGATGGACGTGATTCCGGCGATCGACGTCCGCGGCGGGCGGTCGCGGGTCGTCTACTGGCCGGGGGCCGCCGCGGGCACCGGCACGCCGTCCGACCGGCCGGAGGTGATCGCGGAGCGATTCGTCGCGCAGGGCGCGCGGGTCCTGCACATCGTCGACGTCGACGGCGCGCAGCAGGCCCGGCCGGCCAACCTCGAGGCCGTCGGCGCGGTCGCGTCGCGGGTCGCGGTGCCGTTGCAGGTCGCGGGCGGGCTCGAGGAGGCCGACCACGTCCGCCTCGCGTTTGCCGCGGGCGCCACGCGCGTGGTGCTCTCGGTCGCGATCGTCGAGCGGCCGGCCGCGCTTCGTGATTGCCTCGCGGTCGCCGGGGACTGGCTCGCCATCGGGCTCGACCCCCGGCCCGAGCGCCTCGCGGCCTTCCCGTGGAAGCGGCCGGCCGTCCCGACGCTCGATGCGCTCGTCGAGGAGGTGGTCGCGCTCGGCGTCCGGCGGCTCGTGCTGTCCCACGGCGGCGCCTCGCCCGACCCAACGTTGCTCACCGGGCTCGCCGCGCGCCACGACGTCGACGTGCTCGTCGCGGGCGGCGCCGCGGATCTCGACGCCGTCCGGAAGCTTCGCGACGCCGGCGTCGCCGGACTCATCCTCGGGGAGGCGCTCCTCTCCGGTGCCATCGACTTCCCCCGCGCCCTGGAGCTCGCCGCATGACCTTCCGCCGCCCCCGATCCCTCTTCGCCGTGCTCGCCGTCCCGCTCGTGCTCGGCGCGTGCAGCGGGACCGCCGCGGCGCCCACGCCGCCCCCGTCCACGGCCGCGGTCCTCGCCGGCTGCCCGACGTCACAGCCTCCGGCCCTCGCGGCGGGCGAGACACGGACCGTCACCCTGACGACCGAGAAGGGCGACATCGTCATCAAGGTCAAGGCCGACCTGTCGCCGATCGCCGCGGGCAACTTCGTCGCGCTGGCCGACTGCGGGTGGTACACGAACGTCGTGTTCCATCGCCTGGTCCCGGGCTTCGTGATCCAGGGCGGCGACGGGCAGTACGGCCGCGAGCCGAACGTCGACGCCCAGCTCGTGGGAACCGGCGGACCGCCGTACACGATCCAGGACGAGCCGGTCACGACGCCCTACCACCGTGGCACCGTCGCGATGGCGCGCAGCTCGCAGCCCAACAGCGTCGGCTCGCAGTTCTTCATCGTGCTCGACGACCAGGCGGCGGCCTCGCTCGCCCAGGCCAACACCTACCAGATCATCGGCGACGTCACCTCCGGGATGGAGGCCGTCGATGCGATCGCCGCGATGCCCAACTCGGGCGAACCGAACAACGCGGCGGAGCAGCCCGTGCCGATGACCAAGGTCACCGTCGCCACCCCGTGATGCCCCCGACCGCCGAAAGGAGCCGCCCATGACCCGCGCCATCATCGACACCGACCTCGGCACCATCGAGGCCGACCTGTTCACCGACTCCGCGCCGAAGGCCGCCGGCAACTTCGTCAAGCTCGCGAAGCAGGGCTTCTACGACGACGTCATCTTCCACCGCTGCATCCCGGGCTTCGTGATCCAGGGCGGCGACGGCGAGTTCGGCAAGAAGGCATCGCTCAATGCCGGCCGCGTCGGGACGGGCGGTCCGGGCTACAAGTTCGAGGACGAGCCGATCAACGCCGACTACTACCGCGGCACGCTCGCGATGGCGAATGCCGGGCCGAACACCAACGGCTCGCAGTTCTTCATCTGCCACCAGGACCTGGTCGGGCGGCTGCCCAAGAACTACACGATCTTCGGGCAGGTGACGAAGGGCATGGACATCGTGGACAAGATCGCGAACGCGCCGCGCAACGCCCGCGACCTGCCCGACCAGCCGGTCGCGATGACGTCCGTCCGGATCGAGGACGAGGCGTAAGGTCTCGCGCGCGCCTCGCCAGCGGCCCGTGCTGTCACGGGTGCGTAACGTTAAGAGATATTCACCGAAGGCGCGGAAAAACCACTTCCCATGGTGAAAGCCGGTGGGTACAGTGGCCCTGCTGCCAGTCAGCCAGCGCTGCCCCAGCTGCAGGATCATGGGTAGGTTGGGTTAGGGTAGTCGGTTCAGCCGACGCGATAGATGATCCTGAGGCGTGGCAGAAGGTCCATTCGTGAGGATGGACACCTTCACCGGGACAGCATCGAGGCGGCTCCCCCAGAGGAGCCGCCTCGAACGTTTAACCGGCGGTTCAGCCGCCTCCCGGGACGCGCGCGACTGCGCGCACCGGCGCCGTGACCAGGTCGACGAACGGGGCGGGCAGCGCCGTGAACCGGGCGCCGGTCAGCGGCACGTCGCCGAGGTTCGTGAGGTGCTCGACCACCGGGATCCCGACGCCCAGCAGCAGCGAGTGGGCGGGCCGCTCCGGGTCGGCGGTGTCGTCGATGTTGAGCGAGTCGATGCCCACGATCGCGGCGCCTGCCGCGACGAGCCGCTCCACGGCGTCGCGGGCGAGGAACGGGTTGTCGTGGAAGTACGCCTCCGTCCGCCAGTGCCGGTCGAACCCGGTGTGGACGAGGACGGCCATGCCGTCCAGCGCGATGCCGTCGAACGCGGCGGCGTGAATCGCCCGTCCCGACGTCGCATCGATGCGAACAGCCGGGACGTCGACCAGTCGATCGAGCGGGAGACCGGCGAGGTCGGCGCCGTCGGCGTGCCGGTGCGACGGGCTGTCGACGTAGGTGCCGGTGTTGCCGCACAGGGTGATGACGTCGATCCGAAAGGTGACGCCGGGCGCGTAGTGGCCCCGGCTCGCCTCGCGCGTGAGGTGCTGGCGGATCTCGGGCACGGGGAGGCCCGGGTACGTCGTCATCCCGGCCTCGATCGCGTGGCTGAGGTCGATCAGGCGGTCGCGCCGCGTCTGTTGTCCGGTCATGGCAGTCCTCGCTCCATTGCTCGACAGACATGTCGCCGGGCCGAATCGCCCTGGACCGTCGGCCGCCTCACCGAGCCGGGGCGGCGTCGGCATCCCCATCGGCGTCGGCCGGGAAGAGCACGGGAAGGCGCTTCTGCTGGTCAGGGACGGTGCCGAAGGTGCGGACCACGAGGAGCACCAGGAGGACGACGCCACCGGCGACGCCGACCCAGACCGCGATGGTGTCGCCGACGCCGGCGATCAGCGCGACGACGGCCGCCAGCACACCGCCGACCATCGCCGTGATTAGCCCGATCATCCCGCCCGATGTCGTGAACGCGTACACGAGGCCGCCGGCGCGCACCGTCGACGGCTCGCCGTACGCCGTGAGCACGGATGCGATGTCGTCGTGCGTCGCGGTCGTGAAGTACGGGGTCGTCACGGGCGCGATCTGCGTGTACGCGTGGCGGATGCGCGCCATGCCGTGGACCGCGCGCAGGTCGTCCGTGTTCGCGCCGATGATCCGGGCGTAGGTCGTGATGCCCATGACCAGGTCGAACGCGAGCAGGACCGCCGCCACTTGGAGGAACCGGGCGCCGAACGACATCCCCTGCGCGAGCAGCGCGAGCGCGACGAACGACATTGACAGGAACGTCAGGAACATCCCGCCGCGCACGAACGCCTCGTTGTACGCGAGGGACCGCGCGCTGAGGAGGCTCCAGTGCTCCGTGCTCAGGATCTGAAGCGCTCGCGGGTCGTCGAGCGACACCACCGGGGTGACCGGCGCGGTGGCGGCGACGGGATCGGGTCGGTCGTCGGTCATGAGGCGCTCCTTCGGGGTCGTCGGCCGGCCCGTCCGGTGCGGCGCCGTCCCACGCTGAGTATCCGGCTCCGAATGCGCGATCGAGCGATGGCTCGTGCAGCCGGTATCATCGGGGTCCGCGCGCCTGTAGCTCAGTGGATAGAGCGTCGGCCTCCGGAGCCGAAGGTCGCAGGTTCGAATCCTGTCGGGCGCGCCATTACAGCATCCGGCAGCGCAAGGGCCAGTCCGTGCTGGTACGCGGCCGGTGTGAGGCGGACACCGACGAACCGCGGCCCCTCGACCACGATGCGCTCGTAGACGGCGTGGATCA
>JAICUI010000050.1 GCA_025935925.1 Chloroflexota bacterium
GGACGTTGGCGCCGATCGCGGCCGCCAGCGGCTCCTCGATCAGGTACGCCTCCTTCGCGCCGGCCTTGAGCGCCGCGTCACGGACCGCCCGCTTCTCCACGGACGTGACGCCGGCGGGGACGGAGATCATCACCTCGGGCCGGTTGAACCCGATCCGCCCCTTGGTCGCCTTGTTGATGAAGAAGCGGAGCATCGCCTCGGTGATGACGTAGTCGGCGATGACGCCGTCCTTCATCGGGCGGATGGCCTGGATGTTGCCGGGCGTCCGGCCGATCATCTCGCGGGCCTCCTCGCCCACGGCGACGATCCGGTTGTCCTCGCCGACCGCGACCACCGAGGGCTCCGTGATGACGATGCCCTTGCCCTTGACGTAGACGATGACGTTCGCGGTGCCGAGGTCGATTCCGATCTTCATGAGGGTGGGATGCTACTCCGGGGTTGCGCCGCGGGCATGCCCACGAGGGGACCGCGCGGAGGGGATTGGGCAGGGGCGGTCAGGCGGTGTCGGCCGACCGGGCAATGCTCGCGCCGAGCTGCTGGAACTTGCGGTCGATGTTCTCATACCCCCGCTCGACGTGGTGCGCGCCGTGGATCAGCGAGGGTCCCTGCGCGGCGAGCGCGGCGAGGATCAGCGAGGCGCCGGCGCGAAGGTCGCTGATCGAGACCTCCGCGCCGCGCAGCTGCGACGGGCCGTGGATCGCGGCGTGGTGCGTGTCCTCGATGTCGATCCGGGCGCCGAGCTTGCGCAGCTCGCCCAGCCACTCGATGCGGTCCTCGAACACGCCCTCGTGGACGCGGGACGTGCCCGATGCCTGGGTCAGCAGGACGCACGTCGGCGACTGGAGGTCCGTCGCGAGCCCCGGGTATGGCGCCGTCTCGATGTCGCACGCGCGGAGGTCCGCGGGCGTGAGGCCGCTCGCGTCGATGTCGATCGTCGTGTCGGCGCAGTGGACGGGGATGCCCACCTTCTCGAACACCTCGACGAGGGCCCCGACGTGCTTGCACGCCGCGTTCTCGAGCCGCATCGTGCCGCCGGTGACCGCGGCCGAGATGAGGAACGTGCCGGTCTCGATGCGGTCGGGCAGCACCCGGTGGGTCGCGCCGCGCAGGCGCCGCGTGCCGTGGACCTCGATCGTGTCCGGGTACGTCCGCTCGACGTCCGCGCCCATCTCGCACAGGAACGCCGCGAGGTCGTCGACCTCCGGCTCCTGCGCGGCCGGTCGGATCACGGTGTGCCCGTCGGCGAGCGTCGCCGCGAGCATCGCGTTCTCGGTGCCCATCACGGTGACCTGCGGGAAGCGGATCTCGCCGCCGCGCAGCCGGCCGGGCGCCTGCGCGTAGTAGTAGCCGTTGCGGTACTCGATCTCGGCGCCCATGGCCCGCATCGCGTCGACGTGCAGGTTGACCGGCCGCCGGCCGATCCGGTCACCGCCCGGGTTGCTGATGATCACGCGGCCGAACCGCGTGAGCAGCGGGCCGAGCAGGATGAACGACGCGCGCATCTTGGCCGCGGCCTCGAGCGGGATGAACAGCCAGTCGACGTCGCCCGCCGCGATCTCGTACACGCCGGTCTCGGGGTGGTCGACGACGACGCCGAGGTCGCGCAGCACCTCGGCCATCACGCGGACGTCCTCGATCTCGGGCACGTTCTCGAGCCGGCATCGCTCGCCGGTCAGGACGGCGGCGGCGAGGAGCTTCAGCGCGGCGTTCTTCGCCCCGCTGACGTTCACCGTCCCGCGCAGCGGCCGGCCACCCTCGATCCGGAAGGTCTCCGGACGCGGCGTCTCCGGGTGGTACTCCCAGTGAAAGGGACGCGCGTCGGCCATCAGGTGTCCGCCACGATCGTTCGCGTGCCGCTAGCCGCGGTGCCGCGGGCCCTCGCGGTGCCGCCGCTCGGCGACCCGGATGCGGATCAGCGCCTGCTGCAGCTGCGCGCGGGCCGCGGACAGGTCGGCGCCCTCGTGGAACCCGGACTCGATCGCGCGCTCCGCCTCGCGGCGGGCCTCCTCGGCCTTCGCCAGGTCGATGTCGGACGCGAGGTCCGCGGTCTCGGCCATCACGACGACCTTGTCGGGCCGCACCTGGAGGAACCCGCCGGCGATGGCGAAGCTCTCCGAGGTGCCGCCCTTGCGGATCTCGAGCTCCCCCACGCCGAGCAGGCTCACGAGCGGCGTGTGGTGCGGCAGGATCCCGAGCTCGCCGTCGATGCCCGGCACGAGCACCATGTCCACGTCGTCCTCGTACGCCAGCCGCTCGGGCGTGACGATCTCGAGATGCAGCGTCATGGGAGCTACCCGGCGAGCTTGGCGGCGTTCTCGCGGACGTCGTCGAGCGTGCCGGCGAGGAAGAAGGCCTGCTCGGGCAGGTCGTCGGCCTTGCCCTCGAGGATCTCGCGGAACGAGGTCACGGTGTCCTTGATCGACACGTACTTGCCCGGCCGGCCGGTGAACACCTCGGCGACCGTGAACGGCTGGCTCATGAACCGCTGGAGGCGGCGTGCACGCGCGACGGTGGCCTTGTCCTCCTCGGACAGCTCGTCGATGCCGAGGATCGCGATGATGTCCTGGAGGTCGCGGTAGCGCTGCAGGACGCGCTTCGTCTCCTGCGCGACGTCGTAGTGGTCGTTGCCCACGACGAGCGGGTCGAGCACGCGCGACGTCGACGTCAGCGGGTCGACCGCCGGGTAGATGCCGAGCTCGGCGATGGACCGCTCGAGGCGGATCGTCGAGTCGAGGTGCGCGAAGGTCGTCGCGGGCGCGGGGTCGGTGTAGTCGTCCGCAGGGACGAACACGGCCTGGAGCGAGGTGATCGAGCCCTTCGTGGTCGACGTGATCCGCTCCTGGAGGCCGGCCATCTCGGTGGCGAGGTTCGGCTGGTAGCCGACCGCCGACGGCATCCGGCCGAGCAGCGCCGACACCTCGGACCCCGCCTGGGTGAACCGGAAGATGTTGTCGATGAACAGGAGGACGTCGCGGCCCTCCTCGTCGCGGAAGTACTCGGCCATCGTCAGGCCCGTCAGGCCGACCCGCTGGCGGGCCCCCGGCGGCTCGTTCATCTGCCCGAACACGAACGCCGTGCTCTTGATGACGCCCGACTCGGTCATCTCGTGGATGAGGTCGTTGCCCTCGCGCGACCGCTCGCCCACGCCCGCGAACACGGACACGCCCGAGTGCTTGGTCGCGACGTTGTTGATCAGCTCCTGGATGATGACCGTCTTGCCGACGCCCGCGCCGCCGAAGATCCCGATCTTGCCGCCCTTCTTGAACGGACAGATCAGGTCGATGACCTTGAGGCCGGTCTCGAAGATCTCGACCTCGGTCGTCTGGTCCTCGAAGGCCGGCGGATCGCGGTGGATCGGCAGCGTCTGGTTCGCCTCGACCGGACCCTTGTTGTCGATCGGCCGGCCGAGCACGTCGAACACGCGGCCGAGCGTCGCGTCGCCGACGGGCACCGAGATCGGGGCGCCGGTGTCGCGGACCTCGGTGCCGCGGGCGAGGCCGTCCGTCGTGGTCATCGCCACGGCGCGCACCCAGTTGTTGCCCAGGTGCTGCTGGACCTCGCACACGAGCGAGTCCTGGCCATCGCGGATGATCTCGACGGCGTTGAAGATCGCCGGCAGCTGGCCGGCGGGGAACTCGATGTCGACGACGGGACCGGTGATCTGGATGACCCGGCCGGTCCCGGCGGGGGCGGCGGTCGCCATGATTCTGGTGTCTCCTCTCGGGGCGGCTAGCGGGCCTGGGCGCCGCTGGCGATCTCGACCATCTCGCGGGTGATGTTGGCCTGGCGGACCTTGTTGTAGGACAGCGTCAGGTCCTCGATGAGCTCCTCGGCGTTCTCGGTCGCGTTCTTCATCGCGACCATCTGGCTCGAGAAGAAGCTCGCCGTCGTCTCGAGGACGGCGGCGTACAGGCGGGTCGCCACGTAGCGTGGCAGGACCGCCTCGAGGAACGCGGCGGGGTTGGGTTCGAACAGGAACTGGCCGCCCGGGATGCCGGCCGTGTCCTCGGACGGGACGATCGGCAGCAGCTGCTCCATGACCGGCTTCTGGACGAGCGTGGACACGAAGCGCGGGTAGATGACGTCGACGCGGTCGTACTGGCCGGCGACGAAGTCGTCCGCGACCAGCCGCGCGACGGGCAGGATGTCGGCGAAGGTCGGCCGCTCGCCGAAGCCCTCGAAGTAGGCGGCGATGGGCACGCGCGCGCGGCGCATCGCATCGCGACCCTTGCGCCCGACCGGGACGACCTTGAGGTCGCCCGGGTGCTCGGTGATCTCACGGGCGGCGAAGCGCACGGTGTTCGTGTTGAGCGCGCCGGCCAGGCCGCGGTCCGAGGTCATGATCACGAGCAGCCGGCTGTGGTTCGCGTCGAGGTCGCGACCCGCCAGCAACGGGTGCTCCTCGTCGCCGATCACCGCCGCGAGGTCCGCCAGGACCTCGTCGAGCTTCTCGCGGTACGGCCGGGTCGCCAGGGTCGATTCCTGCGCACGGCGCAGCTTCGACGCCGCGACGAACTGCATCGCGCGGGTGATCTGCTTGATGTTCCGGGCGCTGCCGATGCGCCGCCGGATCTCGCGCTGACTAGGCAAGGAACTGCTTTCGGAACTCGTCGATGGCGTCGTTGAGCTGCTTCGACAGGTCGTCCGACAGCGCCTTCGTCTCGCCGAGGGTCTTGAGGATCTCCGGGCGCTCCGTCTCGAGGAAGCGGTACAGCTGGATCTCGAACTCCTTGACGCGCGGCGTCGGAACGTCGTCGAGCTTGCCCGTCGTCGCGGCGACGAGGATCGCGACCTGCTTCTCCACGGGGAGCGGCTGGTACTGCGGCTGCTTGATGATCTCGGACAGCTTCTCGCCACGGTTGAGCTGGTCCCGGGTCGCCTTGTCCAGGTCGCCCGCGAACTGCGCGAACGCGGCCAGCGACCGGTACTGCGCGAGGTCGAGCTTGAGCGGCGCGGCGACGGACTTCATCGCCTTCGTCTGCGCCGCCGAGCCCACGCGCGACACCGAGATGCCGATGTTCATGGCGGGCCGCTGGCCCGCATTGAACAGGTCGGTCTCGAGGAAGATCTGGCCGTCGGTGATCGAGATCACGTTGGTCGGGATGTAGGCCGAGACGTCGTTCGCCTGGGTCTCGATGATCGGCAACGCCGTCAGCGACCCGCCGCCGTTCTCGTCGTTCATGCGCGCGGCGCGCTCGAGCAGCCGGCTGTGGAGATAGAAGACGTCGCCCGGGTACGCCTCGCGGCCGGGCGGCCGGCGCAGCAGCAGGGCCATCTCGCGATACGCCCACGCGTGCTTGCTCAGGTCGTCGTACACGACCAGCGCGTCCTTGATGGTCCGGCCGTTCAGCTCGACGCCGGACTCCATGACCTCCTCGCCCATCGCGACGCCGGAGTACGGGGCGAGGTACTGGAGCGGGGCGGGGTCCTCGGCGCCGGCGACGACGACGATCGTGTGCTCGAGCGCGCCGTACTTCTCGAGGGTCGCGACGGTCTGCGCCACGGTCGACAGCTTCTGGCCGATCGCGACGTAGATGCAGACGAGGTCGCCGCCCTTCTGGTTGATGATCGCGTCGAGCGCGATGGCCGTCTTGCCGGTCTGGCGGTCGCCGATGATCAGCTCACGCTGGCCGCGGCCGATCGGGATCAGCGCGTCGACCGCCTTGATGCCGGTCTGCACCGGGGTGTCGACGGACTTGCGGCTGATCACGCCGGGGGCGATGCGCTCGACGGGGCGCGTCTTGGTGCGCGGGATGTCGCCCTTGCCGTCGACCGGGTTGCCGAGCGGGTCCACGACCCGGCCGAGGAGCGCGGCGCCGACCGGGACCTCGACCACGTTGCCCGTGGTGCGGACCTGGTCGCCCTCCTTGATGGCGGCCGGGTCGCCGAGGATGACGGCGCCGACCGTCTCCTCCTCGAGGTTGAGGGCCATGCCCATCACACCGCCCGGGAACTCGAGCAGCTCCGACGCGAGCGCCGCGTCCAGCCCGTAGATCTGGGCGATCCCGTCGCCGACCTCGACCACGGTCCCGACGCTGCGCGTCTCCGTCGTCGCGTCGAACGACTCGATCTGGTTCTTGATGATGCTGATGATCTCGTCTGACCGGATGGCCATGGCGTCTCCGTTCGCGCGGGCGTCCGGGCTGGGTCCCGGCATGGTGGCCTAGCGGGGGCGGGCCCCCGAGTTGAGCTGGGTGCGCAGCCGCTCGAGGCGGCCGCGGATCGAGGCATCGAGGAGGCGGTCGCCGATCTGGATGGTCAGCCCGCCCAGCAGCGATGCGTCGACGGCCGTGCGCATCTCGACGGTGGCGTCCGCCATCGCCTCGACCCGCCTTCGGATCTCGGCGGTCTCGTCCTCGGTGAGCGGGGCGGCGCTGGTCACGGTCGCCACGACGATGCCGCGGTGGACGTTGAGCTGGCGCTGGAACTGCTCGCTCACACGCGTGAGCTCGCGCGCGCGTCCGCGCTCGACGAGCAGCCGAACCAG
Organism: Chloroflexota bacterium; assembly: GCA_025935925.1. GTDB lineage: Bacteria > Chloroflexota > Limnocylindria > Limnocylindrales > CSP1-4 > CAIXZV01. The sequence goes on from JAICUI010000050.1 coordinate 6,488, forward strand.
GCGGAGCGCGCCGGGCCGGACCCTCGATTCGAGGAGCCGGTCCACGACGCTCAGCCGGTCGCCGGTCGCGATCGCGGGGTTGTCGACGACGGCCTGGACGTCGGCGTTCGCGAAGACCTCGGCGGCGAGCGCGAGGTCGTCGCGCCAGCCGTCGAGCTCGTCGTCGCGCAGGGCGACCTGGAAGGCCGCCTCCGCGTAGCGGCGCGCGGCCGGGGTCGGACGGGCCATCAGTCGGTCACCATCAGCCGGCGGACCCGCCGGCGGCGGGATCGGCGAGGAAGTCGGCGACGAGCTTGCGCTGCCGGTCACCGGTGAGCGACTCGCCGACGACGCGGCTCGCGGCCGCCAGCGCGAGGTCCGTGACCTCGCCCCGGAGCTCGGCGACGGCGCGCTGCCGCTCCGCCTCGATCTCGCCGTTGGCGCGCTCCTTCATCCGGGCGATCTCCTCGCGGGTCGCCGCGACCTCCTGCTCGCGCGTCTCGGTCGCCGCCTTCTGGGCGCGGCTGATGATCTCGTTCGCCTCGCGACGGGCCTCCTGGATGGTGGCCTGGTGCTCCTGCTCGGCCGCTTCGCGGTCGCGTCGGGCCTGCTCGGCGTCCTTCAGGCCCTGCTCGATCCGCGAGCGCCGGTCGCTGAGGGTTCTCGTGAGGCCCCCGAACGCGATGCGCTGGACGATCAGGAAGAAGACGACGAAGTTCGCCGCCGCGACGATGACCCAGAACAGGTTGATCTGGAACTTCGTCTCGGATTCCGCTGCCGTCTGGGCGACCTGGCGCAGGGCCTCACCGGCAAGGGCGAAGGCATCCATGTGGGTCACCGAACCTTCTGGCGGCTCAGCCCGCGGCCGGCTTGATGAAGATGGCGAGCAGGCCGACGACGACCGCGAGGACGCCGAGGCCCTCGGCGAACGCCGCGAGGATGATCGACAGGCCACGGATGTCGCCGGCGGCGTCGGGGTTGCGCCCGATCGCGGCCGCGGCGAGCCCGCCGAGGATGCCGATGCCGATGCCCGGGCCGATGACGCCGAGGGCCGCAAGGGCGCCGAGGTTTTCCATGTTCCGTGTTCCCTCCGTGGTCCGGGTCGGGGCCCGGGCTTGGTCCCTAAGGTCAGTGGGCCGCTGCTTCGACAGCGTGGATGGTTCCTTCGGCCGACTCGGCCGCGGCGTGCTCCGGGCCGTGGCCTTCGATCGCCGTGAGCGTGAACATGAGGGTCAGCGTCGCGAAGATCAGCGCCTGGACGGCGTTGAGGAGCACCTCGAGGCCGATCATGGCCATCGGGATGATCGCGAGCGTGAGCGCGGTGAGGACGCCGAGCGCCACCTCGCCGCCATAGATGTTGCCGAAGAGACGCATCGACAGCGTGACCGGCTTGACGAACTCCAGGAGGAGCTCTGTGAGCCCGACGAACAGCGCGATCGCGCCGGCGCCGATGCCGTTGCGGAACTCCCCGAACGGGAAGAACTTGCCGAGGTAGCCGCCGACGCCGAGCTTGCGGAAGCCCTGGTACTCGATGAACACGAAGGCGACGAGCGCGAGGCCGATCGTGACGTTGAGATCGCTGGTCGGGGCGCGGAGCTCGGAGACCTTGCCGATCGGCGGCACCAGGCCGCTCCAGTTGCAGAACAGGATGAACAGGAAGAAGCCCGCGAACAGCGGCACGTACGGTTTCGTGGCCGGGCCGCCGAGCGACGTCCCGAAGCTCTCCAGCAGCTCCCACACGTACTCGATCGCGTTCTGGCCGCGCCCGGGGACCATGGCCCGGCCGCGGCTGAGCGCCCAGGTGACCACGAGCACGACGATCGTGATCACGAACATCGTGATGAGCGTCGACGAGAGGCTGACGTCGAACACGATGAGCCCGGGCGGGTTCACGTGGCCGGGCGGCAGGACCGGCTCGGGGACGGGGAACTCGAGGTTGCCGTTGATGTAGCAGACCGGGAACTGGCACTCGACCGCTCCCGCCTCGGCAGCGGGATCGAAGGGCGGGACGAGGAGGAACGCGAACACGTCGATGACGATCACGAAGACGAGCAGCAGCCCGATGAACACGGGGTTGCTGATGCGGCGTCCCTTCGCTCCGGTCTCGCCCGACACGTTTCCTCCAAGCAGCCGCGTGGCCCGCGCCACGCTCCTCCGCTCGTTCCGTGGCCGGTCTAGTCGAACCGCTTCAGGAACCGTGTGACCAGCTGGTAGATCCCGACCGTCCCGACCCCGGCGCCGGCGAAGAAGCCGACGAGGGCGAGGACCGGGAGGGTCCCGAGCTGCTGGTCCGCCCAGTAGCCCGCTGCCACACCGATGAGGGTCGTCACCAGGAGTGTGAATCCGACTTCGGAGAAGAGTGCGAGATACGCTCCGAGGCCGGTGTTCATGGGCGACCCATCACCGCGCGGCCGATGATAGCAGAGGGTTTCCGGCGCTCAGCGGGCTCTTCCTCGCTCCTCGCGAGACGAGCAATCGTCCCCTGACGCAACCGCGGGGACGCTACGGGCAGGGCGTCGTCACGTCCGTGAAGGCGAGCGACGTCGGACCGGCGCCCGTCACCGTGAGCGTCACGGTGTGCGTGGAGGCCGCCGACCAGATGCTGTTCGCGACGATCCGCCCCATCAGCGTCTTGCCGCTGTCGAACGTCCACGAGTACGACCATCCGGTCCCCGCCTTCGCCGTGAACGTCCACGTCTGCGTGCCGCTGCACGAGGCGCCGGTGATCACCGCCTTCGGGGGCGGCGGGGTCGGCTTCGGCGTCGGCTTCGGCGTGGGCTTCGGGGTCGGTTTCGGCGTCGGCTGCGGCGTCGGACGCGGCGTCGGCCGAGGCGTCGGGCGAGGCGTCGGGCGCGGCGTCGGCTTCGGGGTGGGCTTGGCGGTCGGCTTCGGCGTGGGCGACGGTGACGCGGACGGGCTCGGGCTCGGCGACGGCGAGGGGCTGGGTGACGGCGACGGCGACGGTGAAGGCGTCGGCGACGGGCTGGGCGACGGCGTCGGCGTCGCGGCCGGCGCGGGAGTCTGCGTCGTGACGAGGCCGACGTCCGCGGGGTCGCTCGGCCCGGGCGCCGCGAGGAACCCCGGCGCCAGCACCGTCGCGACGAGCACGACGACACAGACGACCAGCAGCACCGCGGCGGAGTCGCGCCAGAGCCGGTAGCGACGCGAGACGGGCGCGGGCGGCTCGGCGGCCGCGGCCTTGACGGGGCCGGCGGCAACCGGCTTCGCGGGCACCGGAGCCGGGATGGGTACGGCCGGCGTCGGCCCGGGCGGCGCCGTGGCTGCGGGGACGTCGGCAGCCAAGCCGCCGGAAGCCGCGGGCAACGTCGTCGCGGCCATCGCCGCGACGGCCCCCGCTTCGTCGTCGAGCCCGGGCGTGACCTCCGGCGGGCGCACCTCGAGCCCGATCCGGTACGCGATGTCCTGCTCGGTCATGAGCGGGATCGCCGCGGCCGCGGCCCGCTCCGCCTCCTCGTCCAGGCGCCGTCGCCGCCGGCGCTTCAGCGCCGCGACGACCAGCACCACGGCGAGCACCGCGACGATGACGACGACGACGATCACGATCTGGAGCGGCGGCATGAACCCCTCGATGCGCCTGGCCGGCGACCGGCGTGCGGGATGCTAGCAGCCTCGACGGCGACCGACGGGGACCCGATGGTCAGGCCGGTGGTGACCCCGGCTCGTCGTACGTGTCGGCCTCGAGCGCGTCCGTCGTCTCGGCGCGGGTCACGAGGAACAGGACGAGCCCGAACACGAGCGCCAGGCCCATGAACGCGTACACCGGGCCGGTGCCCGACAGCACGAACGACAGCACGGCGAGCAGCAGGCACAGCGCGTAGATCACGAGGACGGTCTGGCTGTGCGACAGGCCGAGATCGAGCAGCCGATGGTGGATGTGGCCGCGGTCGGGCGTGAACGGCGAGTGCCCGGTCGCGAGCCGCCGCACGATGATCCAGAACGTGTCGATGATCGGCACGCCCAGCACGAGCAGCGCGACCGCGACCTTCGCCGTGCCGAGGATCGACAGCACGGCCAGCGTGTAGCCCACGAACATCACGCCGCTGGTGCCGATGAAGATCGACGCCGGGTGGAAGTTCCAGCGCAGGAAGCCGAGCAGCGAGCCCGCCAGGGCGAAGCACAGGATCCCGATCAGCGGCTGTCCGCCGGCAGCCGCGGTCGTGAACGAGATGAGCCCGAGCGTCGCCGCGGCGATGAGCGCGATCCCGGACGACAGGCCGTCGAGGCCGTCGATGAAGTTGATGGAGTTGATCATCCCGACGATCCATACGACGGTGAATCCCGCCGCGTACGGTCCCGTCAGGACGATGTTGCCGGGCCCGAATGGGTTTGCGACGAACGTGACCGTGATCCCGGCCGCGACGGCGAGGCCCGCGAGCACGAGCTGGCCCAGGAGCTGCCACCGGGCGCGCAGCTGGAACGTGTCGTCGAGCACACCGAGGACGGTCGCGACGACGGCGCCCGCGAGCAGCCCGGCGAGCTCCACGGGATCGAGCGCGGCCGGTACCGGGACGGCGTCCGTCATGTCGTTGACGACGAGCGCGACGACCACCACCAGCAGGAACGACGCCGCCACCGCGATCCCGCCGCCGCGCGGGACGGGCTGGTCGTTGACCCGGCGGGCGTCCGGGCGGTCGATGTTGTCGAGCCGGATCGCGAACCGGCGGACGACCGGGGTGAGGACCAGCGACAGCACGGCCGTCGCGGCGAAGGCGACGAGGATCCAGGGCAGGAAGTCGCCGAACGACGAGATGAGCCGCATCGCCCTCGGGCCCGAGCCTACGCCCGGTCGCGGGGCAGCCCGGGGACGGGGAAGTGCGCGACGAGCTCGCGCACGTCGGCTCGGATGCGGTCGAGGACGTCCTCCCGCTGCCGGTCGCGGATGGCCTCGACGATCCAGCCGCCGATGCGGCGCATCTCCTCGGGGCCCATGCCGCGGGTCGTCGTCGCCGGCGTGCCGACCCGGATGCCCGAGGCGATGTTGGGCGGGTTCTCGTCGAACGGGATCGCGTTCTTGTTGACGGTGATGCCGACGTCGTCGAGGAGCGACTCGGCCTCGCGCCCGGTCACCCCGAGCGGCGTCACGTCGACGAGCGCGAGGTGGTTGTCCGTGCCGCCCGACACGAGGCGCGCCCCTGCCTCCCCGAGCGTCGACGCGAGCGCCGTCGCGTTCTCGAGCGTCCGGGCCTGGTCGCGCCGGAACTCGGCGCCGTCCGCGAGCCGGAACGCGACCGCCTTGGCCGCGATCACGTGCATCAGCGGCCCGCCCTGGACCCCCGGGAAGACGCTCTTGTCGACCGCCTGCGCGAGCGAGCTCTTGCCCAGCGCCGGGAAGTCGGCCCGGTCGACGCCGTCGGGCAGCTCCGTCCGGGCGAACACGACGCCCCCGCGAGGGCCACGGAGCGTCTTGTGGGTCGTCGTCGTGACGAGGTCGGCGTGCGGGAACGGCGATGGATGGAGGCCGGCGGCCACGAGCCCCGCAACGTGCGCCATGTCCACGAACAGCAGCGCCCCGACGCCGTGGGCGATCGACGCGAGCCGCTCGAAGTCCCACACCCGCGGGTACGCCGAGGCGCCCGCGACCAGGACCTTGGGCCGCACGCGGTCGGCCGTGTCGGCGATCGCGTCGTAGTCGAGCCGCTCGGTCAGCCGGTCGACGCCGTACGCGTGGACCTCGTACAGCCGGCCCGAGAAGTTCACCGGCGACCCGTGGGTCAGGTGCCCGCCGTGCGCGAGGTTCATGCCCAGGATCCGGTCGCCCGGCCGGAGGACCGCGAAGTAGGCCGCCATGTTCGCCTGCGCGCCGGAGTGCGGCTGGACGTTGACATGCTCGGCGCCGGGGAACAGCGCCAGTGCGCGATCCCGGGCGAGGTTCTCGGCGACGTCGACGAACTCGCACCCACCGTAGTAGCGCTTGCCCGGCAGGCCCTCCGCGTACTTGTTGGTCAGCCACGAGCCCTGCGCCTCGAGGACCGCCGCGTACACGTAGTTCTCGCTGGCGATCAGCTCGATCTTGTCGGCCTGGCGTCGCCGCTCGGCCTCCATCGCGGCCCACAGCTCGGGATCCACCTCGGCGATCGGCGCCCACGCTGCGGACGACACGGATGCCTGGGACACGGCGGGACCTCCTGGCTCGGCGGGGACGGGCGGGCTCGGACCGCGCCCCCATTGTCCCATGGCGGGCGGGTCGTCGGCCGGTTGCGCGCCGGCCGTGGCGGGCTGCGCGCCGGTCAGCCCCGGATGGCGTGCCGGTGACCACCCCGCTCGAGGGTCTCGGCGATCAGCCAGCCGGGGATCGCGCCCTCGCGCAGCACGGCCGGCCGATCGGAGGTGCAGTCGACGACCGTCGAGGCCGGGCCGCCCGCGATCGGGCCGCCGTCGATCACGAGCGCCACGGCATCGCCGAGCGTGGCGGCGACCTCGGCGGCGTCCGCCGCGTTGGGCGCCCCGGACAGGTTCGCCGACGTCGTCGGCAGGGGCCCGAGCGCGCGCGCGAGCGCCCGCGGGGCGTCGTGGTCGGGGATCCGGACGCCGACCGTCCCGATCCCGGCGAGCTCGGCGGGCAGCCGCACGCCGCGCAGCAGGGGCAGCACGAGCGTCAGCCCGCCCGGCCAGAACCGCTCGCCGAGCAGCCGCGCCTGCGGCCGGAGCCACGCGATCGCCTCTGCCTGCTCGAGATCGGCGAGCAGGACCGCGACGGCCTTCTCCGGCGGCCGTCGCTTGGCCGCGAACAGCCGCACGATGGCGTCCGGGAGCGCCATGTCCGCCGCGATGCCGTAGACGGTGTCCGTGGGCACGGCCACGATCCGGCCGGCGCGGAGGTGCTCGACCGCCTCGGCGCGCGCGCCGTCGCCGTCGGGCACGATCCGCGGACCGACCCCGCCACCCATCGCGCCGTCCGTCGGGCCGCTCATCGGGCCACGTCCGCGGGATCGCCCGGGGTCAGCGTGCTCCCCCATGACGCGCCGTCGAGGCGCCGGCCGCGGAGCGCGGCCTGGATCTCGCGGGCACCGGCCGCGAGCCGTGCGGCGTTGCGCTCGGCGTCCGCGGGCGGCGCCAGGACGAGCGCCTCGATGACCGCCGCCGCGCCGTCCTCGGTGACCGGCGGCGCGATGTAGCGGGCGGCGAGCCGGACCTCTGCGGGCGCCGCGGGCATGGCGACCCCGTGTCCGGCGTCGCTGATCATCTCGAGGTCGTTGAGCGCGTCGCCCATCGTCAGCACCTGGCTCATCGGGATCCCCGCCCGGTGCGCCAGCCACGCCACGGCCCGGCCCTTCGACACGCCGGGCCCGATGAACTCGAGGAACCGCGGATGCGACACGGTCGGGCTGGCGCGACCGGCGAATTGGCGACGGGCTTCCTCGACGAGCGCCATCGGGCGCCCCTGCTCTCCGACCGCGATCACCTTCGACACCCCGTGGTCGATGTCCAGCGCGAGGTCGTCCACGACCTCGGCGTCACGCCCAAGGTACGCCGAGTAATCGGCGAAGTTCGGGTCGCCACGCTGCACGATCATCCGCTCCAGGTGGTTGACGTGCGGGTCGAGGCCGTGCTCGCGGCAGAACCGGACGGCGTCGCGCGCGACCTCGGGCGCGAGCGGCGAATGCGAGAGCATCCGGCCGACGCGGCCGCGGAACGGCGGCGCCGTCGCGTCGCCGCGGGCGCCCGGCGCGGGCATCGCGCGGACCAGCGCGCCCTGGTGGCCGATGACCGGCTCCCGGAGGCCGAGGCGGTTCGCGAACACGACCGCGGACGACGGCATCCGCCCGGTCGCGAGGCTGACCCGCACGCCACGCGCCACGGCGGCCCGGACCGCCGCGATCGTCCGCTCGGACAGCTCGGCGTCGGCATCGACGAGCGTCCCGTCGATGTCCAGGGCCAGCATCCGGACCGGGAACGCGGGAGCCGGGCGGGTGGCGGGCCGGTAGCTCCTCACGCGAGCGGCGCTGGCCGCTGGATGCGCGCGAGCCGCGGGTGCCCCGCGAGATCCGGCTGGACGTCGCACCGCCACCCGTGCAGCAGCTCGGCCACGGCCGCGCCGATCGCGACGCCCTGGTCGGCCCCGATCTCGAGCAGCGCGACGCCGTCCTGCTCGAGGACCGCGGGCAGCCGTTCGAGCAGGCGGCGGATGACGTCGAGCCCGTCGGCGCCGCCGTCGAGCGCCGAGCGCGGCTCGAACCCGAGGTCCGGCGCCAGGCCCGCGACCGCGTCCGTCGCGACGTACGGCAGGTTCGCGCAGATCACGTCGTACGGGACGTCGCCCACCGGGACGAGGTCGGCCTCCCGGAAGCGCATGCGGTCCGCGACCCCGTGTCCCACGGCGTTCTCTCGCGCGAGCTCGAGCGCGTCCGGCCACAGGTCGACGGCGACCACCAGCACGTGCTCGTCCATGTGCCGCTTGCGGAGCGCCGCGAGCAGGGCCACGGCGATCGCCCCCGTCCCCGTCCCGAGATCCGCGACCCGCAGCGGCGGCGAGCCCTCCGGCCGCGGCGCGGCGGTCAGCCGGGCAACGACCGCCGCGATCGCCTCGTCGACGAGGAGCTCCGTCTCGGGTCGCGGGATGAGGGCCCGCGGGTCCGTCGCGATCGCGAGCCCGTGGAACTCGCGGAAGCCGCGGATGTAGGCGACCGGCTCGCCCCGCTCACGGCGGGCGACGTACCCCTCGAACACCGACCCGGCGCCGGCGCCGGCGGGCGCGCTGCCGTGGGCGATCACCCCGGTCCGGTCGACGCCGAGCGCGGCGGCCATGAGCAGCTCGGCGTCGAGGCGCGGCGAGGCGGATCCCGCGACGGTGAGTCGTTCCGTGGCGCGCTGGACCAGCTCGGCGACCGTGGGCGCGGCGTCGGGCACGAGCGCTACATCCGGATCGTGACGTCGAGCTCGGGGGTCTTGCGCAGCACCTCGGCCGACGTCCCCCCTCGCCAGCGATGGAACAGCAGGTCCGTCGTGTCGTGGCCGACGCGCAGCCCGGTCACCGTGACCTTGGTCAGCCACTCCGGCAGCTCCGGGCGCTGGAGCTCGAGCTCGTTGCGATACGCCTGCGGGCGGAGGCCGAGCATCGTCTCGACGAACAGGAACAGCGACCCCGCGGCCCACGCCTGCGGCGAGCACGCGACCGGGTACGGGACCGGGACGGTCGTCGACTCGCGCTCGAAGCCGCAGAACAGCTCGGGCAGCCGGAAGTCGTCGAAGTGCTGGCTCGCCTGGAAGATCCGCCCGACGAGCAGGTTGGCCTCGTCGTGGAAGCCGTAGCGCTTGCAGCCGGCGGCGATCAGCGAGACGTCGTGCGGCCACACCGTGCCCGTGTGGTACCCGATCGGGTTGTAGCCCGGCTGGTTGCGGGCGTACGTGCGGATCCCCCAGCCCGTGAACAGGTCGGGCGTCATCAGGCGGTCGACGACGTGCTGCGCGCGCTCGGTCGACACGATGCCGCTCCAGAGGCAGTGCCCGGCGTTCGACCCGATCGCATCGGCCTGGCGCTTCTCGCCGTCGAGCGCCATCGCGTAGTACTGCTGGTCCTCGATCCAGAACGCGGCCTCGAAGCGCTGCTGGAGCGTCGCCGCCTCCTGCTCGAGCCGGTTCGCGAGCTCGTGGTCGCCGCGGACGCGCGCGAGGGCCGACATCCGGCGCTTCGCGTCGTACACGTAGCCCTGGACCTCGGCGAGGGCGATCGGCGCCTGCGAGAGCCGGCCGTGCCGGTCGCGGATCGCGTCGTGGGAGTCCTTCCACCCCTGGTTGAGCAGCCCCGCCTCGGTGCGGCGCTCGTACTCCACGAACCCGTCGCCGTCCCGGTCGCCCCAGCGGTCGATCCACTCCAGGGCACGGAGCGCGTTCGGCCACAGGCGGTCGATGAGCGCGTGGTCGCCGGTCCAGTCCCACGTCGCGCCGAACAGGATCAGCCACAGCGGCGTGGCGTCGACCGTGCCGTAGTACGGGCGGTGGGGCACCTCGCCGGCGCGCGCCATCTCCCCGGTCCGCAGCTCGTGCGGGATCTTGCCGGGCTCGGCGTCGCGCGACGGGTCCTCCTCGGTCGCCTGCAGCCTCGCCAGGACCTCGAGCGTCTCGACGGCGAGCTGGGGCCGGATCGCGAGCGACTGGAACGCGCCGATGATCGAGTCACGGCCGAACAGGGTGGCGAACCACGGGACGCCCGCCGCGAGGTAGCGCTCGTCGGGCCCTGGGCCGTCGTTCACCAGCAGCCGGAGGTCGCCCGCCGACCGGTCGATCGCCAGGTTGAACAGCTCGTTGTCGGTCCGGATCTCGGCGAGGCTGCGCTGCCACGCGTGATACGAGGCCGCGACGGCGTCCGCCTCGACGCGCGGCGAAGGGGGGAACAGGACGTCGTCCGGCTCGGCCGTCCCGTCGCTCGATGCCGGGGTCGGCCGGCTCCCGGTCCAGGTGACCCACGACAGCTCGCGCGCCTCGCCCGAGGCGAGTTCCCACGCCCACGACAGCCGGACCCAGCCGGCGTTGGGCGACCCCGCGACGTCCGGGTCCACGGGGCCCATGTCCGCGGCCGGCTCGCTGAAGGCGACGTGCGTCTCGAGCCGGACGCCGTCGAGCCCGTCGTAGCGGAACGTCACGGCGTCGTCCCGGAGCGCGATCGGCCGCTGCGTGCCGCGCTCGGGGCGGACCCAGCCGCGGACCTCGAAGATGTCGGCCGCGTCCGCGGCGAGCTCGAGCTCGACCTCGACCAGCTCCTCCTCCTCGGCGTGGTTGATGATCCGGACGCGCTCCTCGAGCACCTGCCCCGTCATCGTCCGCCGTCGCGAGATCCCGAGCTTCTGGGAGGCCAGCGCCTCCTCGGGCCGCACCTTGTCGCGCAGGTCGCGCTCGATCCGCGGGTTCGTCATCTGGATCGTGCCGCGCCAGTTGCCGCCGGCGCTCGCCTGGAGCAGCACCGGCCGCTCGCCGTTGACGCGCAGGATCGAGCAAGACAGCCGTCGCGTGTCGCCGTCGTACAGGCCGAGCCCGCGGGTGTCCGGCCGGATGTCGCCGAACGGGTCCGTCAGCAGGTACTGGTTGCCCTGCTTGAGCACGACGACCGAGCCGAGGTCGGTGGCCTTGACGACCGGGCGGACGACCGGCTCGATGAAGCGGGCGTGCTCAGGATCGGCCGGGGGCGCCGGTGTCTGGGCCATCGTCGGTCTCCGTGAGGTTGCGGAGGCGGTCAGCCTGGTCCGCCATGACGAGCGCGTCGATGAGCGGGTCGAGCTGGCCCTCCAGCACGCCCGGCACGTTGTGGATCGTGGCGCCGATCCGGTGATCGGTGACCCGGTTGTCGGGGAAGTTGTAGGTCCGGATCTTCTCCGAGCGGTCCCCGCCGCCGACCATCAGCCTGCGTTCGGCCGACTGCGCTTCGCGCTGCTTGGCGAGCTCCAGGTCGTAGAGCCGTGATCGCAGAACGGACATCGCCTTGGCCTTGTTCTTGTGCTGGCTCTTCTCGTCCTGGATCTCGACGACGAGCCCGGTCGGCAGGTGCGTGATGCGGACCGCGGAATCGGTCGTGTTCACCGACTGGCCCCCGGGCCCGGAGCTGCGCTTGACCTCGATCCGGAGGTCGCGGTCCTCGTCGATGTCGACCTCCACCTCGTCGGGCTCGGGCATCACGATGACCGTCGCCGTGCTGGTGTGGATGCGCCCGGAGGACTCGGTCGACGGGACGCGCTGCACGCGGTGGACGCCGCCCTCGAACTTGAGCCGGCTGTACGCGCCGTCGCCGGTGACCTCGAGGATCGCCTCCTTGACGCCGCCGATCCCGGTCTCGTTGAGGCTCATGAGGTCCGTCCCGAAGCGGTGCTCGGCGGCGTAGCGCGTGTACATGCGGAGCAGCTCGTTCGCGAACAGCGCCGCCTCCTCGCCGCCGGCGCCGGCCCGGATCTCGACGATCACGTTGCGGTCGTCGTTGGGGTCGCGCGGGATGAGCGCGACGCGGAGCGTGTCGAGCAGGCCCTCCTCACGTCTTTCGAGCTCGGCGATCTCGTCGCGCGCCATCGCCTTGAGGTCGTCGTCGGCCTCGTGGTCGCGGAGCTGGCGGGCGCCGTCGAGCTGCCCCCGGACGTCGCCCAGCTCGCGGTACGCGGCGACCACGGGCTCGAGCCGCGCCAGCTCACGGCCGAGGCGGCGCAGCTGCGACGGGTCGCCGAGCACCTCGGGGGTCGTGAGCTGCGTCTGGACGTCGTCGTACTGGCGCGCGAGCTCGGCGAGCTTCGCGTCGAGGCCGCCGCCGTCGGTCGTCGTGGTCGTCATCGCGTCCGGAATGGGCGGCGTCAGCCGGGGAGGGGCGGGTCGATGGACACGGGCGCCGCGGCCTCGCCCTCGACGGCGTCGTGCGCCGCGCGCACGTCCTTCGCGGTCTCGCCGGGGAGCGGCATCGGGTCGCGCGGCAGGTGGAGGCCGCCCTCGGGGATCGGGTCGCCGTCCGCGGCGATCGCCTGCTCGAGGCTCACGATCGCGACCTCGATCATGTCCTCGGTCGGCTGCTTGGTGGTGATCATCTGGACGAGGATCCCGGGGTACATGATGACCTTGATGACCGGGTTCGAGCGGTGCTTCGCGCCGAGCTTCAGGAGCTCGTAGCCGACCGCCGCGATCACCGGGATGAGCAGGATCCGGCTCGCGATCATCACGATCGGGGTCTGCCGGCCGACGAGGCTGAAGGCGAGGATCGAGAGCAGGATCACGACCACCAGGAACTCCGTGCCGCAGCGCGGGTGGGCGGTGGGGTGCCTGCTGACGTACTCCGGGCGCAGCGGCTCGCCGGCCTCGAGCGCGTGGATCGTCTGGTGCTCGGCGCCGTGGTACTGGAACACGCGGTGGATGTCCGGCGTGCGGCTGATCAGAACCAGGTACGCGATGAAGATGACGACCCGGACGAGGCCCTCGACGAAGTGCTGGACGAGGTCGTTCTCGATGTTGCCCGCGGTCGCCGTCGCGATGACGAGCGGCAGGATGAAGAACAGGCCGATGCCCAGGACCGCGGTGATGCCGAGCATCAGCGCGACGCCGCCCTTGCCGATCTCGACGCCCTGGTCCTCCGCCTGGAGGCCGGCCGAGCGCACGAGCCAGCGCGTCCCGACGACGAGGGTCTCGTAGAGCACGACGAGACCGCGCACGAAGGGCCACTTGGCGGCAGGGTTGCCGTGGACGGTGCCCTGGTCGAGGCGCTCCTGCGCCCAGACGATCCGGCCGTCCGGATGGCGGAGGGCGACGGCGATGGCGTCGCGGCCTCGCATCATCACGCCCTCGATCAGGGCCTGGCCACCGTAGTTGAAGCGGGGCATCCGCGAAGTCTACCGGGTGCGTGGCGCCGCACGACCGAACGGAGGTCCCGCCCGACCGCGCGAGCGACATAGGCTTGTCGGATGCGGATGGAGCTCACCAAGAAGGGCGACTACGCGATCCGGACGATGCTCGCGCTCGGCCGCGTCCCGGACGGTGCGGTCGTCTCCGCGCGACGGATCGCGGACGCCATGGACATCCCGGTCCGGTTCCTGCCGCAGGTCCTCGCGGACCTGTCGCGCGCCGGGCTCGTGCAGGCTTCCGCGGGTCGCGCCGGCGGCTACCGGCTCGCCCGTCCCGCTGCGGACGTGTCGCTGCTCGACGTCATCGAGGCGGTCGAAGGCGACAGCCGGCGACGGACGTGCGTGCTGCGCGGCGGCCCATGCGGCGCCGACGGCTTCTGCGACGTCCACGCCGTGTTCTTCGCCGGGCAGGAGGCGCTCCTGTCGGCGCTCGCGGGCGCGAGCCTCGCCGAGCTCGTCGCCGGGCCGGGACGCGCCCTGCGCGACTGATCCGTCGGCTGCTGCCCGAGTGACTCCTCGCGCGCACGGGCCGTTCGGCCCGTCCGAATCGGGCCGTTGGTCCCCGACAAATACGTACTGGATTGGTGATCATTAGCACGCCGATCCACGACAGGGCGACGGGCCCGGCCGCCCGGCCAACAGGAGCCTGCGGCCATGAAGCGCGTCGGACGCCTGATCATCCTGGGCGCGATCGCCGCGCTCGCCACCGCCGCGTGTGCGCCGGCGAACGCGGCGCCCTCGTGGACGTTCGGCGCGGCCGTCGCCCCGGCATCGCCCGGCGCGGTCGCCGCCGTGGGCGGCGCGGATTCCGCCGCGGCTCCCGCCGTCACCACCGGCAACGCGGCCGCACCGGCTGCCCAGGCGATCCAGGTCGAGGCGTTCGACCTCGGCTTCCGGCCCGCCGCGATCACCGTCCCGGCCGCCGGGACCTATCCCGTCACGTTCCGCAACACCGGCGCCGTGACGCACGACGTCACGTTCGCGGACGGCACGAAGCTCACCGCGGATCCCGGCGCGACGGTCACCGGCCAGGTCGACATCCCCGCTGGCGGCGAGACGTTCATGTGCAGCATCCCGGGCCACGGGCCGGCCGGCATGACCGGCGCCGTGTCCGTAGAGGCGGCCGCGATGCCCGGGATGTCGATGGACCCGGCACCGTCGCCGGCGGCCTCGGGCGGATCGACCGCCGCGGCCGCCCCGGTCGCCGACCCGAACGCGCCGAAGTACGTCCGGCGCGACCCCGCCGCCCCGGCCCGGCTTGCCGGCACCGTTCACGACATCGACCTCCCGATCATCGAGAAGGACATCACGGTCGCCGAGGGCTTCGTCGTCCACGCGTGGACGTTCGGCGGCACCGTCCCCGGCCCGACGATCCGGGTCAAGGTCGGCGACACGGTGAATGTCCACCTCACGAACCAGGGCGCGATGAGCCACTCGATCGACTTCCACGCGTCCGAGACGGCGATGAACCACCAGATGGTCGAGATCAAGCCCGGCGAGTCGTTCACCTACACGTTCAAGGCGAACTACGCGGGCGTCTGGATGTACCACTGCGGCACCGCGCCGGCGCTCCACCACATCGCGAACGGCATGTTCGGGATGGTGATCGTCGAGCCGAAGGACGGCCTGCCGAAGGTGGACCAGGAGTTCGCGCTGGTGCAGAGCGAGTGGTACCTCGGCGCGCAGGGTGCCCCGGCTGACTACCTGAAGGCCAACGAGACCGCGCCGTCGCCCGACTTCGTCGTCTTCAACGGCATCGCGAACCAGTACAAGGACACGCCGATCCAGGTCGACGCCGGCAAGCGGGTTCGCGTGTTCGTGCTCGACGCGGGTCCCAACCTCGACAGCTCGTTTCACGTCGTCGGCACGATCTTCGACAACGTCATCAAGGAGGGCATCGAGCTGTCGCGTGGCAACGCGGGCCACTGGGGCTCCCAAGCCGTGGACCTCGCCCCGGCGCAGGGCGCCATCGTCGAGTTCACGCCGGTCGAGGACGGGATGTACCCGTTCGTGACCCACGCCTTCAACCTCGTCACGCACGGCGCCATGGGCGTGTTCAACGCGGGCGACGGCGACCCCTCGAACTGAGACCGTCACGCTCCCCGGCGGCCGTCGGTGCACCGGCGGCCGCCGGTCCATGCCCGGGTCCCGGGTCCTCCCTTAACGGCGGAGGTTGTCGGGGATCGTCGGCTCCTTGCCCCGCCACAGCGAGACCTCCTCGGTCATGTACCGGCCGAAGTAGTTGAGGAAGTGCGCTCCGTGCGCGGCGAGGATGTCGGCGGCGAGGCGCATCCGATCGCGTTCCCGGACGCGCACGGCGACGACCGCGCGGCCGTCGAGGAGCGCCCGCTCGTAGACCATGAAGTCGGGCGTCTGGTCCATGGTCATGAACTGGAACGCGCGGATCAGTCGCGACAACGGTCCCGGCTTCGGACCGAGGTGGCCGAGCCGGTCGAGCCCCTCGTCGCCGGCGAGCAGGTCGACGGCGCCGCCCACGCGCGCCGCGAGGAGCGCCTGGACCGCGCGCGGGGCGTCCTCCGGGTCGTCGATGACGCCGAGCAGCCGGCTCGTCGGGTAGGTGATCATCCGCCGGCTCACGTCACGCCTCCGGAGGCGAGGGCGGCGATCGCGTCGTCGCCATAGCCCAGCTCCGCCAGGACCTCGCGCGTGTCCTGCCCGAGGAGCGGAGGCGGCGTGCGGATCGACGCCGGTGTCGCCGAGAACGTGAACGGGACGCCAACCTGCCGGACGGTGCCGAGCGCCGGATGCTGCAGGTCGACGACCATGCCCATCGCCCGAGCCTGGTCGCTGGCGAACGCCGCGGCGACGTCGTTGATCGGCCCGCATGGGATCCCGGCCTCGTCGAGCGCCGCGAGCCACGCGGCCGAGGCCCGGACGAGGAACCGGTCCGCGAGGAGTGGCCGGAGCTCCGCCCGATGGTCGACGCGGGCGCCGTTGGTCGCGAAGCGCGGATCGCGCGCGAGCGCCGGGACGCCGAGCACGTCGCACAGCCGGTCCCACTGCCGCTCGCCGCCGACGGCGATCGCGACCTCGCCGTCGCTGGTCTCGAACGTCTCGTACGGGACGATGTTGGGGTGGGCGTTGCCGAGGCGGCCGGGCGCCTCTCCGGACACGAACGCGTTCTGCGCCTGGTTGACGAGGACGGCGAGCGTCGACGCGAGCAGGGAGACGTCGATGCGCTGGCCGGGGGCCCCCGCTCGCTCGCGGGCCAGCAGGGCCGCGAGGATGGAGACCGCCGCGAACAGCCCCGTGACGACGTCGCTGATCGCGACGCCGACCTTCGTCGGCCGGCCGCCGTCCGCGTCCGCCGCGCCCGTGATCGACATCAGGCCCCCGAGCGCCTGGATCACGAAGTCGTAGCCCGGCTTCGCGGCATCCGGCCCGACGGGCCCGAACCCCGTGATCGCGAGGTGGACGAGGGCAGGATTGAGGTCCCGGAGGACGTCATCCCCGAACCCGAGACGCTCGAGGCCGCCGACGCGCTGGTTCTCCACCAGGACGTCGCTGCGGGCGAGGAGCCGGCGCAGGACGTCGCGGCCGGCATCCGCCTTGAGGTCGAGGCGGATCGAGCGCTTGTTGCGATTGATGGCGAGGTAGTAGGCGGCGGTCCTCGTCCCGGCGGCCTCGTCGCCGACCCACGGCGGCCCCCAGCCGCGGGTGGTGTCGCCCTCGGGCGGCTCGACCTTGACCACGTCCGCGCCGAGGTCGGCGAGCAGCATCGTGCAATACGGACCGGCGAGCACCGTGGAGCAGTCGGCGACGCGGATCCCGGCGAGCGGTCCGGGCGCCGGGGCCACGGGCGTCACCCGTGGTGGTGATCGGCGCCGTGCTCGTGCGGCGGCTCGGGCACCGAGATCTCGAGGACGTCGGCGTTCGTGGCGCGGATGAGGTCGTCAGGCGCGAGGTGCAGGTTCACGCCCCGTGCACCGCCGCCGACCGCGACGACGTCCAGGCCGACCACGCTGGCATCGACGATCACGGGCCACGCCCGCCGTGCGCCGAACGGCGTGATGGCACCGCGCTCGTAGCCCGTCTCCTCCTTCGCCTGCTGCTGGTCGGGGAGCGACAGCCGGCTCGTGCCGAGGTGGGCGCGGAGCTTGGGCCAGTCGAACCGCCGGCCGCCCGGGACGAGCACGAACACGAAGTCGTCGGCGGCACGACGCACGAGGATCGAACGCAGCAGGCTGCCGACCGGGATGTCCTGGAACGACGCGCTCTCCTCGGCGTCGTGCGCGATCTGCGTCCGCACGACCCGGAACGGGATCCCGGCCGCGGCGAGGGCGTCGATCGCCGGCGTGGAGGGTTGGTCGGTCATGCGCGAAGCGTACCCGGCGGGGAACGGCGCGGGTCTCCGGGGCGCTGGGGCGCGCACAGTTGGCGGTGCGCCCAGGTCCGGGTGCGGCAGGTCCCGGCTGTACCCGCGTGACGGTACCCCCGCGTGCCGGTGCGCCCAGATGCCGGTGCGCCCGGTCCCGGCTGTACCCGCGTGACGGTACCCCCGCGTGCCGGTGCGCCCAGATGCCGGTGCGCCCATGTCCCGTCGCGCCGAAGTGTCGTGCGCGCATGTCACGGAGCGCCCACGTGCCGGTGCGCCCAGATGCCGGTGCGCCCATGTCCCGTCGCGCCGAAGTGTCGTGCGCCCATGTCACGGAGCGCCCACGTGCCGGTGCGCCCGGATCCCGGTACGCCCACGTGCCGTCCCCCAGATGCCGTTGCGCCCAGCGGCTCGTATGCACGGCGGCGGCGCCATCCGGTTCGCTGCGTGGCACAACCGACACGAATCACGCGCCGCGACTGGACAGGTGTGCCGCTGGGCGGCTCTCGTGAGCCGGCACCGCGCAGTCGAACCGCTGGGCGCCGCGGCGCCGCAGCGCGCCGGGAGCCGGGGCCCGTGTCCAGCCCCGGGCGGAGCGCGACGACCCGCGGGCCGAACCCCCGCCCGACGCGACGACCGCGGGGCGGGACCCCGGCGGACCGCGGCGATACCGACCCCGGGCCGACCGCGGGGCGGGACCCCCGGCCGACCGCGGCCACGCCGCCCCCGGCCGACCCCACCGACCCGGGAACCGAACCCCCGGCCGGGGCGCGCCGGCCGGGCCGA
>JAICUI010000025.1 GCA_025935925.1 Chloroflexota bacterium
CCGAGGGCATGCAGTTCGACCGGGGCTACATCTCGGCGTACTTCGTGACCAACCCCGATCGGATGGAGGCGGTCCTCGAGAACCCGCTCCTCCTGATCACCGACAAGAAGATCAGCGCGGTGCCGGACCTCCTGCCGGCGCTCGAGAAGGCCGTCCAGCAGGGCCGGCCGATGCTGATCATCGCCGAGGACGTCGACGGCGAGGCGCTCGCGACGCTCGTGGTGAACAAGCTCCAGGGCCGCATCCAGGTCCTCGCGGTCAAGGCGCCGGGCTTCGGCGACCGCCGCAAGGAGATGCTGCGCGACATCGCGATCCTCACCGGCGGCACCGTGATCTCCGAGGAGATCGGCCGCAAGCTCGACTCCGTCGCGTTCGAGGACCTCGGCCGCGCCCGCCGCGTCGTCGCGACCAAGGACGACACGACGATCGTGGACGGCGAGGGCTCGGCCGACCAGGTCAAGGCCCGCATGACCCAGATCAAGGCGCAGATCGAGGAGACCACCTCGGACTACGACCGCGAGAAGCTCCAGGAGCGCCTCGCCAAGCTGGCCGGCGGCGTCGCCGTCATCAAGGTCGGCGCGGCGACCGAGGTCGAGCTCAAGGAGAAGAAGCACCGGATCGAGGACGCGCTCTCGACGACCCGCGCGGCCGTCGAGGAGGGCCTCGTCGCCGGCGGCGGCACCACGCTGCTGCAGGCGATCCCGTCGCTCGACTCCCTCAAGCTCGAGGGCGACGAGCAGGTCGGCGTGGACATCGTCCGCAAGGCCCTCGAGGCCCCGGCCCGCCAGATCGCCGACAACGCCGGCGCCTCCGGCGAGGTCATCGTGAGCAAGGTCCGCAGCCTGCCGGCCGGCGAGGGCTACGACGCCCTGAAGGGCGAGTACGGCGACCTGTTCGCGAAGGGCATCGTCGACGCGGCCAAGGTCACGCGCTCCGCGCTCCAGAACGCCGCGTCCATCGCCGCGATGGTCCTCACGACCGAGACGCTCGTGACCGACATCCCGGAGAAGGACAAGGGCGGCAACGGCGCCGGGCACGACCACGGCGGCGGGATGGACTTCTAGTCCGAAACCCCAACTCGAGAACGGCCCCCGGAGGCATCGCCTCCGGGGGCTTCTTCGTGCCCTCCAGGGGCTTCTTCGTGCCCTCCAGGCTGCCTATGCTCCGCAGGACCGGATCCACGGTCAGCGCTGGAGGGAGCGATGCAACGGCACACGATCCGACGCTTCGACATCGTGCGCGCGGCGAACCTGGTCGCCGCCGTCTACACGGTCCTCGGTCTCGTCTTCGGGCTGATCGTCTTCCTGCCGATCGCGCTGATCGGCGGCATCGCGAGCAGCCAGGCCTCGAGCGGCGGCGGCGCCCTGCTCGCCGGCGGCCTGATCGGCGGGCTGATCTTCTACGTGATCATCGTCGCCTTCTACGCGGTCGCCGGCTGGGTGTTCGGCGCGATCCTCGCCGCCGTGTACAACTTCGTGGCGGGCAGGATCGGCGGGCTGCGGTTCGTGGTCGACGTCGAAGGCCCGGCGGGTTCCTATGCCGGGTACCCGGCGGCGTACCCCGGCGGCTACCCGGGGCAGCCGCAGGCGGCGCCGGCCGCGAACCCGTACGCGCCCAACGCGTACCCGGGCCATCCGTACGCGCCCGACCCGTACGCTCCGGGGCACGGCACGTCGCCGCGCGATCCGCGGCCACCGCAGGGTCCGCCCCCCGCGCCGCCTGCCTGAGCAGCCGCGGGACGCCGGCGCGTTTGACCGATCCCGACGGGGTGCGCGAGCCTAGGGCCCGACGACCGGCCGGCACGTGGCGCCGGGGCGCGGCGCACCAGGGAGGATCGAGTGGCCAACCGCGGGCCGTTGCTGGGCGTCGCCGTGCTGCTCGGCGTCCTCGGCGTCATGTCGGTGGTCGGTGCGGTCGCGGGCGTCGGCCCGCTGGCGACCGCCGAGCCGGCGGAGAAGGTGACGGATCCCGAGGAGATGCTCGCCCGGAGCCTCCAGTCCGTCATCGACGCCGACGCGGTCCACCTCGATGCCACCGTGACGGGTCACCTGCCGGGCGCGCTGCTCGACCGGCCGGAGGCGAGCGTCGTGCTCGACGGCACGCACGCCGAAGGCGACATCCGCCCGAAGGACGCGAAGACCCGGGCCCACGTCGAGAGCGCGCCGCTCGGCGTCGACCTCGATACGGTCTCGGTGTGGGACGCCGTCTGGTATCGCGAGGGATCGGCGGCCCCGTGGACCAAGGCCTCCCTCGGGGCGATCTCCGCGGGCGCCGGCGTCGATGCGAACCCGCTGACGCTCGTCGACCGGGTCCGCGGCTACCTCGCGCGGCCCGACGTGACGCCGACGGTCCGCGACGTCGCCTGCGGCTCGCCCTCGATGCGCTGCCGGCACATCGAGCTCGACGCGGGCACCGATCCGTCCACGATCCTCGGGCTGCTGCTGCCGCCCGAGCGTGCCGCCGACCTGCCTCCGGCCCGGACGTTCGTCACGCTCGATGCCGACGCGGCGACCCTCCGGCCGGTGCACCTCGTCGTGGACGTGGCGAGCGACAACGGCGCGGTCGACCTCGAGCTGATCGTCGACGCGTCGCGCTGGGACGACGACCTGGCGATCGATGAGCCGTCCACCGCGCCCTGACCCGCACTCGTCGTAGTCGCTCCATTCCTGGTGCCAGCGCTTCGCGAGCGACAGGGCCCGAGGCGCCCGGCGGTTTCCGGCCCCGGCACGCCGGTTCGGGGCCATCGCGCGTCGTTCATGCATGGAGCGGCTCTGGCGCCGCCGACGCTGCCCGCAGGAGCGTCGGCGCGAGGCCTGTCGTCGCCAGTGTCCGTGCGCCAGAAATGGATCGCATATCCCGCCGCGGAAGGCGCGCGGGCCGCGGAGGCCGCGCGCCACCGAACCGCGCCGGGCGCGAGCGACCGCCGGGCCCCGGGACGCCGCGGCCACCGAACCGCGCCGGCCGCGGACGACCACCGGCCGCGGACGCCCGCCGGCCGCGGACGCCCGCCGGCCGCGGAAGCCCAAAGACGGAGCCGGCCACGAACCCGCCACCTGCCGGGTGGACCGAGGTTCCTGCCAGGGTCCGGCCCGCCGCGCGACCTAGAATGGCCCGGTGAGTCCCACCCCGGCGGGCGAGCCCGTCAAGCGTCGGCGACGACGCCTCGCGGAGCCCGACGGGCAGGGCACCTGGCTCGACTTCGGGCCCGGCGCCGATGAGCCGCCCACGAGCCCGCAAGCGCCCGCGGCCACCCCGGACGAACCCGACTGGCTGCGTGACGCGCCGTCCGCCTCGAGCGCCCTCGACGAGCCCGTCGCCGTCGTCTCCGAGGCGGAGGCCGCCGCGGCCCTCGCCCGGCGTCGCGCCGAGCGGGCGGCGGACATCGTCGGCCGGCTCAACCCGGAGCAGGCGAGGGCCGTCACGACGACGGACGGCCCGCTCCTCATCCTCGCCGGCGCCGGCTCGGGCAAGACACGCGTCGTCGCGCATCGCATCGCGTACCTGATCGGCGCCATGGGCGTGCGGCCCAGGAGCATCCTCGCCGTCACGTTCACGAACCGCGCCGCGGGCGAGCTTCGCGAACGCATCCAGGCGCTCGTCGGCGACCAGGGCAAGGAGGTCGACGCCGGGACGTTCCACTCGCTGTGCGCGCGCGTGCTTCGGCGGGACGGCGAGGCGATCGGGCTCGACCGCCGGTTCGTGATCTACGACACCGACGACCAGCAGCAGCTGATGAAGCGGATCCTGGCCGAGCAGGACCTGCCCGCGACCGGCGAGTTCCGGCCGTCGGCGATCCTCGGCGCGATCAGCCGGGCGAAGAACGACATGCTCGACCCGACGTTCCTCGCCCAGCACGCCGTCAACCACCGGGAACGCGTGATCGCGAAGCTCGCTCAGCGCTATGAGGAGCGCCTCGCGACCGTCGGCGCGCTCGACTTCGACGACCTCCTGCTGAAAGCCGTGGAGCTGTTCGAGAAGTCGCCCGACACCCTCGAGCGCTACCAGCAGCGCTGGCGCTACCTCCACGTCGACGAGTACCAGGACACGAACCGGCCGCAGTACCTGTGGGTGAAGGCGCTCGCCTCGGGCCACCGGAACCTCGCCGTCGTCGGCGATGACGACCAGTCGATCTACGGCTGGCGCGGGGCGAACGTCCAGAACATCCTCGACTTCGAGCGCGACTATCCCGACGCCACCGTCGTGAAGCTCGAGCAGAACTACCGGTCGACCCAGCTGATCCTCGACGTCGCGCACGCGGTCGTGTCGCGCAACGAGCGGCGCACCGACAAGAAGCTGTGGACCGAGAACCAGGGCGGCGTCCCGATCCAGCGCTTCGAGGCCTTCAACGAGGAGGAGGAGGCCGAGTGGATCGCGCGCCAGGTCGAGGGGCTCATCGGCCAGACCGGGCGCAGCGGCTGGCTCACGCGGCGCGCGGACGACGACGAGGCGACGCGCCTCCGGCCGAAGGACGTCGCCGTGATGTACCGCATGAACTCGCAGTCGCGAGCGATCGAGGAGGCGTTCCTCCGCTACGGCCTGCGCTACCAGCTCGTCGGCGGCACGCGGTTCTACCAGCGCCGCGAGGTCAAGGACGCGCTCGCCTACCTGCGGGTCCTGCGATCGGACACCGACGCCGTGTCGTACGAGCGGGTGATCAACGTCCCCGCGCGGTCGATCGGCGACAAGAGCGTCGAGGCGTTGCGCCGCTGGGCCGACCGCCACGACGCGAACATGTTCGCGGCGCTCGAGGCGGCGGGGAAGGGAGAGGTCGAGGGCCTCGTCGCGCGCTCGCGCACCGCGATCGGCGAGTTCGGCCTGCTCATCGCGCGGCTGCGCAAGCGGATCGGCGTGCTGCCGCTTCCCGAGCTCTTGGACGAGGTGCTCGAGCAGTCCGGCTACCGGGCCATGCTCGCCGACGGCTCGGAGGATGGCGAGGACCGCTGGAACAACCTCCTCGAGCTCCGCTCCGTCACGACCCGCTACGACGACCTGTCGCCCGAGGACGCGCTCGACCGGCTGCTCGAGGAGACCGCGCTCGTCGCGGACCAGGACAGCTACGAGGGCGAGAAGGACGCCGTGACGCTGATCACGCTCCACGCGGCGAAGGGCCTCGAGTTCCCGGTCGTGTTCATCGCCGGCCTCGAGGAGGGCGTGTTCCCGCACAACCGGGCGCTCGACGACGAGCGCGAGCTCGAGGAGGAGCGGCGCCTCGCGTACGTCGGGATCACGCGCGCGAAGCGGCGGCTGTTCCTGTCGCACGCCTGGCGGCGCGCGACGTGGGGCGGCGGCGGGATGTCGATCCCGTCGCGCTTCCTGCTCGAGATCCCGCCCGAGCTCATGGTCGGGCCACAGCTCCGCGGCGCGGCCGACATCGGCGCGGATCTCGACCCGGACCTCGTGTTCCGCGAGCGCGGGTCGCGCCTCGGCGCCGGCATCCGCGCGGGTGGCGGCGCGTACCGGCAGGGGAGCGGGCGGCCCGGGGCGCCCCTGCCGGGCGAGTCCTTCCGGCCGTCGCGCGACCTCGGCGCGAAGCGCGATGCGTTCGCGGCCGGCGCGCCGTCCGGCTCGCTCGGGCGGCAGGGCGGGGCACTCCCCGCGTGGGACGAGCTGGCGCCACAGGCGCCGGGGCTGGAACCCAGGCGAGAGCCCGGCCGCGTCCCCGAGCGGCCGATCATCCCCGGCGAGCGCCGCTACCGCGACGGCGACCGGATCCGGCACGCCCGCTGGGGCGACGGCATCGTCATCACCTCGAGGCTGACCCGCGACGACGAGGAGGTCCAGGTCGCGTTCAAGGACCCGCAGGTGGGCCGCAAGACGATGCTCGCGTCGCTCGCGAACCTCGAGCTGATCGGCTAGTCCGCGTCGAACACGAACCAGCAGAGGTCGTTGCGGCGTCGCTGGTCGTCGAGCACGAGGGCGCGCACCTCGACGGGCAGCCGGTCGCGCTGCCAGCGGCACTCGCGGCGTCCGGCGGCCTCGGCGCCGGGTGCCGGCGACGCCGCACGCACCGCCTTGATGGCGTACGCGGCAGCACCGAGGTCGTGCGCCGCGACGTGCGCGACGTTCGCCGCCTGGGCCGCGGCGTACGCGGCGAACCGGGGCGCACCGCGGAGGTCCCGTGCGGCGCCGTTCGCGTGCCCCGCGGCCGTCCTCGCCTCGGTCATGGTCGCCTCGCCGCGCACCCACGCGCGGCCGAGCTCGATCGCCCGGCGCGGCCGGTCGTCGCCGGGTCGCGCGGCCTCGAAGAGCGGCAGCACGTGCTCGGCGCAGGCGGCCGCCCACAGCGCGAGCCGGTGGTGGTCGGCGTCGCTCAGCGTGCCGCCGCGGCGCACGGTGACGAGCCTCGCGTCGCGGACCTTGGGCAGGATCACGCGTCGCCCGCGAGGATCGCGACGATCGCCGCCTGGCCGCGCGCCCGCGCGTGGGCGAGCGCGGTGACCCCGTCGCGGTCGCCGAGGCCCGGGTCGGCGCCGTGCTCGAGCAGCAGCCGGACGATCGCCTGGTGACGCGGTCCGCCGTCGCCGAGGATCACGGCTTCGAGCAGCGCGGTCCAGCCGAGGTCGTTGACGTGGTTGACGTCGACGCGGCTCGATTCGAGCAGATAGCGCACCACCTCGACGTGCCCCCGCTCGCTCGCCGGGATCACGGCCACGCCGCCGTACCGGTTGGTGAGCGCCGGATCCGCACCTGCCTCGTTGACCAGGCGCAGGATGTCGAGCAGCCCCTCGGCGCCCGCGTAGAGGAACGGGTTCGCGCGGTCGTCGTCGCGGATGTCGACGTCCGCGCCGGCCTCGATGAGCGCCCGGACCGCGTCGGGGCGGCGGGCCATCGTCGCCACGAGGATCGCCGTCCGGCCCCGATCGTCGCGCGCATCGACGTCCTCGCCCTCCGCGACGAGCCGCCGGATCGCCGCGACGTCGCCGGCCGCCGCCGCCTCGTGGAGCCGCCCCCCGCTCATCGTCGCGCGCGCCAGTCCGAGCGCGCCAGGCGGTACGCCACGTGCGGCCGGAGCGGGTGGCCATCGGGGAGCCGCGGATGCAGGAAGTCGTATGGAGCCGAGGCGTCGTGCCGCGCCATGCCGAGCTTCTCCATCACGCGCCGGCTCCGGACGTTGGCGACCGTCGTGTACGAGACGAGCTCCTCGATGCCCGCGTCCTCGAACGCGAACCGCATCGCCTCCCGCGCTGCCTCCGTCGCGAAGCCGCGCCCCCAGCCCTCGCGGGCGAGCCGCCAGCCGATCTCGGGCACGGGGTCGGGCGCCCACGCGAGCGTCGTGGTGCCGACGAATCCGAGGAACCGGCCGTCGGCGAGCCGCTCCACCGCGAACAGCCCGAAGCCGTCCTCCCGCCAGTGCTCGAGGATCCGGTCGACGAACGCGTCGCTCTCGGCACGCGCGAGGGGCGTCGACAGGAACTCGGCGACGGCGGGGTCCGCGTTGAGCGCGGCGAACGGCTCGCGGTCGGCGTCGCGCCAATCCCGCAGCAGGAGGCGCTCGGTGCGCAGGGTCGGGATGTCCGGGCGGACGGGCATGCGGCCCATGGTCGCCCATCCCGGCCCTATCCTGCGACCGTGACCCGCCCGATCGCCCCGGCGCCCGCCTACCCGCCGCGCGAGGTCCCGCCCGTGGACCTCGACGCGATCGCGTCCGTCCGTGACTTCGAGGCGCCGGCCCGCGAGCGGATCGACGCGGCGGCGTGGGCGTATCTCGTGCGCGGCTCCTGGGACGAGCGGTCCATCGCCGGCAACGAGCGCGCCCTCGACGCCTTCCGGCTCCGCCCGCGCGTCCTGCGCGACGTGTCGCGGGTGACCACGGCCACGACGATCCTCGGGCGGCCCGCGTCGATGCCCCTCGGGATCGCGCCGGCGGCGCTCCACGCGCTCGCCCATCCCGACGCGGAGCTCGCGACCGTCCGCGCCGCGGCCGCCGAGGGCGCGATCGTGACCGTGTCGACCGTCGCCTCTCGGTCGATCGAGGACTGCGCGGCCGCGGCGCCCGACGCCCGGCGCTGGTTCCAGCTCTACGTCCAGCACGACTGGGACGTCACCCGCAGCCTCGTGGAGCGAGCGGCGGCCGCCCGCTACGAGGCCCTGGTCGTCACCGTCGACCTCCCCGTGCTCGGCTACCGCGACGAGCTGCTGCGCCACCGCTTCGACCCCGGGCCCGCGTACGCGAACCTGCCGCTTCGCGACACGTGGCGTGCCGGGCGCGAGATCGACGAGCTCGTCGACCTGCGGAACGTGCCCATGACGTGGGACCGGCTCGACGAGATCCGGGCATGGGCGCCGCTGCCGTTCGTCGTCAAGGGGATCATGACGGCCGAGGACGCCCGGCTCGCGGTGGACCATGGCGCCGACGCCGTGTGGGTGTCGAACCACGGGGGCCGCCAGCTCGATCGCGTCGACGCGCCGATCGACGTGCTGGCGGAGGTCGTCGATGCGGTGGAGGGGCGTGCCGAGGTGTACGTCGACGGCGGGATCCGGCGCGGGCCGGACGTGCTGATCGCGCTGGCGCTCGGCGCGACCGCCGTGTTCACGGCCCGGCCGCTGCTGTGGGCGCTCGCGTGCGCCGGCGAGCCGGGCGTCATCCATGCGCTGCGGATCCTCGAGGAGGAGATCGCGCGCGGGCTGGCGCTGCTCGGCGCCGCCTCGCCCGCCGAGGTGACGAGGGATCACGTCCGCCGGGTACGGCCGGCATGACGGAGACCCTGCCGGTCGACGCCGCGCTGGTCGACGACGCCGCCTCGCTCGACCCGGACGCGGCCGAGGCGCTCCACGCCGATCTCGTCGCCCGGGTGCAGCGCGCGAACCGCCTCTACCACGAGGAGGACGCGCCCGAGATCACCGACGCCGAGTACGACCAGCTGTTCCGGCGTCTCGTCGCCCTCGAGACCGCGTTCCCGGCGCTCGTCACGCCCGATTCGCCGACCCGCAAGGTCGGCGGCACGCCGGCCGGGGGCCGGTTCCCCGAGGTCCGCCACCAGCGGCCGATGCTCAGCCTCTCGAACGCGTTCAGCCATGACGAGCTGCGCGCCTTCGACGCCCGCGTCCGGCGTGGCCTCGGGCTGCCGGGCGCACCGGAGCCCGCCGACGGCCTGACCTACGTCGCGGAGCTCAAGATCGACGGCCTCGCGGTGTCGCTGCGCTACGAGCGGGGGCGGTTCACGCTCGGCGCGACGCGCGGCGACGGGTCGACGGGCGAGGACGTCACGCCCAACCTGCGAACGATCGGCGCGATCCCGGAGCGCCTGCCCGAGCCGGCGACGCTCGAGGCGCGCGGCGAGGTCTACATGCCCAAGGCCGAGTTCGCGCGGATCAACGCCGAGCGCGAGGAGGCGGGTCTCGCGTTGTACGCGAACCCGCGCAACAGCGGCGCCGGCAGCCTCCGCCAGAAGGACCCCCAGGTCACGGCGGGCCGCCAGCTCGCGACGTGGCTGTACCAGCTGCTCGAGGACGCGCCGCCCGCGCAGGCCGCGCCGGCCGGCGACGGCACCGGCGACGCGCCCGGGGGCGGCGCCGCGACGGTCGACAGCCAGTCCGGCGCGCTCGCCCGCCTCGAGGCCCTCGGCTTCCCGGTCAACCCCGAGCGCCAGGCGGGTCTCGACATCGAGGGGGTGGTCGCGTTCACCGAGCGCTGGCGCGAGGACCGCCACCAGCTGCCGTACGAGACGGACGGCGTCGTCGTCAAGGTCGACCGCTTCGACCAGCAGGCGCGGCTCGGGATGGTGAGCCGGGCGCCGCGCTGGGCGATCGCCTACAAGTTCCCGCCGGAGCAGGTGGAGACGCTGCTCGAGGACATCGTCCCGTACGTCGGCCGGACCGGGACGCTGACCCCCGTCGCCCACCTGCGGGCGGTGAAGGTCGCGGGCTCGACCGTCACCCGCGCCACGCTCCACAACCTCGACGAGGTCCGGCGCAAGGACGTCCGGATCGGCGACACCGTGGTCCTCCAGAAGGCCGGCGACGTGATCCCGGAGGTCGTGCGGCCGATCCTCGACAGGCGCCCGCCCGACGCCCGTGAGTACGAGGTCCCGGAGCGGTGCCCCGTGTGCGGGACGAACGTCGTCCGCGACGAGGGCGCCGTCCGCCACTACTGCCCGAACCCGGCCTGCCCCGCGCGCCTCAGCCAGGCGTACCAGCACTTCGTCGGACGCGGCGGGATGGACATCGAGGGCGCCGGCTGGGCGGTCCTGACGCAGCTCCTCGAGCGCGGCATGGTCCAGCGCCGAGCCGACTTCTTCGCGCTGACCGTCGACGACCTCGAGTCGCTCGACCGGTTCGCGCGCAGGAGCGCCGAGAACCTCCACGCGGCGATCCAGCGCGCACGCACCGGCCGGCCGCTCGCCAAGGTCCTCAACAGCCTCGGGATCCCGCAGGTCGGCGAGTCGACCGCCGTCGACCTGGCGCGCTTCCTCGCCGGGCGCGTCCGTCCCGACGCCTACCCGCCCGCGGCGCCGGACGCCGCGACGGGCACGGAGCGCGACCCGTGGTTCGCGGCCGTCGAGCACGAGCTGCGGCGCCTCGCGCTCGAGGAGCCGGAGACGCTCCAGGAGGTCGCCGGCATCGGTCCCTCGGTGTCGGCCGCGATGCACGACTGGTTCGGCGACCCCGCGAACGCCGACGCGCTGCGCGAGCTGGTCGACGCGGGGGTCGTGCCGGAGCGCCCCGCCGCGGTCCCGGCGGGCGAAGCGCCCGCGGACGGACCGCTGGCAGGAACGACGGTCGTCGTCACCGGCGCGATCGAGGGTTTCAGCCGCGACGAGGCCGAGGACGCGATCCGTGCCGCCGGCGGCAAGCCCGCGGGTTCGGTGTCGAAGAAGACGGACTACGTCGTGGCCGGCCCGGGCGCCGGCTCGAAGCTCCAGAAGGCGGCCGAGCTCGGCGTCCCCGTCCTGGACGGTGACGGCTTCCGGCGGCTGCTGGCAGGCGAGGAACCCGAGGCCCCATAATCGCGCGGTTCGGCGGCCCGGGACGAGATACGGGACCGCGCGACACAAGGAGGAGCGAATGTCCCTGCGCGGACGACTGTCCATGCTCGGCGTGGCGGCGATGATCGCCGCCGCGTGTTCCAGCGGCGCGGCCACCCCGGCGCCGACGCCCGCCCCCACCGCCGCCCCGAGCGAGGCCGCCTCGGCCCCCGCCGCGTCGACGGCCGCCTCGGCGCCCGCGTCGGACGCCCTGCCCTCGATCGACCCCAGCTCGCTGCTGGGCAAGATCATCGCGTCCGGCAAGTTCCGGGTCGCCACCGACCCGAACTACAAGCCGTTCTCGTACCTCAACCCGGACACCAACCAGTACGAGGGCTTCGACACCTCCACCGCCGAGGAGACCCTCAAGCGCCTCAACCAGAAGCTCGGCACGAACATCCAGATGGACTGGCAGACGCCGAGCTGGGACCTGATCACCGCCGGCAGCTGGGGCGGTCGCTGGGACATCTCCATCGGCTCGATGAGCGTGACCCAGACGCGCGCCAAGGTCGTCGACTTCACCGACCCCTACTACTACGACGGTGGCGGCGTGGCGGTCCCGAAGGACTCCACGATCACGTCGCTCGACCAGCTCAACGGCAAGACGTTCTGCGTCGGCGCCTCGACGACGTACGAGCAGTGGCTCAACGGCACGCTCGAGATCGTCGACCCCAACATCATGACGCCGCCGAGCAATCCCCAGGTCACGTCGCTGCCGACCGACAACGAGTGCATCCAGGCGCTCGCCGCCGGCCGCAAGTTCGACGCCATCGTGGCCAACAAGAACGGGCTCGAGGACGCCGTCAACAGCGGGCAGCCGATCAAGATGCTGCTCGACAAGCCGATCTTCACCGTGTCGGTCGCGTTCGCGCTCGACAAGAGCGGCCCGAACACCGCGTCGGCGCTGCAGGTCCTGAACCAGATCATCGGCGACATGCACGCCGACGGGACGCTCAAGGGCTTCTCGGAGAAGTGGCTCGGCAACGACACCACCACCGCGCCGTAGCGGCCTGAACCCGGTTCGCCCGGCCGCCGGCCGGGCGAACCGCCATCACCGGGAGCCCGCCCATGGCCGGGGTCACCACCGCGGACCACGCGACCAAGTCGCAGCTGGGGGCACGGATCCAGGACGCCGAGCGCCGGCGCCGGCTTCGCTGGCGCCTCGCGTTCGTCGCGGTCTGGATGGTCATCCTGGCCGGGCTCGTGGCGTTCGTCCTCGGGACGATCAAGCTCGACACGGTCTTCCTGACGAAGTCGGTGCCGTTCATCCTCGCCGGCGTCCCGATCACGATCTTCGTCTCGTTCGCGTCGATCACGCTCGCGATCGTGCTCGCCATGCTGGGTGCGCTCGGCCGCCTGTCGCGCAACCCGATCGCCAACGGGATCGCGAGCTTCTACGTCTCGTTCTTCCGCGGGACCCCGCTGCTGCTCCAGATCCTGTTCCTGTACCTCGCGCTGCCCCAGGCCGGGATCGTGATCGACGCGCTGCCGACGGGCATCCTCGCCCTCGGCTTCAACTACGGCGCGTACATGACCGAGATCTTCCGTGCCGGCATCCAGGCGGTCCCGCCCGGCCAGACGGAAGCCGCGCACTCGCTGGGCATGGGCGGCCGCACGACGTTCCGCCGGATCGTCCTCCCGCAGGCGTTCCGGATCGTGACCCCGGCCATCGGCAACGACTTCATCGCGATGCTCAAGGACTCGTCGCTCGTCTCGACGATCGGCGTGCAGGAGATCCTGTACCGCGCGCAGGTCATCGGCCGGCCGACGTTCCAGTCGATGCAGACGCTGATCGTCGCGGCGATGGTCTACTGGATCATGACGATCCTGTTCTCGATCCTCCAGAGCCGCCTCGAGCGCCGGATGGCGGTCGGGGACCGCGCGAGGCCCTCCTGATGACGACGATCGCCCCCGGCCGTCCGGCCCACGTCATCGACCCGGCGGAGGTGCCGGGCAGCCTCGTCCCGACCGGTGCGAAGCCGATCGTCCGCGCGTCCTCGATCGAGAAGTTCTTCGGCGACAACCACGTCCTGCGCGGCTGCTCGATGACCGTGTACCCGCGCGAGACGATCACGATCCTCGGCCGCTCGGGCTCCGGGAAGAGCACCTTCCTGCGATGCCTCAACTACCTCGAGGCGCCGAGCGCGGGCGCGGTCGACATCGACGGCGTCGAGGTCGACGCCGCCCCGATGCGCCGCCGCGCCCGTGCCGAGCGCGAGCGGATCCGCCGGCTCCGCCTGAGCGCGACGATGGTGTTCCAGGAGTTCAACCTGTTCCCGCACCTCTCGGTCATCGGCAACCTGATCGAGGCGCCCGTGCACGTGAAGGGGATGTCGAAGGCCGCCGCCAGCGAGCTCGGCGAGCGGTACCTCGCGAAGGTCGGGCTCAGCGACAAGCGCGACGAGTACCCGAACCGCCTCTCGGGCGGCCAGCGCCAGCGGGTGGCGATCGCGCGCGCCCTGACGATGGAGCCCAAGGTCCTCCTGTTCGACGAGCCCACGTCAGCCCTCGACCCGTCGCTCGTCGGCGAGGTGCTCAAGGTCATGGAGGAGCTGGCCCACGAGGGCCGGACGATGATCGTCGTCACCCACGAGATGCAGTTCGCGCGCGAGGCGGCCGACCGCGTGTACTACATCGACCAGGGGCAGTTCGTGGAGATCGGGCCGCCCGAGCAGGTGATCGAGCACCCCCGCGACGAGCGGACGCGCTCGTTCCTGTCGCGGTTCCTCGGCTCGGCACACGTCCACCAGGGCGCCGGCGGCGCGCCGGTCGTGCACATGCCGGAGCGGATGGTCGAGTCGCACCACCACGAGGACCCGGGCGAGGAGCACCCGCACGCCGAGGACGCGCACGTGACCCACGCCGACGGGCACCACGGGCACGCGCACGACGCCGAGGGCGACCACCCGCACCCGTAGCGCCGCTGGGTCCGGCCGGCGTCACCGCCGGGCGCCGGTCGCGGCACGTATCATCGGCCGAGGGCCACGCTGTCCCGCGCCGACGTCGAGCACGTCGCCCATCTCGCCCGCCTCGGCCTGTCCGAGGACGAGCTCGCGCGCCTCGAGGGCCAGCTGAACCACATCCTCGACCAGTACGCGAAGCTCGCCGAGGTCGACACGGACGCGATCCCGCCGACGGCACAGACGATCCAGCTCGAGAACATCCTGCGCGACGACGTCGCCCGGCCGTCGATGGACCCCGAGCGGGTCCTGTCGAACGCACCCGCGCGCGACGGCGATTTCTTCGTGGTGCCGGCGATCCTGGGCGGCGACTGACGCGTGACGGACCACGCGGCCTCGACGACCCTCACGGCGCACGAGCTCGCGGAGCGGCTGCGGGCCGGCGACACGACGTCCGCGGAGATCACGGCGGCGCACCTCGCCCGCGCCCATGCGACCGACCACGCGCTGCACGCCTGGCTGTCGATCGACGACGACCGGGCGATGGCGGAGGCGTTCGCCGCCGATGCCCGGCTCGCGGCCGCGCGGGGCGAAGGGCAGGCCGCGGTCGACGCGCTCCACCCGCTGCTCGGGATCCCGGTCGCGCTCAAGGACCTCGTGTCCGTCGAGGGTGGCCAGGCGACGGCCGGGTCGCGGATCCTCGAGGGCTACCGCGCGCCGTTCGACAGCCACATCACGGAGCGGCTGCACGACGCGGGCGCCGTGATCCTCGGCAAGACGAACATGGACGAGTTCGCGATGGGCTCGTCGACGGAGCACTCGGCATTCGGCCCCACGGCCAACCCGTGGGACCTCGGGCGCGTGCCCGGCGGTTCGTCCGGCGGCTCGGCCGCCGCCGTCGCCGCCTACCAGGCGCCGCTGTCGATCGGCACGGACACCGGCGGCTCGATCCGCCAGCCCGCGGCCCTGTGCGGCGTCGTGGGCATGAAGCCGACGTACGGGCGCGTGTCCCGCTACGGGATCGTCGCCTTCGCCTCGTCGCTCGACCAGATCGGGCCGTTCGCGCGCGACGTCCGCGACGCGGCGGCGCTGCTCCACGCGGTTGCCGGCCGCGACGAGCGCGACTCGACCTCCGCGCCGGAACCGGTGCCGGCAGACCTGCTCGCGCTGCCGGCGAGCGACGACGAGGCCGCCTCGTGGCTGCGCGGCCGGCGGCTCGGCCTGCCGCGCGAGTACTTCGTGGCCGGGATGGAGCCGGGCGTCGAGGCGCGCATCCGGGAGGCCGTGGCGGCCCTCGAGGCCGCCGGCGCGACGATCGACGAGGTGAGCCTGCCGCACACCGACTACGGCCTCGCCACGTACTACATCGTCGCCCCCGCGGAGGCGTCGTCGAACCTCGCCCGCTACGACGGCGTGCGCTTCGGCCTCAGCCACCGGGACGGCGGCGACTACATCGCGGACTACCTGGCGACGCGCGGCGACGGGTTCGGCGCCGAGGTGAAGCGCCGCGTCATGCTCGGCACCTACGCGCTGTCGGCCGGCTACTACGACGCGTTCTACCTCAAGGCGCAGAAGGTCCGGACGCTCATCAAGCGCGACTTCGACCTGCTGTGGGAGCAGGGGTTCGACGCCCTCGTCGCGCCGACGTCGGCGACGGTCGCGTTCCCGTTCGGCGCGCGGATGGACGACCCCGTCGCGATGTACCTGTCCGACGCGTGCACGCTCCCCGTCAACATGGCGGGCCTGCCCGCGATCTCGGTCCCGTGCGGCCTGTCCGAGGGCCTGCCCGTCGGGCTCCAGCTCATCGGCGGCGCGTGGTCCGAGGCGCAGCTCTTCCGGGCGGCGCGCGTGTACGAGGCGATCACGGCGACGGCCGACTGGCGGGGCGTCCAGCCGCGCGACCTCGCGCTGCTCGACGACCCGGCCACGCCGACGCCCGGGGAGCGCGTCGCGGCGCACGCCTGACCGGGCGGCCCGCCGGATCGCGTACCCTTCGGCCACGATGACCGACGCCACGACCCGCCCGCCGCTCGCGGAGCGCGCCCTCTCGGAGCGCGTCCGCGCGGTCCCGCCGTCGGGCATCCGCCGCTTCTTCGACATCCTCGCGACGATGGACGACGTCATCAGCCTGGGCGTCGGCGAACCCGACTTCGACACGCCGCGCGAGATCGTCGAGGCGGGCGTCGAGAGCCTGCGCGAGGGACGCACGCACTACACGTCGAACTACGGGACGCTGGAGCTGCGCCGGGCGCTGGCCGCGCATCTCGAGCAGCGCTACGGCGTCGCCTACGACCCGGCCACGGAGATCCTCGTCACGGTCGGCGCGTCCGAGGCCGTCGACCTCGCCCTGCGCGCGACGTGCGACCCGGGCGACGAGGTGATCCTCCACGAGCCGTCGTACGTCGCCTACGTCCCGGCGATCGTGTTCGCGGGCGGCACCGTCGTCCACGTCCCGACGCGGTTCGAGGACGACTTCGCGCTCGACCCGGCGGCGGTCGAGGCCGCGATCACGCCGCGGACCAAGGCGCTGTTCCTCGGCTATCCCGCGAACCCCACCGGCGCGGTCCTCGACGACGCGGTCCAGGACGAGCTCGCCCGGATCGTCCGCGAGCACGACCTGCTCGTGTACAGCGACGAGATCTACGACCGCCTGGCGTACGGCAGCTATCGCCATCGCGCGTTCAGCTCGCTGGCGGGGATGCGCGAGCGCACGATCCTCATGGGCGGCTTCTCGAAGGCGTACGCGATGACCGGCTGGCGCGTCGGTTACGTGTGTGCTCCCGCCGGGATCCTCGAGGGGATCGTGAAGGTCCACCAGTACGGGATCATGTCGGCGCCGACGGTCGCACAGGACGCCGCGCTCGCCGCGCTCGAGGCCGGGGAGCCGGCCGTGGAGGCGATGGTCGCCGAGTACGACCGCCGCCGCCGGCTGCTGGTCGACGGGTTGAACGCGATCGGGCTCGAGACGTTCGAGCCGCGCGGCGCGTTCTACGCGTTTCCCAGGATCACGTCGACCGGCCTCAGCTCCGACGAGTTCACCGAGCGGCTCCTCGTCGAGGAGAAGGTCGCCGTGGTGCCGGGCGATGCGTTCGGGCCGTCGGGTGCCGGCCACGTCCGCATGTGCTACGCGACGGCGTACGACCGGATCCAGGACGCGCTCGTCCGCATCGGCCGGTTCACGGAGCGCCACCGGGCCTGACGCGGCCGGCGATGAACCGCGGTCAGCGGCGGGCGACGCGCCGGCGCGCCTCCTCGATGGCCCAGATCGCGAGCGGCCGCAGGTACAGGCTCGCGCGGTAGTTGCCGTCGCGGTCGTACGCCTCGGGCGTCCGGAACCACAGCCCGCGCTCGTACGTGATCTTCGCCGCGCCGGCCGCGGTCTCCCACCCCTGATCGGTCAGCCCGCGGCCGAGCATCAGGGCTGCGAGCGCGTACGTCGTCCCGACCCACACCTCGGCCGACTGCTCGCTCGACTCGTCGACCGTGCCGTCCGGCCGCATGCCGTTGACCGCGCCCAGCAGCCCGTCGCCGAAGTCGACGACGTTGCGCGCGTGGATCGTGGCGAGCGCCTGCTGGATGCGCCCGTCGTCCACGAGGTCACCGAGCCCGGCGACGTCCGCGTACCACTGGCCGGCCAGCTGGTCGGCCATGACGCTCTCGGACGATGGCCCGCCGCCGTCGTAGGCGTAATACCCGTCGCGCCACAGCCGCGCCTCGAACGACGCCCGCCCGCGCTCGTAGTCGGCGTGCCACCGATCCGCCGCGGCGGCGTCGCCGTCAGCGCGCGCCAGCTCTTCGGCGGCGCGGAGCGCGCCGAGCCACAGCAGGCCGCCGTACGCGCTGGGGCCGATCATCGGCCACGTGTCGTAGGTCTGGTCCGGCAGCCCGGCGTGGTCCGGCAGCCCGTCGCCGTCGCGGTCGCGCTCCGCGAGGGTCCGCAGCGCCGCCTCGACGACCGGCCGGGCCTTCGCCCCGAGGGCGCGGTCGCCGAGGTGGACCACGTCACGCCAGACCTGGAGCGCGAGTTTCGGCGCGAGGTCGATCCAGCCGTTGACATCCTGGTAGCGGTACCGGTTCGAGCGCACGAACGGGTCCTCGTCGGGTCCGCCGACGTCGTGCGGGACGGTCCACGGCGCCTTGCGGATCGCCGCGACGCCGGACGCCTCCACGGTCACGGTCGTCGTGTCGCCCTCGGGGACGGCGGCGAGCAGGTCGCGGATCCCGCGCCGCTCGAGCTCCGGCCACAGCTCGAGGATCGCGGCGGACGCGTAGAAGTCGACGTCGACCGTGTCGTAGAACCGGTAGTCGAGGCACTCGAGCAGGGCGAACCGGCCCGGATCGTCGGGCTCCGGCTCGGGCGCGCCGACCTCGCCCGCCTCCCAGAACGTGCCGCCGTCCACGACGAAGTACAGCTCGTTGAACAGCGCGGCGCGATACCAGGCGGGGAGGGACGCGTCCTCGAGCACCGACGCCTGCCAGGCCTCGATCGCCGCCCGCCACGCCGGCGCCTCGTCGAGCGCGTGGCGCGCGAGGTCCCACGCGCGTTCCCCGGTCCGGCCCCACGCGCGCGTGTAGCGCTTCCACCACCGGCGCCCGCCGCCGAACTCCGTGACCGGCAGGTCCCACGCCAGCGCGAAGCGCAGGGATCGCGTCTCGCCCGGAGCGAGCTCCACCGTCGCCGCGACGGCACCCGCCTGCTGCTCGCCGGCGAGCGCCGGCCGGGCGGGACCGCGCTCGGGCTCCAGCCGGCCGTCGGCGGCGAAGTCGGTCCACACGGCGCGGTCGAAGCGCGCCTCGAATGCCGTCCGCGTCGTCAGCTCGATGCCGTCGCCGCCACGCGCCGCGATCGCGAACGTCCCGCGCAGGCCGGCTGGCCCCACGCCCCCGTCCGAGAACCGGATCCCGGCCGCGCCGCCGTCGCGGATGGTCTCCTGGCACGGCCCGGCGGGCAGCGGGTCGCCGGGCCGCGCGCCCAGCGGGTTCGCCCACGACAGCATCAGCCCGACGGTCAGGGGCTCGTCGGTCGTGTTCTCGAGCGCCCACTCGACGGACGCGACGGGGAGCGCGCTGCGCTCGTAGTCGCCGGCGATGACGGGCGACAGCTGCTCGCCGACGAGCCGCAGGCCGCCGAGCGCCGCGGGCTCGAACGCCTGCCAGGCGCGCGGGAACAGCGCGTGATACGAGCCGGCGCCGACGGGCAGGTCGAAGCCCCAGCCGGCGAGCTCCCAGGGCCGCCACCCGCCGGCCAGGACGTGCGCCTCGCCGGTGCCGTCGGCCCGGCCGACGAAGACGCTGAACGAATCGGCCGCGATCGGCGCGAACGCGTGCCGCCCGACCTCGAGGTGCCAGCGCGAGACGTCGCCCCGGAACGAGCGCCCGATGCTGCCC
The DNA here is from genome assembly GCA_025935925.1 of Chloroflexota bacterium. Classification (GTDB taxonomy): domain Bacteria; phylum Chloroflexota; class Limnocylindria; order Limnocylindrales; family CSP1-4; genus CAIXZV01. The sequence goes on from JAICUI010000025.1 coordinate 19,253, forward strand.
GTGCCGAGACCGCCCATCGGCACGCCGGCCCACTCGCCGTCGTCGATGAGCCCCGGGACGCGCGGTCGCGATCGCCGCTCCGCGGGCAGGCCCATCGGCCGCGACCACGCGACCGCGGGGATCGCCAGTGGCGAGCGCGCCGGGGCCTCGAGCCGCGAGCCGGTCGGGTCCGCCTCCTCGGCGACGCCGCTCACTTGTCGACGCCCGTGACGACGACGCCGCGCATGAACGCCCGCTGGGCGAGCAGGAACACGACGATCGGCACGACCATCGTCATGAGCGCCGACGCCTGGATCAGCGTGGGCTGGGTCGCGTACAGGGCGTTGTACTGCTGGATCGCGATCGACACGGGCTGCAGCTCGGGTTTGGACGCGAGGTACAGCAGCGGCACGAAGAAGTCGTTCCAGGCGAAGAAGAAGTGGAACAGGCTGACGGCCGTGATCGCCGCGATCGACTGCGGGACGATGACCGAGCGCAGGATCCGGAACGGTCCCGCGCCGTCGATCATCGCGGCCTCGTCGAGCTCGCGCGGGATCGTGAGGAAGTACTGCCGCAGCAGGAACACGTTGTACGCGTTGGCGAAGCAGTGGGGGACGATCAGCGGCAGCCACGTCCCGTTCCAGCCCAGCCACGTGAACATCACGTACTGCGGCAGCAGCGTCACCTGGAACGGCAGGATGATCGTGGCGATCAGGATCACGAACAGCGCGTTCTTGCCCGGGAACCGGAAGCGCGCGAAGCCGTAGCCCACGAGCACCGACGACAGCACGGCGCCGATCGTCGACAGCAGCGCGATGAGGAACGTGTTCCGGAGCACGCGCGGGAAGTTCAGCGTGTTCCACGCGACCGTGAAGTTGTCGATCTCGGGCGCGAACGTCCACGCCTGCTCGAGCGTCCGCCATCGGCCCTGCCACTCGATCGGCGTCTGCGAGGCGTCGGCGGGGTCGATGAACACGCTCGACTCGCGGCCGGGCTCGATCAGGATCAGCGAGCGGGTCGAGCCGTCGGGCATCGGCACCGAGTACACCGGGTACGGCTGGCCCTGGTAGGTCGCCGTCTGCGGGATCGCCGGCCACACGGGCGCGCCGGGGGTCGTCGACTGGCCGGGCTGCTGGAACGCCGTGGTGACCATGTACAGCAGCGGCAGCAGGTACGCGCCGACCAGGATCAGCGTGAACATCAGGATCGACGAGCGAGCGAGGAACCGGCGGTACGACCGCGCGACGGGGGAGCGGTCGGTGATCGACCGGCCCTGGGTTCGCGCGACAGCCGTCATCGCTCGCCGCCCGCGTAGTACACGCGCTTCCGCGCGAACCCGAACAGGACCAGTGTCAGGACCAGCACGATGACGAAGAGCAGCCAGGCGATCGCCGCCGCGTAGCCCATGTGGTTGAACACGAAGCCCTCGCGGTACAGCACGAGGTTCACGAACAGCGTCGCGTTGTTCGGGTCGCCCTTGCCGTTGGTGAGCGTGTACGCCTGGGTGAAGTACTGGAACGTCCCGATCAGGATGATCACGAAGTTGTAGAGCAGGACCGGGCTCATCAGCGGGATCGTGATCCGGCGGAACGACGTCCACGCCCCCGCGCCGTCCATGCGCGCCGCCTCGTACAGCTCGGTGGGCACGGACTGGAGGCCCGCGATGTTGATGATCATGAAGTTGCCGATCGCCCACAGGCCGATCATCGACAGCGCCGGATAGATCCAGGTCTCGCTGTTGATCCAGTCCGGCTGCGGCAGGCCGAGCGCGCCGAGGATCTGGTTGAGCCAGCCGGTCTCCGTGTTGAGGAAGCCGATCCACACGAGCGTCGACGCGACGAGCGGGATCATCACGGGCATGTACACGAGGGCGCGCAGCGGGCCCTTGAACGCGAGCCGCGGGTGGTTGAGCAGCATCGCGAAGCCCAGGCTCGCGCCCATCGTGACCGGGATGGCGATCAGGGCGAACTTGATGGTCGCGAGCAGCGACGCGGCGATCGTCGGGTCGCTGGCCATGCGGGTGTAGTTCTCGATGCCGATGAACCTCGTCGAGTCCGGGTGGAGCAGGTCGAAGTTCGTGAGCGACATGACGAACGAGGCGATCATCGGGCCGGCCGTGAACAGCAGGAGGCCGATGATCCAGGGACCGATGAACACGAAGCCCCACAGGGCCTCGCGGACCGCCGGCCGGAGCGTGATCCCGCGGCGCGGTGACGAGGCGGCGGGTAGCTCCTCGATCGTGGCGGTCATGGGGCGTGGAGCCTCCGTGCGGTCGCCGGGTGGGGAGGGGAGGGGAGGGGTGCCACCCGGGCGGTCGGTGCACCGCCCGGGTGGCGCTTGGAGGAGGAGCTAGGGGTTCTTGTCCGGGGCGGCGTCGAAGATGCCCTGGAGCGTCGACTGGAGCGTCGTCAGCTCCGCGTCGATGTCAAGGCCCTGCGTCGTCCGGTACTTCGTCCCGAAGGCCTGCCACGCCGCCTTGCTCTTGGCGTAGTCGGGCACCCAGGACTGGTGGTTGGGCTTGTCCGGGTAGCCGAGCATCTGCTCGGGGACGGACCAGTCCAGCTTCGAGTCGGGGTACTGCTTGTTGACGCTGTCCTTGTACGCCGCCACGAGGCCCGGGTCGGCCGGGTAGGCGCCGTACGCGTTGAGCAGGTCGCCCGAGCTGGCGAGGAAGGTCAGGGCCTTGAACGCCGCGTCGGGATGCTTGGAGCCCTTGAGCAGGGCGAAGGTGTCCGCGTGGAGCTTCGCCGTGATCGTCCCGTTGTACGCGGGGGCGATGGCCCAGCCGAAGGACTTCACGATCGGCTTCGCCGGGGCCGCCGGGTTCACGCAGCACGAGTACCACGTGTGGGTCTCGTCCATCGCGAGGTTGCCGGACTGGAACTCGTTGCCCTTGGCGAGCAGGTCGCTGTTGATCTGGTTGCTGTTGGGGATGAAGTGGTCCGTCCAGACGCCGGCGTTGTACCACTTCTCGCCCGTCTTCACCTGGTCGCTGACCTGCGCGGTCTTGCCGTCCGAGGCGAGGAACGAGCTGGCGCCGAACAGCGACGCCTCCGCGAGCGGGCTGTTGTCGGCCCACTGCATGTCGAAGCCCCACTGGACGACGTTGCTGGCGTCGAAGCTCGGGCTCGTGGCGTCGTTGCCGTTCTTGTCCACGGTGAGCTTCATGCCGAGCTCGCGCACGGCATCCATGTCCCACGGCTTGCCCTGGTACATGTCGCCGACCTTCGTCGGCGGGTACGGCAGCTTGGCCTCGTCGAAGAGCGCCTTGTTGTACCAGATGAACGAGGGGTAGACCGCGAACGGGACACCGATGGTGGTGCCGCCCTTGCCCATCTTGAAGAAGTCGGCGAGGGCCGGGTCGAACTTCGACATGTCGAAGTTCGAGCTGTCGAGCATCGGCTGGAGGTCGGCCAGCTGGTCGATGAACAGGTTCAGGCCCTCGACACCCACCGGCCCGATGATGTCCGGCGAGTTGCCGGCCGCGATCTGGGTCTTGAGGATGTTGCCGGCGACCTTGTTGTCCTGGATCTCCAGCGAGATGTAGACGTCCTTCTGGGAGTTGTTGTAGTCGTTCACGACCTGCTGCTGGGTCGCGATCTGCTGCGGCTGGCCGCCGGCGCCGAGGCCGACGAACCAGCGGACGACGACGCCGCCGTTGGGGCCGGGCTGGTCCTGGGCGACGGGCTCGGGCGTGACGAGCGGCGTCGGCGCCTCGGTGGCGCTCGGCGCGGCAGCGGACGCGGCGGTCGTCGGTGCGGCGCTGGTCGCCGGGGTCGGGGTCGACGTGGCCGACGTGCCGCACGCGGCGACCGCCAGGGCGACGACGCCCGCGAGCGCGATCAGCCTGCGCGGGCCGGATCTGGACTGGGTCATCGCGATCGACTCCTCCTTCGCGAGATCCTCTGACGGGATCTCCTGCCTCCGTTGACTGGGGCCTGGGTTGGGTTGGCCGGCGCCGCCTGCGCGACACCGCCGCCGGTCGCCGGCCGGCTCAGGGCACGCGCCTCCCTGCGCTCGAGGCGCGCCGGATCAGCTGGGTGGCCAGGATCACGCGCCGGGGCGCGGGATCGGATCGCTCGACGGCCGCGACGAGCAGTCGGGCCATCTCCTCGCCCATCTCCTCCACCGGCTGGCGGACGCTGGTGAGGGCGGGACTGGTGGTGGTGGCGACGGCCGAGTCGTCGAAGCCGACGATGGCGACGTCCTCGGGAACCCGTCGCCCGCTCGCCGCGAGCACCGACAGGGCGCCGGCGGCCATCTGGTCGGACGCCGCGAACACCGCGTCGATATCGGGGCGGGCCTTCAGGAGCCGCTCCATCGCGACCGCGCCGCCCTCCTGGGTGAAGTCCGCGACGGCCTCGAGATCCGGCTCCGACGGCAGCCTGGCGTCGCGCAGCGCCTCGCGGTAGCCCGTGAGGCGGTCGACGCCCGGCGCCATGTCCTGGGGGCCGGCGATGGTCGCGACGACGCGCCGGCCGTTGCCGACGAGGTGCGCGACGGCGGAGTGTGCGCCGCCTGCGTTGTCGACGTCGACGTAGCTCGCCGCGAGCGGGCGCCGCGGCCGTGGCGACACCACCATCGGGATGCCGGCCTCGGCGATCCGGCCGGGGAGCGGGTCGTCGTCGTGGAGCGACACCAGGAGGGCGCCGTCGACGTGGCCGGCGGTGAGGTAGTCGGCCGTGCGATGGGTCTCGCCGGCGGCCGGCATCAGCAGCACGAGCTGGAGGTCGCGCGACGAGAGATAGGCGCTGATGCCGCGCAGGACCCGGGGGAAGAACGGGTCCGTGAACAGCCGGCCGCTGGGCTCGGCGATGACGACGCCGATGGAATCGCTGCGCCGGGTCACCAGCGACCGGGCGGCGCGGTTCGGGACGTAGCCCAGCTCAGCGACCGCGGCCTCGACCGCACGCCGGATGTCGTCGCTCACCTTGGGCGAGCCGTTGACGACCCGGGACACCGTCGCGCGCGACACGCCGGCGACCTTGGCGACCTGTTCGAGGGTCGCTGCCCCGTTCCTGCCGTCGCGGGTCGAGGTCGTCAACGCGTCCTCCGATGGGCGTCGTGTGAGAGCGCTCTCACGATGTCGGACGAACACTACCAGGGGTTGTCAAGAGAGCGCTCTCACGCCCGCACGTCGCGGTCGTGGCCGGAGTCCGGGCGCGCGCGACAGCGCCGGGTCGTGTGCGACACTCGCGGGCATGACGGCGCTGCTGTTGCTGGCCGCGGGGACGTTCCTCGCCGTGTGGGGCTCGTGGCGCGGCTACCAGTGCGCCCGTTCCGCGCTCGTGCCGCTCGTCCGCGAGGGCGACCCGACGCGGACGCTGATCGACGCGACGCGGCCGGTCCATGCGCGAACACGCGTGCGCGTGATGGTCCGCCACGTCCTGCTCGCCCTCGGCTGGCTGACGCTCGCGATGTACGGCCTGTTCCTGGCGACGGCCGCCTTCGAGCTGCGGCCATGACGGCGCCCGCCGTGAACGACACGGAAATCCTCGCGCGCTACGAGGCCGTCATCGGCATCGAGGTCCATTGCCAGCTGCGCACGGCGTCGAAGATGTTCTGCGGCTGCTCGACCGCCTACGCCGACGCGGCGCCGAACACCCACGTCTGCCCCGTCTGCCTCGGGCTGCCCGGGACGCTGCCGGTCATCAACCGGCGCGCCGTGGAGCACGTGATCGCGACGGGCCTCGCGATCGACGCGACCGTCCCCGAGCGGACCCAGTGGGAGCGCAAGAACTACTTCTACCCGGACCTGCCCAAGGGCTACCAGATCAGCCAGTACGCCATCCCGCTCGAGGGCGACGGGCGGCTGACATTCGGCACGTCCGCCGGCGAGTTCACCGTGCGGATCCGGCGCGCGCACCTCGAGGAGGACACGGCGAAGCTGGTCCACGCCGAGCTGCCCGATGGCTCGCGCGCGTCGCTCGTGGACTTCAACCGCTCGGGCGCCCCGCTGATGGAGATCGTCACCGAGGCGGACATCCGCTCGGCCGAGCAGGCGCGCCGCTACGCCGAGGAGCTCCAGCTGCTCCTCCGGGCGATCGGGGTGAGCGATGCCGACATGGAGCGCGGCCAGATGCGCGTCGAGGCGAACGTGTCGCTGCGGCCGCGCGGGACCGAGCCGTTCGGGACGCGGGTCGAGGTGAAGAACATGAACTCGTTCCGCTCGGTGGAGCGGGCGATCGGGTTCGAGATCGAACGCCAGGGCCGCGCGCTGGACGCCGGCGAGCCGCTGGCGATGGAGACGCGTGGCTGGGACGACGGCCGCCAGGCGACGTACCGGATGCGCTCGAAGGAGACGTCCGAGGACTACCGCTACTTCCCGGACCCCGACCTGCCGCCGCTCCACGTCGAGGAGGCCTGGATCGCGGGGATCCGTGCCGAGCTGCCGGAGCTCCCGGCGGCGCGGCGACTGCGGTACGAGGCGCTCGGCATCACGGCGTACGACGCCGCCGTCATCGTCGCCGACCCGACGATGCGCGTCGCGTTCGAGTCGATCTCCGGCGCTGGACGCGACGTGCCGGCAAAGGAGGTCGCCAACTTCGTCACCGGCGCGCACGCACGCGCGCTCAAGGGCGCACCGGCGAACGAGGGGGGGACGGCGGGGTCGTCGACGCCCGAGGGCATCGCGACGTTGCTGCACGCAATCGTCGACGGACGCGTCTCGCGCCCGGTCGGGCGGGACCTGCTCGACCGCCATCTCGCGGACGGGACCGCCGCGGAGGCGCTGATCGCCGGCGCCGGTGCGCCGCCGATCGGGGACGACGCGGCGCTGCTCGAGCACGTCGACGCCGTCATCGCCGCGAACCCCAAGGCCGTCGCCGACTACGCCGCGGGCAAGCCGGTGATCGGGTTCTTCGTCGGCCTGGTGATGAAGGCCACGCGCGGCGCCGCCGACGCGGCGCGCGTCACCGAGCTCGTCCGCGGGCGGCTGGACGGAGGGGACTGACGCGATGGGGCTGCTGAGCCTGGCGTTGATCGTCGGCGGCATCGCGCTGATCGTCGCGGGCGTCATCCGCGCCCGGGAGCCGTACCGGCGGTACATGGCGCTGCGCGAGCAGGACGCGAACATCGCGCGCTACGAGGCTTGGCGCGGCGGACCGCGACCGGAGTCGAAGACCGGCGCATCGGTGGCGATGGACGTGCTGCGCCGGCGGGCGCAGATCGGCGCCGGAGTGGCGATCGCGGGGATCGTCCTGATGGTCGTCGGCTTCGTGGTGCGCTAGGGAAGCCGAGCATGCCGTTCGACGTCGGTGTCGGCGAGCAGATCATGGTGCTCGTCGTGGCGATCATGACGGTGGCGCTGCCGGTCGCGATCATCCTGCTCGTCGTGCAGGCGGCGCGGCGACCGCCGGCGGACCCGCGGGCCGTGCTCGCGGACCGGCTCGCCCGCGGCGAGATCACCCGGGACGAGTTCGACACCGCGACCCGGGCGCTCGGTGACGGCGAGGCGCCACGCGGCGGTTGACCGCTGGGCTGCGGCGCGCGACTCCTGCACCGCGCGACTCCAGCGGCGCGCGACTCCTGCACCGCGCGACTCCAGCGGCGCGCGACTCCTGCACCGCGCGACTCCAGCGGCGCGCGACTCCTGCACCGCTGCTCCACGCCGCTCCTCTCGCACGCCGCGCCGCCCACGCCGCGACGCAGCGTCGCCGAACTGCCGTTCTCGCTTGGCGCCGCGGCTCGTTGCGTGGCCATCCGCGACGCAGAGTCGCTCTGCCACGGCGCACCGGGCGGCGGACCGCCGCTCGGCGCGTCTTGAGGGCCGGTTCAGCGACTCACGGTTGCCGCGGAGGGTCGACCCGGTGTCGACGACGGTGCCGGACGGCCCGGCCCGCGGGTTCAGCGACTCACGGTCGCTGCCGCGAGTCGACCCCGCGTCGCGACGGTGCCCGACCGCTCCGCCCGCCGGTTCAGCGACGCACGGTCGCGCCGGGCGAGCACCCGAGGCCGGGGCGGTCCCGGTCGCCGCAACCGGCGGCTCCGCGACCCGGTCGGCTGCGGCGGCACCCGGCGCCGCGCCAGCCTCGACGGGCGGATCACCGGCTCGGAACCGCCGCCCGGCCGGGGATCACGGGCTCCGGATCCGCTCCGCATGAGGCCGCCGGCGATCGCTCCTCACGGCCGCCGCCGCGGCTCCTCACGGCCGCCGCCGCGGCTCCTCACGGCCGCCGCCGCGGCTCCTCACGGCCGCCGCCGCGGCTCCTCACGGCCGCCGCCGCGGCTCCTCACCGCCCCGCTGCGGCGGCAGCGTCCGCCGCGGCAAGGGCCTCCGCCGCGTCCGGCCCATACGCGTCGTCGGGGAGCGGCCGGCGCCACGCCGTCGCCTCGGCGCCGAGCCGTTTGCCGCGCTCGACGGCCGCGACGACATCGCGCGACGACCGCCACGCCTCCAGGAACCCGGCGATGAACGCGTCCCCGCAGCCGAGCGTCGTCCCTTCGACCGGCACAGCGTGCACGGGGATGAAGCGGTCGACGCCGCCCGGCCGACCGTCGAACACTCGAACGCCCTGCGACCCGAACGTCACGACCACGAGCTTCGCCTGGTCGTGCGCGATCGCCCGCAGCCCGCGCAGCTCGTCGTCGCGCGTGCGGCCCGGCCAGCCCACGAACCCGATGTCGACATCCGTCATCGTCCCCGCGAATCGCTGCAGCGTGTAGTGGCGGAACGACAGGAAGTCGGCGGTCACCTCGAGCCCCCGCGTCGCCCCGGCCGCGGCGAGGCGTCGCAGCTCGCGGATCCCGCCCTCCACGAGCACGACGTGGAGCGACGCGCCCTCGACGAGGCGCGCCTCCTCGTCGGGCGTCAGCCGGAACGTCTCCCACACGCCCTCGACGAAGTTGTCCATCCACGGCTGGAGGTCCGGCCGGATGGCGATGTCGATCGACGCCGATCGGCCGGTCGCGACCAGCCCGGGTTCGACCGCGATGCCATGCCGATCGAGGAACGCGCGGAACACCTCCGGCCGGTCGTCGCCGACCCGCGACAGGAGCCGGAACGGGATCCCGTCGCGCCGCCATCGCCACGCCATGTTCAGGACGCCACCGCCGGGGAGGACGAGGTCGTGCCCAACATAGATGTCGAGGCTCAGCGCGCCGAGCAGGAGCTGCGGCGCCTCCGCCGCCCCGGGGCGCGGTCCGGTCACAGCCCCGCGAGCGGCGTCGCGCGGCCCTCGCCCAGCGCGAGGAACCGGTCGTAGCGCACCTCGACCACCTTGCTCGACTGCCAGAACGCCTCCACCGACAGGTGGCCGCATCCCTCGGCGTGATACCACTCGCTCCGACCGGGAACCGAAACGAGGAGCGCCGGGTCGTGCGCCGGCACGACGGCGGGGCTCAGGGCGTACCCCGGCGAGTCGGGCTCGCGGATCTGGAGCAACCCGTCGCCCCGGAACCCGCGGGCGCGAGGCACGCGCTCGATCCGTCCTGTCCCGAGGTCGACCAGGTCGGCCGGCGCGGTGTCGGTGTCGGTCACCCACGGCCACGCCGGGTCGCCGACGAGCCCCGCGATCACCCGCCGGACCGCCACGTCCTGGTAGTGGTTCGCGACGGTGTGGGGCTGGTCGTAACCGTCGTCGTGCACGTTCTCGACCGCGTAGTCGTAGACGTTGCCGCAGCGCTCCACGAGGAACCGGACGAGGGACGGCCGCTCGAGGAGGTACGCGCGGTACGCGGCTTCGTACTCGAGGACCGCCTCCGCGAACGGCACCACCCGCCCGCGCACGATGTGCGACAGCCGCCACCCGTCGGCGCCGAACCGGCCGTCGAGCACGTCGCGCCAGCGGCGCTTGGCCTCGCCCGAGAACCCCGGGGTGCCGACCGGGATCCAGGTGTCGGCGAGGCGGGCCGTCGCGTCGGCGTCGAGCGCGTGCCACCAGCTCGTCCGGTCCATCGGCGAAGCGTACGCACTGCGGCCCACCCTAGACTGGCCGTCATGCGCGAACGAACGCACGGCAAGGGCTTCGCGACCCGGGCGATCCACGCGGGCGAAGGTCCCGATCCCGTGACCCACGCCCACAACACCCCGATCTACGCGACGGCCACGTTCGCGTTCGACACCGCGGCCGACAAGGAGGCGGCGGTCGACCGCGCGCTCGAGTGGAACCCCACGTCGTACTTCTATTCCCGGACCGGCAACCCGACCAACCGGGCGCTCGAGGAGAAGGTCGCCTCGCTCGAGGGCGCCGAGGACTGCGTCGTCTCGGCGTCCGGGATGGCGGCCGTGTCGGCGACGCTGTTCGCCCATCTCCGTGCCGGCGACCACGTGGTCCTGGGCGACGAGCTGTTCGCGATCACGAAGGTGCTGTGGGAGGAGGACCTGCCGCGGCGGGAGATCGGCGTGACACCGGTCGACATGACGGACCTCGCGGCGGTCGAGGCGGCGATCACCGACCGGACGCGCCTCGTGTTCCTCGAGACATCGACCAACCCGCGGCTGCGGATGCCGGACCTCGAGGCGATCGCCGGGCTCGCCCACCGGCGCGGGCTCATCGTCGTCGCCGACAACACGTTCCTCGGCCCGGCGCTGCTTCGTCCCCTCGAGCACGGGGCCGACATCGTCCTCCACGCGGCGACGAAGTACCTCTCGGGCCACGGCGACGCCGTCAGCGGCGTCGTCTCCGGCGCGAAGCGGCTGATGGACCCGATCCGAAAGCAGGTCGACACGTTCGGCCAGGCGGCGAGCCCGTTCAACTCGTTCCTCGTGCTGCGCGGCGTCAGGACGCTGCCGCTCCGTTCCGCCGCCGGCTCGGCCAACGCCGCCGCGCTGGCGGCGTTCCTCGAGGGTCACGAGAAGGTCGAGTGGGTCCGGTACCCGGGGCTCGCCTCGCACCCGGACCACGCGGTCGCTGCGCGGCTGCTCGGCGGCCGGTTCGGCGCGATGGTGACGTTCAAGCCACGCGGCGGGCTGGATGCGATGGCCGCGTTCACCGACCACCTCGCGCTGTGCGACATCGCCGTGAGCCTCGGCGACGTGTACACGCTCGTCTATCCGCGTCCCAAGGACGGCGGGATCATCCGCGTGTCGGTCGGCTGCGAGGACCTCGACGACCTGGTCGACGACTTCGAGCGCGGGCTGTCGTTCGTCGGCTGACGGCCGCTCCCGCCGGATTCAGCCCCGGCCGAGCGCTGCGGCCGCCTTCAGCGCCGCGCCGATCGTCAGATCCACCCGGCGGGTGACCTCGTCCTCGGGCGGCCGGAACCAGGCGTCCTTGCCCTCCTCGGTCTCGGCCGGGTCCTCGAGCGTGTCGGACACGGTGAGGATCGTCCCCGCGCGGACCAGTCGCCCCTTCGCCCGCTCGCGCATGGCCAGCAGGAAGATCGCCGCGCTCTCCATCTCCACCCCGAGGTAGCCGCGCCGGCCCCAGCGCACCGCGCCTTCGGGGTGCGGGTCGTAGAACACGTCGCTGGTGATGATGGGCCCCACGTGCGTCACGAGCCCCTCGGCGACCGCCGCGTCGCGCAGCGCGTTGACCACGTCCCAGTCCGCCGTCGGCGCCGTCGCCTCGCCGCCGCCCAGGATCGCGTTGATGCCCGTGTGCCCGGCCGCCGCCAGCGCGACGATCGCATCGCCGATCCCCGTCCCGCGGTAGCCGCCCGTCGTGCCGACACGGATGAACGTCTCCACGCCGAGCATGAGGAGCTCCTCCATGACGATCGACGTCGTCGGCGTGCCCATCATCGTCGTCTGCACCGACACCGGGACGCCGTCGACCGTGCCGGTGTAGCCGAGCAGCCCGCGATGCTCGGAGACGAGCCGGCTGTGCTCGACCCCGCCGTCGAAACGGGCCGCGATCCGCGTGGCGCGGTTGGGGTCGCCGGGGAGGAGGACGACCTTGGCGAGGTCGCCCGGCTGGGCGGTGATGTGGATGGGCATCGACGGCCTCCGCGACGGGTCGGGTGGGGACCGCGCCAGTATGCCGTGCGGGTACGAGCCCGGGCGGTCAGCCTCCGGAGGCCGCCAGCCGCTCGGCCTCGATGGACGTGCAGCGGTCCATCACGACCCGCAGCCCGGCGTCGTCGGCAATCCGCCCCGCCTCGAGGTTCGCGATCCCGAGCTGGAGCCACAGGACCTTCGCGCCGACCTCGACCGCCTCGCGCGCGTGCGCGACACACTGGTCCGCGCGCCGGAACACGTCGACCACGTCGACCGGGCCGGTCGCGTCGACGGCCGCGGCGAGCGACGCGTAGCAGGGCAGGCCGTCGATGGCGTCCACGGTCGGGTTCACGGCGACGACGTCGTACCCGAGCCGGCGCAGGTTGTGGAGGACGCCGTTCGACGCCCGATACGGCTGCTGCGAGGCGCCGACGATGGCGATCCGGGGTCGGCCGCGGAGCAGCTCCGCGATCGCGGGGCGGTCCATCAGCGGCACCGGCGACCGGCCTTCCTGGACCTCGATGAGGTCCGCGACCGCCGCTCGATCCGTCTCCCACATCACGTTCCGAGGCTACCTCCGCGCACGGCCACGACAGGTTGCAGGTTCGCGCTACAGTACGGCAGGCCCGGACCCGTGCCGAGGGACCCCGGGATCGCAGGAGGAGTTTCGAGTTGCAGGTTTCCAGCAGGCTGATCGCCCTCGGTGCGGCGTCGGCCATCCTCATCGCGGCGTGTTCGGGCGGGTCGGCGACCACGGCCCCGACCACGGCGCCGAGCACGGCCCCGTCGACCGCGGCGTCGTCGGCACCGGAGAGCATGGCGCCCGAGAGCGGAGCTCCCGGGAGCGCGGCCCCCTCGGCCGAGGCCTCGGGTGGCGCCGTCAACACCGACTGGAAGGCGTGCGTCGCGTTCGACACCGGCGGCCTCGGTGACAAGGGCTTCAACGACCTCGCCAAGAAGGGCCTCGACGACGCGAAGGCGCTCGGCTACGACACGGCCTACAGCGAGGCGCAGGGCGCGACGGACTACGCCGCGAACATCCAGCGGCTGATCGACGAGGGCTGCAAGACCATCGTCACCGTCGGCTTCAACCAGGCCCAGGCGACGGTCGATGCCACGCTCGCCAACCCGGACATCTCGTTCGCCCAGGTCGACGCGACGTGGGACGAGGCGACCAACGGCAAGACCCCGGCCAACTTCACCGGCCTCGACTTCCAGATCGACGAGGCCGCGACGCTCGCCGGCTACGTCGCCGCAGGCTTCAGCCAGAGCAAGGTCATCGGGACCTACGGCGGCCAGCAGTTCCCGGGTGTCACCCGGTTCATGGACGGCTACTACGCCGGCATCAAGATCTACAACGAGAAGAAGGGCGCCACCGTCAAGCTCCTCGGCTGGGATGCCGCGAAGCAGACCGGTACCTTCGTCGGCGGCGACAACCCCTGGGGCGACCCGGCCAAGGGTGAGCAGCTCGCCAAGACGTTCGAGGACCAGGGCGCCGACATCGTCGGTCCGGTCGCGGGCGCGACGGGCAACGGCACCATCAAGGCCATGCTCGCCGCCAACAAGTGGGCGATCGGCGTCGACACCGACCAGGCCCTCTCGCTCGCCGAGTACAGCAAGGCGATCCTGACCTCCGCGCAGAAGGTCATCGACGTCGCCGTGCTCGAGACGATCAAGAAGAACTCCGGTGGCGACACCGGCGGCGAGAACTTCGAGGGCACGCTCGCGAACGGCGGCGTGACGCTCGCGCCGTACCACGATCTCGACTCGCAGGTCCCCGCGGATCTCAAGGCCGAGGTCGACCAGCTGAAGGCGGACATCGCCTCCGGCACGATCAAGATCGCCGACTACCTCAAGTAGCGCGGTCTCGACCCAGGAGCGCCTGCCCGCCCGCCCCGGTTTCCCGGGGCGGGCGGGCGCCTATCGACCCCGATCATCCCCGACTGACCCCCGAGGAGGCCCTGCCGCTCCATGCGCCTCGAGCTCAGGGACATCACCAAGCGGTTCCCGGGCGTCCTCGCCAACGACCGGATCTCGATCTCCGCCGACCGCGGACAGGTGCTCGGCCTGCTCGGCGAGAACGGGGCCGGCAAGTCGACGCTCATGAACATCCTGTCCGGCCTGTACAAGCCGGACTCGGGCGAGATCCTGATCGACGAAACGCCGCGCACGTTCACGGATCCGCGCCAGGCGATCGAAGCCGGGATCGGGATGGTCCACCAGCACTTCCAGCTCGTGCCCGTGTTCGACGTGGTCGAGGCCGTCGCGCTCGGCGCGGAGAGCGTCAGCGGTCCGCTCGGCTCGTTCGACCGCAAGACGGCCCGGGCGCGCGTGCTCGAGCTGTCGCAGCAGTACCGGCTGAACGTGAACCCGGACGCGAAGATCGAGGACCTGCCGGTCGGCGTGCGCCAGCGCGTCGAGATCCTGAAGGCGCTCTACCGCAAGAGCGACATCCTCGTCCTCGACGAGCCGTCGGCCGTGCTGACGCCGTTCGAGACGGAGGAGCTGTTCGGGATCATCCGCGGCCTGGCCAAGGACGGCACGACGATCATCTTCATCACCCACAAGCTGAACGAGGTCCTCGAGGTCGCGGACAAGATCACCGTCCTGCGCCGGGGCCGCGTGGCGGGCACGGTCGACCCGAAGGAGGCGACGCGCGAGCGGCTCGCGAACCTCATGGTCGGCCGCGACGTCGAGCTGACCGTCGCCAAGGGACCCGCGCAGCCGCGCGACGTCGTCCTCGAGCTGTCCGACCTGCACGTCCGCGACGACCGGGGCCACATGGCGGTCAACGGCGTGGCGCTCCAGATCCGGGCCGGCGAGATCCTCGCGCTCGCGGGCGTCCAGGGCAACGGCCAGACGGAGCTCGTCGAGGCGATCGTCGGGCTCCGTGCCGTCGATTCGGGCGACATCACGATCGACGGCAAGTCCGTCACGAAGTCGACGCCCCGCCAGATCGCGGACCTCGGTGTGGCGCACGTGCCCGAGGACCGCAACCGCGACGGCCTCATCGGCGCGATGACCGTGGCCGAGAACTTCATCCTCGACACGTACCACCGCGAGCCGTACAGCAACGGCATCCGCCTCAACCGCCAGGCGATCGACGAGCGCGCCGCGGTCGCGGTCAAGGACTACGACGTCCGGACGCCGTCGATTCACACCTACGCCGGCTCGCTGTCGGGCGGCAACCAGCAGAAGGTCGTCGTCGCGCGCGAGTTCAGCCGGCCCGTCCGGCTCGTCATCGCGGCGCAGCCGACCCGCGGGCTCGACGTTGGCAGCATCGAGTACATCCACAAGCGGATGGTCGAGCAGCGCGACCAGGGCGCCGCGGTCCTGATCGTGAGCACGGAGCTCGACGAGGTCCTGGCGGTCGGCGACCGGGTCGCGGTCATGCAGGGCGGCGAGATCGTCGGCGTGGTCGACGGCGACGACGCCACCTACGAGAAGGTCGGCATGCTGATGGGAGGCGTGCATTGAGCCGCGCGACGCGGGCGCTGCGCCCGGCCGTCACCCCGATCCTCGCCATCGTGACGGCGTTCATCGTCGGGTCGATCTTCATCCTCATCACGGACTTCAACAACCTGTCCAAGCTCGGGACCGACCCGGCGGCGGCCATCGGCGGCGCGCTCGGCCTCATCGGCCAGGCCTACTACGCGATGGTCACGGGCGCCCTCGGCGACCCGGACAAGGTCGGCACCGCGATCACGTCGCCCACCGCGCGCAGCGTCGCCACCGCGATCCGGCCGCTCACCGAGACGCTCGTCGCCGCGAGCCCGTTGATCTTCTGCGGCCTGGCGGTCGCGATCTCGTTCCGGAGCGGCGTGTTCAACATCGGCGTCGAGGGCCAGTACGTGCTCGGCGCGTTCGGCGCGACGGTCGTCGCGATCCTGCTCAAGGACACGGTCCCGGCGGCCGTGATCCTCGTCGCCGCGACCATCGGCGGCGTCCTGACGGGCGCCCTGTGGGGGTTCATCCCGGGGTTCCTCAAGGCGAAGGCCGGCGCCCACGAGGTCATCACGACGATCATGCTCAACTACGTGGCCGCGCAGGTCGTGCTGTTCGGCCTGCGGTCGGACTTCCTGCGGAAGGCCGGCAGCTCGGAGCCGATCTCCAAGGTGCTCGACTTCGTGCGCGTCCCGGTGCTGATCCCGCTGCCCGCCCTGCGGCTCCACTGGGGCTTCGTGCTTGCCCTCGCGATGGCCGTCGTCGTGTCGTGGTTCCTGTTCAAGACGACCAAGGGCTTCGAGCTGCGCGCCTCGGGCTTCAACATGCACGCCGCCCGCTACGCCGGGATGAGCGCGACGGGCTCGATCATCCTCGCGATGACGCTGTCCGGCGGGCTCGCCGCGCTCGGTGGCTCGATGGCGGTCCTGGGCGACGTCACCCAGATGTCGAACGACATCAGCACGGGCGTCGGCTTCACCGCGATCGCGCTGGCCCTCCTCGCCGGCAACCGGCCGCTGGGCATCGTGGTCGCGTCGCTCCTGTTCGGCGCCCTCAGCAACGGCGGCCACCTGATGGGCATCAAGACCGGCATCCCGGCCGACCTGATCATCTTCATCGAGGCCCTCGTGATCATGTTCGTGGCGGCACCCGGGCTCATCCGCTGGCTGTACCGCTTCGACGCGACGCGGATGCCCAAACGGTTCGACGACAACGCGGCCGCGAAGGAGGGGAGCGCCGCATGACCGCCGCGAGCCCCACCTTCGAGGAGGTCCGCCCGGAGCTGAGCGCCGCCGAGCGAGCCGCGATCCGGTCCGCCCGCATCCGGGGCGTCGTCATGGCTGCGCTCGGGCTGTTCGCGCTCCAGTTCGCCATCCAGACGATGGACGTCGCCGCGACGTTCTCGTTCTGGGTCGACAAGCAGGGCGGCAACACGTTCACGATCGCGACGCAGGTCGGCGTGCTCTGGCTGCTCGCGGGTGTCGTGACGGGCGTCGCGGGCGTGATCCAGCTGGTCCGCGGCCCGAGCTTCCAGTGGCGGCGCGCGCTCCTGATCGTGATCCCGTTCTGGGTCGCCGCGACGTTCGCCGGGCTGCTGGCCGGCAAGCCCGCGAACGTGACGATCGTGTTCGCCGGGACGCTCACCTACGCCGCCCCGATCTCGCTGGGCGCGTTCGCCGGAATCCTGGCCGAGCGGTCCGGGATCAACAACATCGCCATCGAGGGCAAGTTCCTGATGGGCGCGTGCGCGGCGTCCGTGGTCGCGAGCGTCACGATGCTCGCGCTCGGTCCCGCGGCGAACCCGACGATCGGCGTCCTCGCCGGCGTCCTCGCCGCCGCCGTCACCGGGATCCTCGTCAGCCTGCTCCTGGCCTGGCTCGGGATTCGCTGGCGGGTCGACCAGATCATCGCGGGCATCGTGATCAACATCGGCGCCGTGGGGATCACGAACTTCCTGTTCCTCCGGATCCTGACCAAGCAGACCGAGCTCAACACGCCGCCCACGGTCGAGAACATCCAGGTGCCGGTGCTGTCGCAGATCCCGATCCTCGGCCCGATCGCGTTCCAGGGATCGCCGTACCTGTACTTCGCGGTGATCGTGATGGCTGCGTTCGCGTACATGCTGTTCCGCACTCGTTGGGGCCTGCGGCTCCGCGCGTCGGGCGAGAAGCCGTCGGCGGCCGGCACGGTCGGCATCGACGTGATCAAGATCCGCTACCGGGCGATGATCGTCGCCGGGATCCTGGCCGGCATCGCGGGCTCGTCGTTCAGCCTCGCGTCCGCGGGTTCGTTCCAGATGCAGATGAGCGCCGGCCGCGGGTTCATCGCGCTCGCGGCCGTCATCTTCGGGGCGTGGAACCCGATCTACGCGTTCGGGGCGGCGATGGTGTTCGGGTTCGCCGACGCCAGCCAGGCGCTCCTCTCGGTGCTCGGGGTGGACGTCCCGCCGCAGCTGCTCAACAGCATCCCGTACCTCGTCACGATCATCGTCGTTGCGGGCGTCGTCGGGCGGGTGCGCGGCCCGGCGGCCGCCGGCCAGCCGTACGACCAGGGCTGAGCCGATGAGCGCGGGGCACAACGTCGAGGACTGGGGCGCGGTCCACGCGATCCCGACGTATCACAAGGCGCCCGCGTCGCCGCGGACGGCGCCGTTCGGGACGCGCGAGCGGCCGCTGCCGCTGATCATCGACTCCGACCCGGGGCTCGACGACGCGCTGGCCATCGGCCTCGCGTGCGCGAGCCCCGAGCTCCGGCTGCTCGCCGTCACCACGGTGGGCGGCAACGCCGACGTCCATCGCTGCACCGAGAACGCGCTCCGGCTGCTCCACGCCTACGGCCGGGACGACGTGCCGGTGGCCGAGGGCGCAGCCGGCGCCCTGCTCGGGTCCGTGGTGCGCGCGACGGAGGTTCACGGCGAGAGCGGCATCGGGAACACGCAGCTCGACCCCGCGCCCACGACCCCACGCCCCGAGGGCGCGGTCGCGCTCATCGCGAGGCTCCTCGCCGAGAGCCCGGAGCCCGTCGCCATCGCGCCGATCGGTCCGCTGACGAACATCGCGCTCCTGCTGCGCGAGTATCCGCGGCAGGCGTCGAAGATCTCGCACCTGTGCCTGATGGGCGGCTCGATCGGCGAGGGGAACACCACGTCGAGCGCCGAGTTCAACATCGTGGCGGACCCGGACGCGGCGGACGTCGTGTTCCGCTCCGGGATCCCGATCACCATGATCGGGCTCGACGTGACGCATCAGGCGCTCCTCGACCGCGAGGCGACGGCGTCACTCCGGGCGACGGGCACCCGGTCGGCCGGGATCGCCGCCGAGCTGACGGACTTCGCGCTCGACCGCAACCGGGAGTGGTCGGGCGCCACGACCACGGCGATCCACGACGCGGTCGCGGTCGCGCACCTGGTCGTCCCGGACCTCGTCGCGGTCGCGCCCTATCACGTGGCCGTCGACACGACCCACGGGCCCGCGCGCGGCCGGACGGTGTGCGACGGGCTGCCCTACCGGCTCCAGCGCGACGGACGGACCCCGAACGCCGACGTCGGCATCGTGATCGACCGTGGCCGGTTCACCCGGCTGCTGGTCGACGCCTTCTCGCGCCTCCCGTAGCGGCTGCGCGGCGGCCGGTCACCCGGCGGGGGTCAGCCACACCCGGTACTCGGTCACGTTCTCGGGCGTCCCGTCCTTCGCCGACAGGCTGAACACGCGCAGCGTGCCGTACTGCGCCTTCGCGATCGCGTACGGGACGTCGACCTTGAAGCTGCCCCAGCAGCCCGTCCCGCACGTCGCCATCACCTGCCTGTCCGCGAGGACCGTGCCCTTGCCGTCGAGCACCTGGACGCGGAACGTCGCTTCGAACACGTTCGCGAGACCGGTGACGCGGGCCGGGTTGCCGGCCGCCGCGCCCCACGCCGGCCGGTCGACGAAGATCGCCGGCAGGGCGATCGACTGGTAGTCGGCTCGGGCCGCCGGCGGCTCCGGGTCGCTGCCCGCGACGCCGACGCTCACCTGCTTGATCGTCGAGAACTGGGTCAGGGTGTAGACGACCTGCGCGCGGGCGGTCGTCGCCTGGAAGTTCGCCTGGGCGCCCGTGAACTCGGACGACAGCACGACCGTCGCGACACCGTTCGCGATCGACAGGTCGACGAGGCGGGTGCCCGCCGGGATGCTCGAGTACATCGCGGGCGAGGCACGGAGCTCGGCGCCCTGCGGCCCCTCGAGGAGCTGCAGCATCGCGGCGCGGGCGACGGCCTTCGTCGCCGGTACCTCGCGCAGCACGGGGGCGAGGCCGTCGTTGCCGGTCACGCTGCCGAGCATGAAGTAGGCGCGGACGATCGACGTGGCCGCGATGGTCGGGGCGGGCGCGGGCGTCCGCGTCGGGGTGGTCGTGGTCGGGGGCTTCGTGGGCGGCGCATCGGACGCCGACGGTGCGGCAGGCGTTGGGGACGGTGCCGGGCTCGATGCGGGGCTGGCGGGTGTCGCCGTCCCGGGTGCCGCGTCGGACGGTGCGGCGGCATCGGACGGCGCCTCGGTGACGGCGGGGCTCCTCGGCGTGCCGAGTGCGCCGGCGGTCGGCGAGCAGGCCGAGATCGCGAGCAGCAGCACGGCGAGCAGCGCGGTGACGAAGGCGGGGCGGGCGCTCACGGGTCGGTCCTCGGTGTCGGGTTCCAAGAGGCCGGAGCATCGGCCGCCGCCGTGTCGAGCCGATCGCTCGCCGGTAACGGTCCCGTGACGGGCAGCGTGAGCGCGAACACCATCCCGCCGCCCGGGCGAGGGCGGGCGCGGAGCGAGCCGCCGAGCAGCGCCGCGTGCTCCGCGGCGATCGCGAGTCCGAGCCCGGAGCTGCCGCCGGCGCGCGACGGGTCGGCCTTGTAGAAGCGGTCGAACAGGCGTGGCAGCGCGTCCGGCGGGACGCCCGGCCCGCGGTCGGCGACGACGACCACGGCACCTTCCCGCGCGGACGTGAGCGCGACCTCGACGGCCGATCCCGGCGCGTGGTCGCGCGCGTTGTCGAGGAGGTTGCCGAGGATCCGGTCGAGACGGCGCGGGTCCGTGTCGACCACGAGCGGCCTTGCGGGCAGCGTGACCGCCGCCTCCGGGAGGCGCGACGCGACCGCTCCCGTGACCACGCGCCCGAGGTCGACGGGCTCGAGGGTCGGCCGTTCCGCATCGGCGTCGAAGCGCGACACCTCCATCAGGTCGTCGACGAGGATGCGCAGCCGGCGGACGTCGCGGACGAGGAGCTCCGCCGCGCGGCGCGTGTCGGGCGAGAGGGCGTCGAGCTGTCCCTCGATCAGGGACGCCTCGGCGACGAGCGCCGTGAGCGGCGTGCGGAGCTCGTGGGCCACGTCGGCCACGAACGCCCGGTTCTGGTGCTGCGCCGTCTCCAGCCGCGCGACCGTGCGCTCGAGGGAGTCCGCCATGCGGTTGAAGTCGGCCGCCCATCGCCCGACCTCGTCCGTGCCGCCCTCGGGAACGCGCGCCCCGAGGTCGCCGGACGCGATCCGCCGAGCCGCGGTGCCGGCCTCCGCCACCGGACGGAGCAGCCAGCGGGCGATGATGCCGGCGACGAGCAGCGCGACACCGATCGCCGCGATGCCGGCCGCGACGAGCCCGAAGCGCAGCTGCGCGAGCGCGTTGTCGATGGGATCGGCGCGATACAGGAAGTAGAGCGCGGGCGGGCCGCCCTGCTGACCCCCGACGACGAGGTACGGCGCGCCCGCCAGCGTCTGCCAGGCGAACCCGATCTGGCCGCCCTGCACGAGCGTCCGGACCTCGGGCGACACCTGGCCGAGGGCACCCGCGAGGTCCTCCGGGTCGTAGGGGTCGCCGTCGCCGAAGTCGGCGAGGACGCGGGTCGACCCGCGGAGCGCGAAGGCGTCGGGCAGGCCGCTCGCCTCGAACGCGCGCTTGTCGGTGGGCCGCGGGTCGGCGCCCGGGAGCAGCACGGACAGGTTGTAGTCGACCTGCTGCCGGGCGTCCTCGATGAGCCGGTTGCGAAGCGACGAATCGACGAACGCGTAGACGCCGATGCCGATCGCCGTGACGGTGACCGCCACGAGCGCGACGAGGGTCAGCGCGACACGGGCGCGGATGCCCGGCACGTCAGCCGGCCGGCCTCGCGGCCTTGTACCCCGCGCCGCGCACCGTGAGGATGAGCGCCGGGTTTGCGGCGTCGGTCTCGACCTTCGCGCGGAGGCGGCCCACGGCGACGTCGACGAGCCGGGAGTCGCCGAGGTAGTCGTAGCCCCAGACGTGGTCGAGCAGGACCTCGCGGGTGAACACCTGGCCCGGGTGCTGCGCGAGCTCGACGAGCAGGTCGAACTCGGTGCGCGTGAGCGCGACGTCGGCGCCGTCGCGGCTCACGGTCCGGCCCGCGGTGTCGATCCGGAGCGGCCCGAGGTTGATCAGCGCGCTCTCGTCCGGGCCCGAGGCCGCCTGGTGACGGCGGAGCGCGGCGCGGACCCGGGCGACGAGCTCCGGCATCTCGAACGGCTTGCGCACGTAATCGTCCGCGCCTGACTCCAGGCCGACGACGACGTCGATCGTGTCGGCGCGGGCGGTCAGCATCACGACGGGCGTCGTGGCCTCGCGCCGGATGGCGCGCAGCACCTCGAGCCCGTCCAGCCGCGGCAGCATGACGTCGAGCAGGACGAGGTCCGGCCGCTCGGCTCGCCAGCGATCGAGGGCTTCCGCGCCGTCGGCCGCCGTCGTCACGTCGAACCCCGCGCCGGACAGGCCGAGCGCGGTGACCTCGCGGATGGACGGGTCGTCCTCGACGAGCAGGATGCGGGCGTCCACGGCGGGGAGTATGGCAGCGACGCCTCAGGCGCCGTGCCGCTCCTCGGCGAGCTCGTGGAGGCGCGCGTCGGAGATCCCGAAGTGGTGCGCGATCTCGTGGCGCACCGTGTCCTGCACGCGGTCGCGGACGCCCTCGATCGTCGTCGCGGATCGCAGGCACGGACCGCGGTAGATCGTGATCCGCGACGGAACCGGCGTCGAGTCGGCGCTCAGCCGGGAACGGGGCACGCCCTCGTACAGCCCGTACAGACCCGGCGCGCGGAGCCGTGCGAGCTGCTCCGGGGTCGGCCAGTCCTCGACGGTGATCGCGACGGAGCCCAGCTGCTCGCGGAACGGCGCCGGCATGGCGTCGATGGCCTCCCACACCCAGTCCTCGAAGGTGTCGTCGTCGATCGGCTCGTTCATCGCGGGAGAGCGTACCGGTGCGGCGGCGTGGCCGCCCGTCAGCCCGCGACGCGCGGGGCACGGCCTCGAACCTCCCCTCCAGCCGCTGGCGTCGGTTCACCCGTTCGGGATGCCGTAGAACGCGTGGCCGTCGCCATCGTCGACGAGCACGCCCCTCGGCAGCACGCGGAGGGTGAACGCCGGCCAGGCGTCCTTCGCGGTCGAGGGCAGTCCGTGGACCGGCAGGTCGTGCCACCGGGCGCCGTCGGTCGAGAGCCACGCTGCCACGCCGCCGTTGCGGCGGAGGGCGAGGATGTGTTCGCCGTCGCCGTCGATCGTCCCGTTGGCGATGAGCCCGCTGCCCTCGCCCTCGCCGTGCCAGACACCGAGCGGCGCGAACGTCGTGACGGGGTCCCAGCCCGACCCGTCGGCCGTCGTCCACCAGGTGGACGAGCCGGGTGTCTCCAGGACTTCGGTCGCCG